>JANMOF010000256.1:0-1539 GCA_031368925.1 Leptospiraceae bacterium
TCCCCAGCTCCTCGGAAACGTATTTTTGAACAAATCGTCTAGTCATATCTAGAACTTCTTTGGTTTGAGAAAACTCATTTCGTATGGAGACTAGGCCGAAAAAATCTTCTTTCCAATACTTTGCGTCTTCTCCACGATTCCAGTTGTCCACGAGTGCAACTTGATATCCGTCCGCCATATTTATATTGAATATTAAGCATCCTTTGTCCAATTTATTTATCGACATCCCCTCGTCGCTTTCTAAATCAAAGCCCTGTTTTGAAGTTCGCAGCTTAATAAATGCTTCCTTATTCTCTGACTTGAATAGTCCGATTGCATCAACTTTTACACCATCCACAATGAAATCAGTATAATACGCGACATGCAATTCTCCCCCCTTAATTTTGGGATGGTTGGAATTCTCATATAATAAACGAGAGCAATTCCTGGTTTGCTCCACAAAGCTATTGTTATCGTTGAATATTGACCTAATGAACTGGTAAACTGGATTTAGTTCGAGGCTTACTGCAAAATCGAATCGGTAAATTTCTTCGAATCTAAAATTTTTCCGTATCAAAGACTCGAAATGTTTCTCTACTTGCTCAAAATCGGTAGTTGCTGAGGAGAATCTAACGCCATCGCCCAATCCTTTATTCCCTACATAGTGTAGAATAAGGAGCTGCATTTTTCCAATATGAATGTCTTTCATAATTTACTCGTGGTAAAATTCGCGAGGAATAAGCCCCTTCCCGTCAAAGAATTCATCGACCGTGTGGAAATTAGACAAGTTATTATCGAGCCAGTATTCCTTTGGGGCATGTTCAACCATGAAAATTTGGAAAGTCCCTTTTTTCACATCCCTAATGTAGTCAATAAACGAGTTTAGTAGCGAAAAAGCATCTGTAAGTTTGGATTTGTCAGTGTTGCCAAGACTGTCGGAATAATATGGAATGCTCGGTTGGTCGATAAAGAGGAATTGTGGCACATGCATCTGACCAACGGAAATCATATGCTCATGTAACCCTAGATAAAAGCACAAATGCATAAACATATAATTAGATTTACTGCCAATATTGCTAATTGGGAATAGCTGAGAAGGCGGCGTCAATTGAAGGGCCATTTCCTTGAAGCTAAAACTTGCAAAATGGTTTTTATATGCGGGTGATGATTCCAATCTATCGTAATTTCTCTGAATGCAACTATCTAAACTTCGCCGCATGATTATTCTAATTTCATCAATGTTCTTTACATTATTCTCTAGGTTTGATCTTTCTTCACCTAGTTCATTCAGGATTTTGGAATTAATAGGCTTACTTGCCTTTCGGCTCTTCAGTAGCCTATCTCGCTCTGCTTTCACTTCCCCCAATATGATTAGCTTGAATGCCTCTGGCTGAAAACTCGTTTTGACTGCATTTAGCTCATCGATTCTCGATTTGACCAAGCCTAGCTCCTTGCGCAGCGACTTTTCCTCGTCCGTCGCCTTAATTGGAGCAATCTGTTCATTAGATACTCAAGTTTCGCACCGCCTCCAATGTTGAAATTTCGCGCGGTACGCCCTTC
>JANMOF010000267.1:0-6214 GCA_031368925.1 Leptospiraceae bacterium
ATGGTTTTACAAAAAAGACACAGCAAACTCCGTTTCAAAGTATTGGAATGGCAAATGGTGGAAATATAACCATTAGTGTAAAGGATGGTAAAACTTTAATTAATGGAAATTCCCAAATCGTTGCATCTGTTGCGGCATCAAACGGAATTGTACACGTAGTGGATACAGTTTTACTGCCTAAGTAAAGAGGATTATGCTTATTATCCATTCATTTCCTGGATTTGCGACCTAGCAAATGAATGGAATTTCCAGAATCAGAAATTTAACTTTATATACTAAATGACAAAAGTATTAAAAAGCTAATAAATAGTATTCGCAATGATTATTCTTTATACTAAAATCATATACTAATAGGTATATTTAATTATAATATTTTAATTATTTCTCGATTAAAAAGATTTACAACTTGATAGATAATCTGAAAATTAGATTAAAGGAAAGATATATGATTAAGTCAAACTACTTTAGTTCTAATTCTGATATGCTACTACACTTTGATAAGTTTATTCCGTGGAATGAGCTTGTTCCAGTTTACGAAAATAATTTTAACGATGCCAAAAAATATTCCGAAACGGGTAATGATCTGTTTGCGACAGCGCCAAATAATTTGGAAGAAGCAATTGAATACTACCGCACAATTCTAGATGCGGCTGGTGATGTGGCAGGAAATTTTGTTTCCCAGCATGTAAAGAGCATGGATTTAAAAGGTGCGCACTTTGAAAACGGAAAAGTCACACACCCAAAAGAAATGATTGAATCTGTCAACAAAGCTAAAGAAGCAGGAATTCAGCCTTATGGATTTCAGAGAAAGTTTGGTGGACTCGGTTTGCCATTTACCGTTCGCGCTTTAATGGGTGAGATTATATATAGAGTGGATACTAGCTTTGCGATTGCGTTTGGTTGTGTGAATCTCGGAGAAATTTTAGAGCGAATTGCATCGAAAGAAATGCAAGACGAATGGATTCCTCGCCTGGCAGGTGGCGAGTTTTGTGCTGCGATGGGGCTAACAGAGCCTAACCACGGATCCGACCTTCCAAATATTAAGACAAAGGCGACTAAGACGGATGATGGCAAATGGGTATTAACCGGAACTAAACGTTTTATAACGCAAGCCTGCGGGCTTGGCGAAACTCCTTCAATTATTTTAACTCTCGCTAGGAGTGGCGGGAATGGGGCAAGAGGGCTATCTTTTTTCCTTGTTCAAAGCAAGGACATTCAAGTGGCGGGAATCGAAAAGAAAATGGGACTTCATGCATCTCCCACCTGCGAAGTAGTTTTTGAAAATACGCCGGCACTTTTAATTGGCGAAGAAGGATTTGGTCTTGTGCGGTATACAATGGGAATGCTTAACGGTGCACGAATGGGAATTGCGGCACAGGGAGTAGGTATGGCGACTGCCGCATTTGAAGAAGCAAAGATTTTTGCCGCAACGCGTATTCAATTTGGAAAACCAATTGGAGAAATTCCTGCGATTAAAAAAATTCTTCGACGTATGGAGCGTGAAATAATGGCTATGCGCTGCCTTACCCTGGAAGGTGGACGCACGGTAGATATGTACTACTGGCGCATGGAGCATTTACGGGATGCAGGAAAGACTGATAAAGAAATTTCTAATGACGAAGAAGTGCGCCATTGGATGAAGCTTGCCGATTTACTAACCCCTGTTTCTAAATACTATTGCTCGGAAATGTGCAACCGTATTGCGTATGACGCTTTACAAATTCACGGCGGCTCTGGATTTACAGAAGATTACGATATTGCAAGAATCTACCGAGATGCGAGGATAATCACGATTTATGATGGAACTACACAAATTCAAGTGATGGCGGCTATTGGCGGAGTGGTTTCCGGAATGAGCGCAACCGGAAATTTTAGAAAGTATTTAACAAATGAAATTTCAAAATTCCCTGCGTCTAAAAGAATTCAAAATCTTTTTACAATTTTAGAAGAAGCTGTTAGCGCTTATAAAGAAGTAGCCGCTTCAGAGGTTAGAGATAGTTTCTCTATCGAGCTAGTAGAAGTGGCTACTCGTGTGTTAGCCGGAATTCAATTGGAAAAGACAGCGAACATGCTAGAAGGAGAAGCGCGCGCTTATCGCCTAAAACACGCAGATGAATTTAATATTGATAGTATGTCTATTGCGCTGGGAAATATTTCTAGGATGAAGGAATTTGCAGGCGTAGAGAAGTTGTGAAATGTCGGTCATTGAGCGTAGTCGAAATGACAATATAGTTTTAGTCGAAGTAACCCAATAGAGAAAAGTCGCCATTTCGACTACGCTCAATGACCGCTTTTTTCTGTGGCTAACCCTCTTTAACCTCTGTGTCTTTGTTCCTCCGTGGCAAATCCTTTCTCAGTTTCTTCCTGAGTTCCTTACCGCGTTTTTTGTTTAGTTCGAGAATATGTTTTAAGTGATCCATTTTTAGAGGAGAGCGGTGAAACATGCGGGTGTAGATTTTTTCTTTCATATTATACCATCTAGCTTTTGAAGTTGCGTATATTTCTCCGGTGAGCGGCGAATAGATCGTAGCCTTTGTATAGAGTCTTCTACTCTTTGCAATCGTAATCCAAGCACGGCATTCTACTTCTTCTCCGAGCGGACATGCTTTATCATACTTTACAAATAACTGATCTGTCATTACAAAATGTCCTGCATGAAAACAAGTCACTCCCTGTGCTTCATCCAGAAGAGCAGCAAGCATCCCGCCGTGTACGAATCCGGGAGCGCCTTCATAGGATCTGTCAAACGCAAATCGAAATTTCACTTCTCCTGTATCAGGGTCAAACGGAAAATCTGCATGGAAGCCGCGCTTGTTTTCCGGTCCACAGCCAAAGCAATTTAGATGATGCCAGTCTTGTGCGCTTGAACTTGGTTTATGATGAATGCTTTCTTCTTCGTTCATTTTTTTTTACTTTAAAAATTTCTCTGCCCAATCGCGGACATTTCCTGCACCGAGGCTAACAAGATAATCCCCCGAGAGGATATATTTTTTTATGATAGGGACATCTCTTTCTATATCGCCTGTTAGTAAAATAGCTCGTTCTTTATTTGTGAGGTTATCATAGATTAGCTCCGCCGCTATTCCTTCTATCGGTGACTCACCTGCTGAATAAATCGGGAGTAATAAGAGTATGTCGCTATCATCTAGTGCTTTTGCAAAATCTAAATAGTGATCTCTTGTTCTAGTATACCGATGCGGTTGGAAAATGATACAGCACTTTGCCCCAACCGGTCGCATTCTTTTAATGGATTGGATGACTGCTAAAATTTCTGTAGGGTGGTGCCCGTAATCATCGTATACGTGGATATTATTTGTGGTTCCCAGGTGTTCCAGTCTGCGTTTAACACCATTATACCCCGCAAGAATTTCTATTGCCTTATCAATATCCACTCCGGTGATTTCGGAAGCTAGTATTGCTGCAAAGGCATTCTTTAGATAATGGTCTCCAGCGAATGGAAGACGGATCTTTTTTAGAATCCCATCTCTATAAAAACTGAGTTCATTATCAAATATTTCAAAAGGCTCTATTTTGATCTCAGGGTATTTTTCTGCTGAAGACATTGCGCGTGACGTTTCTATATAGGCTATTATGTTTTTTTGATCTTCAAGTAAGTCAATAGCACTTTCTACACCACTATCACCGAGGTAAACGATTGCACTCGATGTTTTTTTGTTATGAATGAATCTAGCAAATGCTTCGTGTAGATTTTCGACTGTCTTATAGTGGTCTAAATGATCGTTGTCTATATTGGTTACAATTTTTATATCTGCTTTGTGGTTTAGAAAAGTTCCGTCTGATTCGTCTGATTCGTATACTCCCCATTTGCCGTTATCCCATTTTCCACCTCTATCATTTAGGATGCCGACTTCTCCTCCAAGCATGATGGAGGGTCTTTCTCCTGCTTCGAGTAGAATTTGTCCTGTCATGGCAGTGGTAGTTGTTTTTCCGTGTGAGCCGGCTACTGCAATAGAAAATTTTCTAGAAAAAAGTTCGTGCAGTAACTCAGAGCGGTGAACGAGTGTTTTGTGTTCATCTTGCGCTTTTTTAAAAATAGGGTGGGTTTCTTTTACTGCACTGGAGTAGACTATATAATCAATTGTGTCTAAGTCAACTGAATCGGGGTCGTGGGAAATTTTAGCACCGCGCATCTCTAATTTACGCAGGGTATCACTGTTAGCCTTATCATATCCTTTGACCTCAATTTTTAAATCAAGTAGGATATGAGCGAGAGAGGACATCCCCGATCCTCCCATTCCAATAAAAAAAGGCTTCTTGTCTTTCAAGGTTTGTGTTACTCGTTTTCTTTGAAGAAGTAACGCACAGTATCCACAGCAGCATTGACTCTGGCACACTTAAGTGATTTTTCTGTAACTGCAACTAATTGCTCTCTGTTTTTTGCTATGCTGAGTAGAATTTCTACTAGCTTTGAATTGCTCTCATCTTTTTGATTCAGAGTCCATGCGCCTGCGTTCTCTTGGAAATACTGAGCGTTTGCCACCTGATGGTTATCGGCAGCATATGGATAAGGAATTAAAATTTGCGGAAGTGCATAGAGCGCACACTCGGAAATTACCCCTGCACCTGATCTTGCGATTACTAAATTTGCCCATTCATAGTGAGTTTTCATATTTTCCGAATAAGAGATAATATCCGCTGATTTGGCTGACTTAGCTTTTGCTTCATCGTAAAGCGAAGTGCCAGTTAAAAGTCGAAAGCTAAAATTTTTAGAAATATCTGGATTGTTCATGGAGCTTATGACCATGTTATTGATTTGCCTTGCTCCCTGTGAGCCTCCCATAACTAGAACGTTTAATTTTTCTTTCTTATTGACAACTTGCATTTTTCCCACATTAGTTTTTACATCCGGTATTATTTTTTTACGAAGCGGGTTGCCGGGAATTTCGTAAGAGACATTTTTAAATTCATCAATATTGACAGGAGGAAAGCTAAATGCAATTTTATCTGCATACTTTTTAAAAATCCTAGTTACTTTTCCAACAACTCGGTTTTGTTCACATAGAAAAATTTTCTTACGAAATAAAAGAGCGTAGAGCAATGCGGGTAAGCTAGAGTATCCTCCCATCGCAATCACACAATCTACTTTTAATTTTCTAAATTGTAAAATCGTTTTTAAAAAGTTATAAGAAAATAAAACAGGGAGAGTAAAAATATTTTTACTAATCTGTGGGGTATTATGCCAGATGACAGGGCAGGGAGAGTCCCGCAAATCTGGATTGTCTTTGTTTCGAACTAGAGAATGAATCGCAAGCGAATCAAATCCAATTTCATTTTTTAAATCCATGAGACTTTCTGCAATTGCAATCCCTGGAGAAATATGTCCGCCGGTTCCGCCGGCTGCTATGATAATAGAACGAATCACGTAATATGTTCCTTCTTCGTAATATTTATTAGTATCCCAAGTGAAATCATAACAGTAAGTAAAGAAGAGCCGCCATAACTCATAAAAGGGAGACTAATTCCAGTAATCGGGAATAGCCCTGTAACTACAAATAAATTAATGATAATTTGTATGCTAATCATAAGAACAATTCCAGACCCTAATAAGAAACCAAACGGCTCATTTACTCTTCTGACAAGCGAAAATCCTCTCAGGATTAAAAAAGTAAATAGGGAAAGTAAAACTAAAAACCCGATGAAGCCATAGTCTTGCACGAAAGTTGCCATTATAAAGTCCGTATGGTTGTACGGCAGAGATCGATGAGAATGACTTGTAGAGATTTGATTTCCAAACCAGCCGCTTTCCATGAAGGCACGAAAAGAAGAATACAATTGAAATCCGTCTCCGTCTTTATCACTGTAAGGATTTAGCCAGACTTCGATTCGCTTTCTCCAATATCCAACTCTATAAATTAAAAATACAATGAGTGGAAGGGCAGATAAAAAACCTAATACTAATTTCTTTACGGGAAATCCATTTAGAAAAATGAGTGCAAGAATCATCGAAGTAATTTGTAAAGTAGTTCCGAGTGCTGGCTCAAGCATAATCAAAATCAGAATAATTCCAAGTGCAGCACCTGGAATCAAATATGTCTTCATGGTTTTTTCATGGATATGGTTTAGTTTTACAAAAAAAGCGGACAAATAAATCAAAACTGCAATCTTACAAAACTCACTCGGTTGTAATTGAAAAGGACCAAACCCGATCCAGCGATGAAAATTTCTTCCTGACTGTGTCTTTACTGTTTTACTG
>JANMOF010000287.1:0-9264 GCA_031368925.1 Leptospiraceae bacterium
GGAAAACAAAGTGTTTGCCCCAAAATAATCAAACCAATAGCAAGAAGTCCAAATACTGGAATGGAAGAATTTATTTTTATATTTGATAAAATGTAAGCAATCATAATTATCCCTATCCCAAAATAAAATACTAATTTATAATTGAAGCTTTGAATTAGATTAGGATCTTCCCGGACAATCGTAATTGGCTGTAATCTCGAAGAGCGGATAGCAGGAAATAATCCGGAAAGTAGAGCCCCAAGCACTCCGATAACAGAACTTGCTAAAATAATTTTCATCGGAATTCTAGAATAGGAAATCGACTGATTCATATCGGTTAATGTTGATTCACCGCTAAAAAAGGAATACTTGGAAAAAAATGCGCCAAGAAGGATTCCAAAAAAAGTTCCAAGTATGCCTAGTATCAAAGATTGCATAAGAAATAAAAAAAGATTCTCTCCTCTACTTGTTCCCAGGCAGCGCAAAATTCCGAGTTCTCTCTTGCGGTTAATAAAGATTCCACTCATAGTATTAGAAACCATAAAGAATGCAATTAGAACTGAAATCATAGAAATAATAATTAGGTTCAGATGAAACGACTTAAGTACATTAGCCG
The DNA here is from genome assembly GCA_031368925.1 of Leptospiraceae bacterium. Classification (GTDB taxonomy): domain Bacteria; phylum Spirochaetota; class Leptospiria; order Leptospirales; family Leptospiraceae; genus UBA2033. Next base: position 596 of record JANMOF010000287.1, read on the forward strand.
CCCTCGCTTTTATCTCATCTACTGTTTCCATATCCAAGCCAGGGTCAATAGAATGCAAGCGAGTCTTTAAACTTATCAAATCTTGAGAACTAAGAGGAGACGTAACAAGTAATAAGAAGCTGTAATTTACTAGTCCAAATCGTTCTTTTACCAAGACTAAATCTTCTAAAATAAAAATTCCACCCTCTGAATCTAGAACCTGCGCATCTTTTACAAAATAAGTTTTTCCATCCTGCACAAAAGAAAAACTAGTCTTACCAATCTTTTCATAAAGTGCGGAGCTAATGAAAGTATTTGCCTCTCCATTTTTACAAGCAGGAGTTTCACAACCTTTAACTTGATTACGAAAATCGGAAGCTTCTTTTATAAAATCAATTCCCTGGTAAACAACGCTTATGCCGCTTACATTGCTTATATTTTCTAATTCAAAAGGAATAGTTACAGATTTTTGAATCCGCGGATGGATTGATTCGATAAAACGAAGATCTTCATCATAGAAAATTTTTTCGATCACAGAGTCATCAATTCCAATTCTATCATTTAGGTTTTTTATTTTAGCATGATACTTGTCTCCAAAGTAACCGAGTGAGAAGTCCACAAGAGTCTTTTCTGCCCTTTCTCCGTTAAAAGTAGTTGTGACAAATAAAGCAACGCTTAGAACAATTCCCAGAAGAGAAAAAAAAGTTTTTACTTTATGAGTGCGAAAGTATTCGACTAGAAATAAATACGTTAGGCGATGGTTCACGCTAATCTACCATCTTTCATTTTAAGTTGAATATCACCCATTGCGCCTATCTCACTGTTATGCGTTACCATTACAATTGTAAACCCACGTTCTTTTTGCAAATGCATTAGGAGTTCCATTATGTGATTGGAATTTTCCGTGTCCAGATTTCCAGTCGGCTCATCAGCAAAAATAATTTCGGGGCGGTTTGCAATGGAGCGGGCAATGGCTACTCGTTGTTGTTCCCCACCGGAAAGTTCATAGGGTTTATGGGTAAATCTTTCGGAGAGTCCAACGAGAGACAAAGATTCCTTCGCCAATTTATGTGCTTCCTTCTTTCCCTTTCCTGCAAGATACAGCGGCAAAGATACATTTTCCACACTAGATAGATAGGGCATTAGATTAAAAAATTGAAATATGATTCCGATTTTTTTTCTTCTGTATTGGGTAATCTCTGCTTCCGAATAAGCAGATACTTCTTCGTCTCCTACAAATATGCTCCCCTCTTCCGGCTTATCTATTCCAGAAAGAATATGCATGAGTGTAGATTTACCAGAACCCGAAGGTCCCATGAGAGTCACTAGTCTACCAAGCGGCAACTCTGCATTAATTCCTTTTAGAACTTCGATTTTATTTTTCCCGAAGTTATAGGATTTTTTAACATTTTGGATTTTGATAGTTTTGATGATTTTACCCTGTAGAAATTCACCTTGCACAAAAAGATTTAGATTGTCAATCCAATGTCTCGTTCCTAATTCAAATAGATTCAAGATTCGTAATAAAATCTCTTAACGTCTCGGCTGCTTTAAAAGGACTTTCCTGACAAACCCAGAGACCGATTTTTTCATACCCACCAATGAGTTGAGTGAATGGCAAAAACTCAATATAAAGACCAGCACCGGGACCGTTATTTACCGTGACATTATACGCTTCTTCTTTTTTGAGTTTTTGTAAGATAAGAAGTATAATGCGAGTAGCCTCTTGCCAGGCTTTCGCTACAGTTTCTAACTCTTCCTCATCTAATTCATGCAGAAATTTTTTAGAGGTATCTTTTACAATTAAAAGCATATCGAATGGTCGTCTCATAAAATAAGGAACGAGTAATACTACTTTACCGTAATCTTTTACAATAAGATCCTCTGGATTTTCATTCAATAAAAATTTTGTAAAATGCATTCCGCGCCTTTCGTAAAAGCTCCAGTTATTGAAAAATTGTTTTGGCATTATATTAGAAGAAACAATCTGCTGATGTCCGTGCGCAAGCGAGCCTCCTGCTGCTTTACCAAAATTTTTTATAATCGAAACATAACCATACGTAGGCTTATCCTGAGAAGAAGATAAAGAGCCTGGCATATTATCAAAGGATTCCAATAAAAGTTTTTTCTCAAGAGCGGCTAATCTAGATAATACAATACTAGCATCTTTATGCGGGATATTGTGCCAGTCTTTATTATGAAAAGACGAGGTCCATTGAAGGAAATGAAGACCAAACGACACAGTTCCCAAATTATTCGAAGGATCGTTTTCATAAGGAAAAAAAATTGGAAACATATTTTTATTTATAAAACTAAATCCTTCACTTAAGTGTTTAATATCCATTATCCCCGTTGTCTTACCAAGACAAATAGGACAATTTTCAATCGCTTTCTTTATTTCTTCTTTATCCTCTGCACCAGAGCTCGGACGAGTTGCCCGGGAGGAATTATAGACAATGATTTCCCCATTCCGGGGATCAATTTGAAAAATAGACTCGGGTTTAAAATTTGAAATAGACGTTTCATTTAGAAATAACTTTGAAATTTCTTTCACATCCAAACTCTCTATTGAGTTTGCTTGTAGAATAGATTCAACCAATTTAAAATCTAGTTGTTGTGAATTATTCATCTAAATTTATTTCCTTTATAAATTAATATTCAAAGATCTCTTTATTAGAGTTACCGAAAAATTCATGTGATTGAATAATGTCACTTCGAGCGGCAGTCGAGAAGTGCTAATAAATTACGCTTTTAGTTTTGTAGTTCTCGACTTTCGCTCGAACTGACAGTCAATTTTTCAGCAACTCTAATTTATTACTCAAAAGTCCCTCTCTATTTTAAATAATAAATTTCTGATTTGTAAACAAAAAATAATTTTACTTCAAATTTTTTTACAATTAGGACTAAGTTTATATATATTTAAAAATTATATCCCACTGTTAGCCAAAAATTCCTAGTTTCTAAAGGATGTCGTGTGGGGTAGTAATACCCGTTAGCCGCACGAATTCCCGGATCGTAAAATTGTTCGTTCCCAAAATTATTTACATGAAATTGTAAAAACATTCCTTCGGTGAAAAAATTTTCCCATCTAATATTTACTTTAAGCATAGTATAGCCGGGTATAGCCTTCTCTGGATTGGTAGATCTTGTGCGACGTATATCGACATAGTTTGCACCTAAATAAAAAGAAAGATTTTCCAATGGATACCAGGTAAAGCCGATATTGGCTTTATGCAAAGGTATATTTGGAATCGGACCGTTGCTCCGGATAATGGTAACACCGGTTAATTCTCTAAATCCAAACAAAAATAAATCGTTCGCCGGATTATCCCCCTCCCTTCCATACGAAGAAGGAGAAGTGCTTTGAGCGCGGGGAAGATTGTCATAATATCCTTTTGAATAAGTATGATTAAAGTTTAAAATAAAACTCTGAGTAAACTGAAAATCAAAACTTGACTCGAGCGCATACACCTTAGCATCCCCGGAATTTTGGTTTTGCTGCCAGGAACCACCGGATGGAGAAATTCCATTGATTGGTGTCGAATCCCTGGTAGTAGTTTCTAATATTAAATTCGTAATCCTATTATAGTAACTATGCGTAGAAATATAAAATCTTTTTAAAAACCGATAGCTTGCACCAATTTCATAAGAACGTAGACGCTCCGGTTGTAAATTTGGACTTTGTTTTCTCTGAGCGGTAAATCCATATAATTCTTTAATTGTAGGCTCTCTAAATCCTGTTCCAATTAAAAACTTAAATGTTAGGTTCTCAATTGGATTCCATATGATGCTAAACCTGGGTGTCGATGCTTTGCCATAAATCGTATTCAGATCATATCTATATCCACCGGTAAATGAGATGTAACTCCCTAATTTATACACTTGCTGAAGATAAACACCGTAAGTATTATAAGTTACCCTTTCCTGGCTTCCAAAATCTTTGGCTAATACGAAATGCCTCCCGATCATTCCGAACGTTGTAGACAAACGCGCATTTGGCTCATACTGTATTTTTTCATCTAATTGGTATCCGTAGTCTGGTCTTGAATATTTATTCGCAGTGGTAAAATCTCCCGTTCTATAATAGGCTCCTGTGTCAGCCGTATTAGGATATGACTCTCCACTGGAACTTAATATTTGAGTAGAACGAGTAATTAGTTCACTATCTAAATTTAACTTTGGAGAAAATTTGTATAGGTAACCTGTCCGAAGACTATTACTTTTTGTATCCCAATGCGAGCCGGGATAACCCTGTGAAGAGGCAACTCCTTTTGCAATTCCAATTCGTCTGATATTATTTCTTAGATCATAACTATCTGATTCAAGTCCCCTCTGGTAAGTATCTATTTGATTGGTTCCATTTCCGAAAGTTCCCTCTCCTTGCAGATACTGCCAATTAACCGTTTGAAATCGAAAATTCCCTTTAGTAAATTGCGCAGTCAAATTATAAGTATCCTCTTTCGAATTATTATACGTAGGCGACCAGTATCTACCCACAGATTTATCATTAGGAATACATGTCCCACCGCATTGTCTCGATTCAACCCCGTAAGAAGCATCATTCGGATTATAATTTGGTTTATCTAGACGATTTGCTTTTCCCAAATTAGGTCCGTCGGTTTTATAGTAGTAGCCGCCAACGCTATAAGTAACTACATCTTCGCCAAATCCTACTTTGCCTCTTGTAGAAAAGCTCATTGCTCCACCAATGTTACTAGCTTTCTTTTCCCATGCCCCGTAAGTAGCAGAGACATGACTTCCGGGCTTTGTTTTTCCATCGCGGGTAATAATATTAATAATTCCATTGAACGCATTTGCTCCGTATAATGCGGATGCAGGACCTGATACGATTTCAATGCGCTCTACATTATCCAATGGAAAACGCATTCCACCATAAGGAACAAAATCATTCATATTATTATCTGGAATCCCATCTATATAAATTAAGGTTCTGTTATTTTCTCCAATGAATCCTCTCTGGTGAACTAGCTCGGGATAAACTCCATACGTGTGTTGAAAATCAAAACCGGGGACATCATGCAGAGCATCGACTAATGTTCTATAGCCTCTGGAACGAATTTGTTTTTCAGTAATAACATAAACTGCTGCTGGCGCCTCCGAAATTTTTTGTTCTTTTCTAGAAGCGGTTACTACTATGTTATTCTCTACCTTAAAAAAATCCTCTTCGTTAATTGTCTTTTTTTTATTTACTTTAGAAATTTCCCTGTCATTGGATATACCTTCTTTTTTTTCATCCAACTCCCTAATTTCTTCCTGTAACTTTTCTTTTCTTTGGCTTAGATCTTCTATTTCTTTTTCCAACCGGTCTTTCTTATTGGAAAGCTCATCTGCATTTTTTGATTGTGAAAATAATGGATTATAGATAAAAATAAAAAATAATAGGATTAGAATTGAATTAGGTCTCATATAAGCTCCTGGCTTGTTTAAAAAATATATCCAACCGTAAACCATATATTACGTCTTTCTAATGGAAGTAGTGTTGGAACTGCTTGTCCATTTCCATTTCTAAATCCCGGATCAAAGTACTGTTCATTTGCAAGGTTATAAACTTGCATCTGCACAAATAATCCTTCGTACAAGAAATCTTCCCAGCGGATATTTAGTTTACCCGTTACATAAGAATTTGCAATCTTTACTGGATTGGTTGAAGGGTTTCTTCTTACGTCCATATAATTTAACCCGATATGAAGTGATAGCTTTGGTAGAACATAGTAAGTAAAACCAGCATTAGCCTTATGAGGAGCGATAACCGGAATAGGTCCTGTATCAGGAACAGCATTCGCCTTCATTACTTTATTGAAAACATCAATCACATAATCGTCGCCAGTTCTTCCCTGAGTAGAAGGAGTCGCCCCGAGTATATCAGTATATACCCCTCGGTTGAATGTGTAATTAAAAAATATTTTTAACTTATCTGTTACCTGTATATCATTAGAAATCTCTGTTCCATATATTTTAGCTCCACCGATATTTTGATTTTGCGTAAACCTGGTTCCAGGTCTTCCGAGATTTGCCTCTGCCGTTTCGGCATCAATGATAATATCTGCAATAGTACTATAGTAGCTCATTACAGATAAGTAGTACTTACTTAAAAACCTGTAGCCAAATCCCAGTTCGGCAGACTTAAGTCTCTCCGGTTTAAGATCTGGATTTATTTTTCTACTGGCAGAAGCGGCAAACATTTCTTGCCCGGTGGGTGCTCTAAAACCAGCTCCTACAAGTGCTTTAATAGTAAAATCTTTTGTTACACTAAAAACTGCCGCAAGTCGAGGAGTATGAATATGATGAAAAACTGTATTATAATCATAACGATACCCGGCGGTAAAATTCAAATCTTGAAGAGGACGATAAGTTTGTTGTACATAAATTCCAGTATTTTTAATTTCAAATCTCTCTACTGCGGTTACAGGTGAATTTCCCCTTGGCATATTAAAGTAGCTTAATTCTAAACCAGCAGTGGTGGAAAGTCTTGGATTGGGATTGTATTGCAGAGTTTGCTTACTTGCATACGAAAAATCGGGTCTAGAAAATGTGGCTAATGTGAATTCACCCGGACGATATTCTGAATTGGTACCTGATTTATTCAGATTTTCATTGAAAGTGGAACTGATAACATCTGTCTGACGAATAGTTAATTCAGAATCAAGATTTAATTTTTCGTTAAAGCGGTAAAGGTAGCCTGAGCTAATAGCATTTTGCCGCGTGTTTACAACACTTCCCCGCGAACCATTAGGCTTAATTTTATAAAGCAGACCACCTAAGAGGCGAGCATTATTTCTATCATCATAATTTCCAGTTTCATAACCTCTCTCGTGAAAATCAGAAACAAACGTGCCGTTATTCGTAGTGCCCGCTCCCTGTTGGTATTGCCAGTTGATGCTTTGAAATCGAAAGCCGCCCTTGCTAAATTTTCCAGTTACATTATAAGTATCAGTTGCAGACATTGTGTATTTAGGAGACCAATAATAGCCCACTGAATTACTATCGGGGCGACAGACTCCACCGCAGGCTTTTGATTCAATTGCATAGGCTGCATCATTTGGATCAATGTTTCGCTTATCTAAATGCTCGTTCTGTCCGAAATTTGCTCCCTGTGTTTTATAAAAATATCCGTTCACGCTGTATTGAAAAGAGCCATCATATCTTCCTCTTCCACGCGTAGAAAAATTTGCAGCATAACCTGGATTCCTAAACCCGCTCTCCCATGCTCCATACATAAAATCAACACTACTGCCCGGATCCCCCTTTCCATCTTTAGTAATAATATTAATCGTACCACTAAATGCACTACTGCCATGAAGCGCAGCAGCAGGACCTGCAAGAATTTCAATACGTTTTACATTTTGAAGAGGAAATTGTGTATTACCCGCTCTAACTGACTGCTCACTGATTCCCATGTCAGGAATCCCGTCGATATAAAAAAGTGTGCGCTGATTATTTCCAACAATTCCTCTCTGATGAAATAAAATCGGATATTGACCATAGGTATGTTGGATGTCGAAGCCGGGGACATCTTGGAGTGCATCGGATAACCATCTATATCCTCTCTCTCGGATTTGTTTATCCGTTATAACATAAATGGCAGAAGGAGCATCAGTAATCTTTTGCTCACGCTTAGTTGCTGTAATTACAATAGTATCTTCTAGTTTAAAGAAAGCCTCTTCGTTTATTTTCTGCTCGTACCCATTTTCAAATTTAGGATTCGTATTTGATTTTTTTTCCAATTCTTGAATTTTACGCTGCACTGTTTCACGTTTGTCATCGATGTCATCTAGTTCCTTGTAGAGTTTTTCGGTTTCAGATTTATTCTGTTTTTTTTCATCATCAGGTTTAGATTCAGATTGTGGTAGGAGAGAATAATTTAAAAATAATAAAATTAAAAAGAAGTATATAGTTCGTAAGCGTATCATTTGATTCTTTAAATTTTTTATCATTGTCTTAAAACTTATACCCGACTGTAAACCATATATTACGTTTTTCTAATGGAATCATTGTTGGATAGTAACCACCCGTAGCCGTTCGGATTCCTGGATCAAAATTCAAATCGTTGAAAGCGTTGTGAACTTGTATTTGCAAAAACATACCGACTATAAAAAAATCTTCCCATCGAAAATTGAGATGCAGCATTTTATAAGCAGGCACAGCTCTTTCGGGATTAGTTGCGACGGTTCGCCTAACGTCTACATAATTTAACCCAGTGTGAATCGATATATTAGCGAGTAGATGATAGGTAATTCCTGCACTTAATTTATTAGGAGCAATGTTTGGCATCTTGCCAGTTTGGGGAACAATAGATTTACCAATTTGATTTCCTAAAACATCATTGAAGCCTTCATCCCCCACGCGCCCTCGCGTAGATGGAGAAGATGCAAAACCATACATAGAATAATATTCCCCCTGGCTATGAGTGTAACTCATAAAGAGTTTTAAATAAGAAGTAAATTGAAAGTCCGTAGAAATTTCAGAGCCATAGACTTTAGCCGCTCCGACGTTTTGGTTTTGTGTCCAAAAGGCTCCCGGTATATTCGGATTATACTCATTTGTCTCTAACTGAATGATGAGGTCAGTAATATTATTATAATACCCATTTATATGAATATAATAACGTTCTGAAAATCGATATCCAAAACCAACTTCGACAGATCGCATTTTTTCTGGGCGCAAACCTG
>JANMOF010000293.1:0-3678 GCA_031368925.1 Leptospiraceae bacterium
CCAAGCCAAGAGCCAAACCCTGTACAAATAATCCAAAAACAACTTGACAAGTAAGTTTGAATATTTATATTTGACAAATAATGTCAAGTAGAATAATTCAAATGGTAACTCTAGGGCAACTACTAAAATCAAAAAGAGAAGAAAAGAATCTCTTACTAAGACAGGTTGCCGCATATTTAGACATAGACCAAGCAATTCTAAGTAAAATTGAAAAGGGTGAAAGGAAGCCTAATAAAGATAATATCAATAAACTTTCTGAAATACTTCAAATTGACAGGGAAGAATTAATGATACAATTTCTAAGTGAAAAAATTGCTTATGAAATCTTTGAAGAGGAGTGTGCCACAAAAGCACTCAAGGTTGCCGAAAAAAAATTAAAGTATCTTAAATCATTTAAGAATGGGCAGATTTGAAAAGACAATTTTACTAGATAGTGGTATAGATAGACGCGAGTTGGGTTATTATTCAACTCCAAGCTTTGTTTCAAGTTTCATGACCAAAGCAATGCTCAAAATCAATCATAGAGGAAAATTAGCCCTTGACCCTTGTGTTGGTAAACAAGAAATGATTAAAGACTTGTATGAAGCTAACATAGAGATTGATGGAATTGATGTTTATAATCACGGGGATTATTTTTATTGTAAATTTATTCTAGACGATTTTATCTCACGGTACAAGAGGTCTAAATCAGAATTAATTTTTGACCAGAAAATAAACCTAAAATATGACTATTACATCGCGAACCCACCCTACAATTGTCATGAAATTGATTATATAAGGAATAATAAAAAAGAACTTAATAATGTTTTTGGAAATATCGGAGTGCATAATATGTATTCGATGTTTATTTCAGCGATCATTGATAGCGCAAAAGAAGGTGCAGTTATATCCATTATAAGTGCTGATAGTTTTTTAACTGCCCGAATGCATAATCCTCTACGGGCTCAAATTCTTAATGATTGCTCAATTCATTACCTCCTTCTTTGTCCAACTGATTTATTTTGGGATCAAAAGGCTGATGTTAGAACGTGCATAATGGTTCTTCAAAAAGGCAAGCAGTACCAAAAGCAAGTAAGAACCTTAAATAGACCAAAAAGCAAAGACCAACTAAAACAAAAGCTTGAAGAAGAAAGCTTTATTGAAACAGAACTCGAACAAATTATCAGTAGAAGTGGCGATAATGAATTTGAATTTGTTATTGATATCCCCTCAGAAATTCAGAGTCTGTTTACTTATCCACGAGTGGGTGAAATATTTAAATGCATAACTGGTATTTCTACAGGTGAGGATGCTAAATATATCGTTAGGGAAAAGAGAAAAGGATTTGAAATTCCATTTTATAAAAATCCTGGTTCACGTAAATTTTTCTGTGAGCAAGATGGTTTTCTAACTAATGACTATCTCAAATACGACAAAGAAGTCAAGAGCTTCATGGTAAGAAATAAAGGCTTTATGTTAAAGGAAGGAATTACATGTTCATCTATGGGCTTACCTTTTGGTGCTTGCTATCTTCCAAAGGGTTCAACCTACGGAGTTAATGCAAATATCTTTTGTGACAGAGAATTCGATATATGGTGGCTGCTAGCATACCTAAATAGTAGCCTAGTAACTTATATCGTTAGAGGAATACTAATCCGTTCCAATATGATTACTTCAGGCTATGTTTCAAAAATTCCGGTTATTGATTTAACCCCTGATTTAAAAAACGAGTTGAGCATTATTGCAAAAAAGGCATTTTCTGATAGAGTATCTCCTAAAGACATTGGGGAAATAATTAAAAAAATTGATGAGGTTATATTTAATGAATTAAATATTTCAGATACTACCAAAGCAGAAATACTAAATTTCGCATCAAACCTTCAATCAAGGGTCTAATTTTGCCTTTTTGCTACTTTCTTGGCTACAGTTTTAATTAGCTGGCTTCTTCTTAGCCGCTTTTACTTTTTTTCGACTCTTTTTTTTCGTGCCACCGCGAGTGCTTCCTTAAAGACTTCAAAGAATTCAGAATTTGTTCTCTTTACAGCTGTGGCTAAGTCTTTGTACTTACTTGATTGTAAGTTCCCATTATTACTGGGATTAATATATACATCTGGAATCCAGGCAACCGGAAAAACAATACACTTTTTAATTTCAATTGACATGTCATCATTAAATTTTAAGAAAAAAGTGCCGATAAAAAAATGTCTATCAACCTCTTGCTCATAAAATCTTAAAAGACCTTCACCTTTAGAAATATCATCCTTCTGGATTTTCCCGCCTGAAACTGCAGATTTAATATTTACATAGACAGGCTTTGTTTCTCCGTCTAACTCAACGAGAAAGTCATGAATTGAAACTTCCGAACTAGAAGGCGTTATTTTTGAAATTCCTATATCATTATGACTCCTTTTGATATTCTGAATTATCAATTCTTCAAGTATTCTCCATACAGTTCTTCCTTTTGCAGCATTTCCCCATCCGTAAGGAAATTGAGCATTTGAACCAATTGGGATTTTTCCAATTAATCCAATAAGTTTATTCAAACTTGCCTGCAATTTTATCTGTAGATTTTCCGCTTCTTTAATACTCATTAGTCTATTCCTTTTAAAAGCTCACCTATCGTCATTTCGAAAGCACTAGCCAGTTTTTGAATAACTTCAAGTGAAATATTCCTTTCACCTTTTTCAATGCTTGGGATATAAGTTCTATCTAACTCTGCTAAGTGAGCTAAAGCTTCTTGTGACAATCCATTTTCTTGTCGTAATTGCTTTACCCTTTTACCTAACTTCTTTTTTATATCGGCCATAGCGTAAATGTCGATCAGTGTAGACGTTTGTACAACGGACAATTGTCTACATTAATCGCACTCACATTGCCTAGCCGCACATTCAACTCACATCCAAAGCCAGCCAAAGAGTGTGGTCAGTTTGGTGTAAGCCGACAATGAAGTCAATGCTACCGCACGAATGATTAATGAAGAGTGTATAACATTAACGAGAGGCAAAAGACACGGATACAAATGAAGTAAGGAGGAGAGCCCTACTACTGCCAACAAAATGTATAAACCATCGCGGGGAGCAGTGCCGCATTGCAGTTTCGGTTTCTTAATTTCGTTTGCACACGTGGGAGAGAACTCAGCAGATCCCTACGTTTTATCAACATTACCTAAACAATTTTAATCTTCCGCTTATACCCACCTGACAATTCATTAAACGGAAGTACCACCACCAGTTCATTCTCTTCATACGTACCTTCAATTTTATTGGCATCTATAAAATAAGGTATAGGTTGGTTGTAGATTACCTGCGGCAGGTGCATCAGTTTACCAGACGAATAAATGGGAATCAAATAGAAAATCGATAATTGATTGTTAATGATTTCTGTCTTCAATGCTTCTTTCTCCACACCCGGAACGCGCACACGCATCTCTCTGCCACCGGATAGTTCGCGAATAGAAAGAAACGGCTCACTTACACCACCGTGCAACGTGTTTATAATATCCACCGAAGTTATTAAGTCCTTAAATTTAGTCTTCATACATTTCTTCTGCTTATCAGGCCCGCCTCCCGAAGTCGTACGGAGGGCAGGCAGGCTTTCTTGTTGCCAGGCAAGTCAATACCCATACCATTAAAATTGTCAGTCAAAAAGGCGTAGTAAAAGTTTATATTACTTTTGGAGTCGGGAACTATTTTTGTTTTC
>JANMOF010000305.1:0-3525 GCA_031368925.1 Leptospiraceae bacterium
ATGGTTCTTGTTTTAGATATTTCTGTAATTTATTTTGCAATTTATCCTCCCTACAACAATTTCAAAACGGATTTTGCCAGTAAGCAAAAGGAAATTGTCAATTCCCAAATTGAAAAAACCGAAGAAAGGTCTTATAAAAATTCAGTTAGTTATTATTGGATTCTCAAGAATAAGCAAAAACTTTCTATAAACGCCTCGCAATACGTTAGCTATAAACCTGGCGAGGATTTAGTTTTTCACATTGCACCTAAAAGTAAAATACTCTTATCCGTTGAAAAGTTAGGACAGTTTTAGTTTTTGTCTAATCTCTCTGTAGAATTCCTTTTTCTAAATGAATTACCTCGCTCAAACGAAGATAAGCAGTCCTTTACCATATGATCTGTATTTGTCTCCGAAGGTCTCCTTATCGAACGATGATCGAAGCGTGATCGAACGGTGAACGAGGGTTGGCAATTTTAAATTGCAGTTTCAGTATACAGAAAGATGTATCTAAGGTTGGTATTTTTCTATGGACAAGATTGCTTAAATGTTATAAAATGGCAGCTAATAATACCAGAGAGTAGTAGTTTCGCATCTTTATAGAGTGACTATTTTTTAAAGAAGGAATAAAAATATGAAAGTAGATTCTATTTCCAAAGAACAAATAGATAATGAAATAACATTATATAATAATCGAATTCAAGAATTATATTCGGACGTCAAAAAATGGCTAGCGAATTATTCTGATTTGTTACAATGTAATGAAATCGGTATTACTCGGCGTGAGGAGATGAGTGGAGACTATCAGACAAAAAAATTAACTATTCTGAGCGGAGAAGACAAAGTAGTCGAACTCATTCCAGGTGGTATATGGATTATAGCCGCTTATGGGAGATTAGATTTAGTTGGAAAATCTGGATCTGAAGTAATTGTGTATCTGAGGGAAGGTGGACCACATACTCAGGTTACCATTTCAGGCATGAGTTCACCTATTACATCTGACTATGAATCGATTAAAGAAGGTTGGCATTGGATTGATAATCGACTAGCAGGGGAAGCGCAAGAATTAACTGAGAAATTATTTATTAGTTTAATTGAAAAAGTTAACTAGGTTTTATGTTAGACCAAATTTATAAGAATTACACTTTAATAAAAGACTCAATTAAAATCACAAAACGTTCAGTATTTAAAAATTACAATGATCTTTATCAAAAAACTTCTATTGCTAATGAGCGAATAGATTCTGTTACATCCTCCTTGGATAGTGCTCAAGCTGATTTGGATGATCTAATGATCCTTGCACTGTATTCTTATTTTGAGAAAAGTCTACGGGAATTTGTTATTCAAAAATTTTCAACCTACAATTCTACTTTAGATTCGCAAATTGTAGAAAACATGAATGAATTGTCGAAAAAAGAAATTGATCGCTGGAAAATGAACGAATTAATAGACTTATTCAATCCAGTCCTTGATCCTCGAAAGCTAGGAGATATAAAACAAATTAATAAATATAGAAATTGGATTGCTCATGGAAAGAAAATAGACAACCCACCCTCAGCTACAGTAGATCCCAAGCGTGCGTTTGACTTGCTTAATTGGTTTCTTCTTGAGTTGGATAAATTGTGATTAGCCGTGGTTGGGATTTTGGGATAATGAAAAATAGACTAAAACCAGTATGTGGCATATTACTTCAATGATTTTTTTTGTTTCAAATAATGTACATGATATACGCAAATTATAAATTGACTTTGCTATTAAGAAAATGAACGAAGAAACTAAGGCATACTTTACAGGTATTGAAAAGAAGCTAATAGAAATGATTGGTGACTCCAATAAATCAATTAAGATTGCAATGGCTTGGTTTACTAGTAACGATTTAAAAAATTGTATCTTAGATAAAAAGAGACAGAGTTCAAAAGTAGAGATTGAAATCGTTGTAGATGACAACGAAATAAATGAAAATTACTTTTTAGATTATAAACCTAAATTTGATGAATTAGGTATCATAATTAAACAAAAAGTCAGTAGTAAATTTCTTCATAATAAGTTTATGCTTATTGATGAAAAAATAGTAATTACTGGTTCGTACAATTTTTCAAAAAAGGCAAAATCAAATTTGGAAAATATTGTTGTAATTAAATCAGAGTCTTTATGTTATTACTACTCGCGTATTTTTGAATTTATAACCACTTCTAACTATTTGGATGAAAATATTCAATTATTGTTAGATTACCCTGACTTTGCTCAAGCGATTATCTCAACCTATTACGAATTTACTAAAAGTGAATATTTGAAATATAAAAAGAAAATATTAATTGGCGGATGTTTTACGCACGAAAATGGTTATTGGGATGAATTAACTTATTTTCCTGGTTTTATTTTTAATCCAAAGATAAACTATCTCAAGAATTTTGAATCGCCTGAATTTAGTTTACCTATAGATAAAAAAATTATTAAACTCTGGACAAAAAGAAGAAATGAGGATTTAATTCTTGATAATTATGCTGGCAAAGAAGAATATTATCACTTAATAGACGGTGACTTGGAGCAAAATGAAAACGCAGTTGAAGAATTTTTTAAAAGAAAGATGGAGCATACTTATCAATCTAAAAAACTAAAAGAATTAATTGAAAGTAAAATTGATATTATCCTTGAAGATGATTTATGGAGGAATAATTTTGACCCGTTTATAAATAGGAAGATAATTGAAAAAATATTTGCAAATATTAAAGTCCTAAAACAAGGACAATAATACCTTTAAGTAAGAGGTTAGCATTTGTCAAATTACATAGAAAATATCTTTTTTTGAAAAAACTTTTTTCTTTCATTGTAATAGGGGCTTTATGGCTAAAAAATAGTCTTTACAAAACTCTAGTGTAAAACAACTTAAAACTATGAAAATTAAACTAATAACGATTATCCTATTCCTTCTTTTTATTCTTAACTGTACGGCGACTTCCGATGAAGAAACAACGATGATACGTGAAACGTCAAAACAGAGCAATATTGAATTAAATAAAGATCAGACTGTAGCTGAAATTAATATATTTGATGAAGGTAGAACTCCTTTGCATACTGCATCGAAATCTGGTGAAATTGATGTTGCTAAGGATCTTTTAAAAAGAGGCGCAGATGTGAATGCAAGAGATAAACACGATTATACTCCATTGCATTATGTTAATAGTTTAGAAATAGCAAAACTTTTGGTTGCAAACAAAGCTGATGTAAATGCAAAAAATGAGGATGGTAAAACACCATTAGACTTGTTGCGAAATTAATTGCTTGATTACTTTCCTCACAATAGCTTTTTTAGGATGAGAAGTTTTAGTTGATTTGTGGCAGGATTCTTTAGTCGAAGACTCAGTTAAGGGGCTAATAGCAGTTTTACTTTCCCCGCTAGACCCGATAAAAAATGACTCCTCTCGTACGTCACTGGCAAATGATTCCAGCCCATACGCTTTGACATTACTCAAAAAAGAATATTCGTCTAAATAAAACGAAGCATTCTCAGGTTTAAAGTAATGGTAAGACCTAAAAGCAGACTTG
>JANMOF010000351.1:0-22808 GCA_031368925.1 Leptospiraceae bacterium
AAAACTACAATTGATGTAGAAATTTCTGCAAATCCAATTGAGTTTAACGGCTCCTTTGCCATATTAGTGATTGCACGGGATATTACAGAAAGAAAAAATCACGAGAAAGAAATAAAAAATGTTGAAGTTCGTTTCCAATCTCTGATTGAAAACCTTGAAATTGGTGTTATTGTACAGGATTTGAATGCACGGATAATACTGAATAACCCGGCAGCAGAAAATCTTTTGGGACTTACTTCCAATCAACTACAAGGGAAAACATTTTTCGACAAAGATTGGAATGTAATTCACGAAGACGGGGCTCACTTTCCCGGAGAGGAGCATCCAGTATCTATTTGCATTCGAACTGGAAAAACGGTTAACGATGTAGTTATGGGTGTTTTTAGACCTATGACACAAGATAGAGTCTGGCTTTTAGTGAACGCAAAACCAGAATTAAATGCAAATAATGAATTAAGACAAGTAATATGTACATTTCAAGATATAACAAACAATCTTAAAAATGATCGCTTGCTTCAGGAAAAAGAGGAAAGACTCAGACTTGCACTCGTTGCAGGTAACCAGGGTTTATATGACCTTGATTTAAAAAGTGGAAAAGCTACGGTTAATGTGTCGTATGCGCAAATGCTCGGTTATGAATTTGATGATTTTGAAGAAACTATTCTAGACTGGAGAGATAGACTGCATGAAAATGATCGCGAAATGGCTTATAAGGCTTATATTGATTATGTGCATGGTTTAAAAAAAGAATACAAGGTTGAATTCAGGCAAAAGGCTAAAGATGGAACCTGGAAATGGATTTTCTCTCAAGGTAAAATTGCAGATTGGGATAATCTAGGTAATCCGCTAAGAATGATTGGTACTCATACAGATATTACAGAGAAAAAACATTTCGAGCTCATGCAAAAAGCACGCAGTCACGTTTTGGATTCTCTTATTGCCAAAGAGGATTTGCAAGTTATTTTAGGAGAAATTATTTATGAAATAGAATCCATTCATCCTGAAATGCAGGCTTCTATTTTGCTTTTAGATTCCGAAGGAAGATTAGTAAGAGGGGCTGCACCTAGTTTACCTGATTTTTATAATGAGGCAGTCGAAGGTGTATTTGCTGGTTTTGGAGTCGGCTCCTGTGGTACTTCTGCGGCTACGGGCGAACTTGTTATTGTAACAGATATAAAAACTCATTCCTATTGGGAAAATTTTAGAGAAATTGCAGAAAAAGCAAAATTAAGAGCTTGCTGGGCTTTTCCTTTTAAAGATGATTCAGGAAAAGTCTTAGGCACTTTTGCGGCTTACTATGATAAGCCTAAGGCGCCGAGTAAATCGGAATTAGATATAATTACGGAGTTTTCTCGCATTACAGGTCTTGCAGTTCAGAATAATAAAACAGAAATAGAAAGAATTAAAGCGGAGGAAGAAGTTAAATCTCTTTTAGTTGAAAAGGAAATTTTATTAAAAGAGGTTCATCATAGGATTAAAAATAATATGGCTTCTATTTCAAGCCTACTCAGTCTTCAAGCGGATTATGTGAATGATCCGCGATTAAGTAAAACACTGGAAGAGGCGCAGCATAGAATTCTTAGCATGATGTTGATTTATGATAAATTATTTAAATCTACCGATTATAAAACTATTTCTGTGAAAGAATATTTAGATGATTTATTAGATCAGATATTAATTTCCTTTCCGGGTGGTGCCAAAATAAAAATTGAAAAAGAAATTGAAGATTTCAAATTGAATTCAAAGTCATTATTTTCGGTTGGAATTATAGTAAATGAATTGATAACAAATGCATTCAAATACGCTTTTCCGGAAATTAAAGAAGGCAGAATAATTGTTACTGCAAGGCGATTGGGAGAGGATAAGATCGAGTTAACGGTAAGTGATGACGGTGTTGGTCTTCCACGTGAATTTAGTATCCAGGATTCGAAAGGATTTGGGCTCAGTTTGATTAAAATGCTTACACAAAAAAAGGGAAACAGCTTTGAATCTATGCCTTTCAATGGTTCAAAATTTAAAATCGTTATCGCTGTTTAATGTATTTCTTTATTTACAAATGATGCTATGCAAAAAAAGATTTTAGTATGAACAAAGTTTTACTGGTTTTACTTATCTTACTTTCAGTATCCTGTAAAAAGGAATTTAATGCACCGTATCTTTTCATTGAACTCAAAGACTTAAATGGCAAAGAGCACAGGATTCGCGATTACAAAGGTAAAGTATTAATCCTAGATTTTTGGGCAAGTTGGTGTGAGCCTTGTCGAAAAGCAGCACCCGTCATTGAACTTTTGCATGAGAAGTCGAATCCAGATAATTTTGTATTCCTTGGGGTAAACACGGACCACGAACTAACTGTCGAAGAAATCAAAAAAGTAGCTAGTGAATTTGGGATGAAATACGATAGTCTCTTAGATGCGGATTTGAAATTAGCAGGCGAGCTTGCAGTGGAAGGACAGCCCGCCCTTTTTGTATTTGATAGAACTGGAAAAAATATCTACCACCAATATGGCGTAAACGCAGAAGATGCACACGATTTATTGAAAAAAATGTCTGACTGGGAAAAATAGCTTAATTTTTCACTAGACTTATTTTCCTCGGATTTAATTCTTTTCTCAGTTGCGCGCTTAAAGTGCTTTCAAATAAACAAAGGATAATCGTATATCATGAAATTTACAACATTTGATAACCAAAGAATCGTTCTTGCCTCAGGGATTAGAACTCCCATCGGTCAGGCAGGCAAGTCCCTTGCAGATATTCCTTCTGCAGAATTAGGCTACAGAGTAACCGAAGAAATCTTTTCTCGTAGTAAAGTTTCCAAAACAGAAGTAGATGGAGTTGTTGCTGGAGAAATCAGCCAAAGCGTATATACTCCAAACGTTGCCCGTGTAATTTCTGTTCGTGCTGGAATTCCATTAGAAGCAAGTGCTATCACAGTGGCTAACAACTGCGTATCCGGTAGTGAAGCAATATTAGACGCTGCAAGAAGAATTATGATCGGTGAAGGCAAATTCTACTTAGCCCTTGGACTTGAGTCTATGTCCCAAGGTCCTTTTATCGTAGAAGGCGCAAAGTCAGTAACTAAACTCGACACAGTTGATAAATTAATGAAGAACTGGGGCGAAGCACAAGCTCTTGGTGTAAAAGTAATAGATTCCATTGACGAAGGACTAAATGATCCAATTCGTAAAATCAATATGGCAATGACCGGTGAGGTTGTCGCACAACGTTATGATCTCAAAAAAGCTGAGTTAGATGATTACGCTTATCGTTCTTACAAAAAAGCACTCGATTCTATCAAAGCTGGCAACTATCGTCCGTTTCAAATGCCTGTTAAACTAACTGACGGAACTCTTCTTGAAGATGACGAATTCATTATGTCCAAAACTGGAATGGTAGAAAATCCAGCTCGTTTCGGAAAAGCAGGAGCAATCTTTGATTCTAAATTCATGAGCATCAAAGAGTTCTATGAAAAATACGGTGAGTGGATTGGTAAACCTTACGTAGAAGGACAATCAGAAGCTGCGGTTACACTCTTTAATGCGTGCCCACGTTCTGATGGTGCTGCAGCAATCTTTGTTACCACTGAAAAAGAAGCAGCAAGACTCGGGCTCGAAGTGCAAGCTGTAATCACAGGTTGGGGAATGTATGGAGTAGATCCTTCTATCATGGGCGTTGGTATGGCTTGGTCTATGAACAAAGCTATCAAAGCTGCTGGTCTTGATTTTAAAGACGTTGATAATTTTGAAATCCACGAAGCATTTGCAGCAACTGCAATGGGAACAATGAGAGAAATCAAAAAGTCCTGGGGATTTGATCTAGAGGCAATTGACAAAGAAGGCGGACGTGTAAATCCAAACGGTGGAACACTTGCACTTGGTCACCCACTCGGGGCAACTGGACTGCGAGTAATACTCAACCAAATCATGAACTTCAAACTCAACCCTAGCGCAAAACGATCAGTAAACTGTATTTGTGCGGGTGGTGGTGTTGCAGGTTCTATACTTTTAGAGAGACCTTAGTTTTAATCCCCCTTTATCCCCCTTTGCAAAAGGGGGTAATCGCGACAAGCCTGACTTTGAAGTTTTTCTCTTGAACGAGAAAGACTTCACTTTTACGAACCCCCTTTCGCAAAGGGGGGCAGGGGGATTCTTAGAACGCTCCAACATGACTGAAATCAATTTTCTAGAAGACAAAATCGTAACGGAAGAAGATCTCAGTCTTTCTATTTTACAAATTGCACTCAAAAACGAAATTCCTCATGTTCATGCCTGTGGTGGAAATGGAAGATGCTCTACTTGTAGAGTAATTATTCTAGACAAACAAGAAAACGTAGAGCCACGAAACCAAGTCGAATCAAAGTTGGCTGGAGTCAAAGGTCTTGAGACTAATATCCGTTTGGCGTGCCAGACTCGAGTGAAAGGAGATGTAAAACTTCGTCGTCTTGTAATTGACAAAGAAGATATTGAAATCGCGATTGCGGAGAAAGGGGAAACTACAGGACGAGAAGCAAAGATTGCTATTTTATTTAGCGATATACGCGGATTTACCACGTTTTCTGAAAAAGCGCTTCCCTATGATGCAATCCATATTTTGAATCGGTATTTCAACCGGATGGGAATTGCGATTCTCGAAAATAACGGCTATATAGATAAGTACATTGGCGATGGTCTAATGGCACTCTTCGGATTGAAAGAAGAAAGTCCAAAAGAGGTTTGTCTAAATGCAGTAAAAGCTGCTCTTCACATGATTGATTCTTTAGCTGAGATGAACCAGCATTTGAAATTGCATTTTGATTTGGAGTTTAAGATCGGAATCGGAATTCATTACGGAAATGCAATCCTGGGAGAACTGGGACACCCCGGCAAACGTCAATTTACCGCTATTGGAGATTCTGTGAATATGGCGAGTCGAATTGAATCTACTACCAAAAAAGCAGGGGCTCCTTTTCTGATTTCAAGTGAGATGTATGAAATTATCAAGACTTGTGTAAACCGCGGTAGAATTTTTGAAACCAAGCTCAAGGGGAAAACGGGTCTTTACCGCCTGTATGAAATTCTTTCTATGAAGGAAGAACATCGACCTATATCCGACATACTCATTGAATCTCTAATTAAAATGATGTCTTTAGAAGATGCCCCTAAGTTTCTGCGGCTGGCATTTCATGATTCAGGAAACTTTGATTTGGCTTCCGGGTCAGGTGGAGCTAATGGGTCGCTTCGTTTTGAACTCGATAGAGAAGAAAATTTGACACTCGCTCCTTATTTTAAAAAACTAGAATTGATAAAAGAAGAAATGGGTCAAAGAGGTTTTTCTATTTCCTATGC
Source organism: Leptospiraceae bacterium (assembly GCA_031368925.1). GTDB lineage: Bacteria > Spirochaetota > Leptospiria > Leptospirales > Leptospiraceae > UBA2033. Next base: position 5,325 of record JANMOF010000351.1, read on the forward strand.
AGATATCATTGCTTTTAGCGGTGCGGTTGCTATACACAAAACCGGTGGACCTAAAATTTATCTCAAAATCGGTAGGATAGATGCAAATGAGGCTGGAAATAGAATGAAAATTTTATCTTCTGATCTTACGATTCGCGAGTTACTTGATAATTTTTCACGCATGGGACTTAGTACAAAAGATCTTGTTGTTCTTTCTGGTGCGCACACAATTGGAAAAGCCAATACCAAGCCTATGACTTCGGATTTATACCAATTTTCAAACTCTTATTTTAAAAAACTCGTGCAATTTTGTAACGGCTTTCGAGGAGAAGCTCTCGAGATATTAAATTCAGACATAGCACTTCTGGATACATCTGAAACAAAAAGATTCGTTGAATTATATGCACGCGATGAGATAAGTTTTTTTAACGATTTTGCAAAGACTTATCAAAAATTATCTAGTCTGGGTCAAAATAATGTCTAATTGGAAAAGAATATAGCTATTATGCGATCAGAAATTTGCTATCTTTCAAAATGCAATTTTTTTAAAAAATTAACTTGAACTTTTAGCTAAAATTTATTTTCGTGGGTAAATCTTTTTGTGATTCTAATAAATAAACAGTAATCAGGAGTACATACAAATATGGCGAATAATCTCGCAGAACTATACAAGGAAACGGCTGAAAAATATGGCTCATTGCCAGCTTTCTTTTCTAAAGATGAAAAGAAACAATACCAGCCAACAAATTATAAAGACCTTTATGAAATGGGTCTTGGCTTAGGGGAGGCTCTTATTGATTTAGGAGTTCAGGCAAGGGATAAAGTAGGATTTATCGCAGATCATCGTTTAGAGTGGCCTATTGTGGATGCAGGTATTCTCATGACTGGTGCGGCTGACGTTCCTCGTGGAACTGATGTTACAGAATCTGAGCTAGAATATATTCTAAATCACTCTGAGTCGAAAGTTCTCTTTGTTGAAAATGATAAAGTTTTAGAGAAATTTAACAAAGTTAAATCTAAGACTTCCGTTAAAACAGTTATCATGATTGACCCAAAAGCAAAAGGTGCTTCCGGGGTTCTAAAACTCTATGATTTAATCGAAAAAGGAAATAAACTTAGAACTGCTGGAACTAAGAAAGTAGAAGCAAGAGTTTCTGATATCAAACCAGACGATTTATTTACTTTGATTTACACTTCTGGAACAACCGGTCAGCCTAAAGGCGTAATGTTAATGCACTCCAATATGATGCACCAAGTCGTTGACATGGTTCCTCTCCTCGAAATTTCTTCTAAAGATAGAGTCCTTTCTATTTTACCAGTTTGGCATATCTTTGAAAGAGTGTTTATGTATGCTGCTATTAGTCGTGGGGCTTCTACTTACTTCACAAATGTAAGAGATATGCGTGAAGACTTTGGAAAAGCAAAACCTACTTTTATGGGTTCAGCTCCACGTCTTTGGGAAAGTATTTACCTTGGAATTTACAACAGGCTCAACGATCCAAAGCAGACTCCTCCGGCAAGGAAAGCAATTTTTAATACAGCTTATTTCTTCTCTAAGCATTTTCATGCATCTATTCGTTTCCTCAAAGGACAAGAAGTGGATTATGAAGGAAGAAATATTATCGTATCCCTGTTTACAGGTATCAAGTCTATCATCGTGGCGATTTTGACTTTACTTCCTTATTTACTCTTTGACGCGATTGCTCTTTCCAAAATTCGTTTGGCAACTGGTGGACACCTAAGAGCTACTTGCTCTGGTGGTGGTGCTCTTCAAAGACACGTAGATGCGTTTTTCAACGATATAGGCATTAAAGTGATTGAAGGTTATGGTATGACAGAAACTGCTCCTGTGATTTCTGCACGTAACTTTAAGAACCTTGTAATGGGATCAGTTGGTAAAGTTGCTCCTAAGACTGAACTCCAAATCCGTGATTTCAACGGTGCAGTTCTTACACATGTAAAAGTGGACGGAACAGTAGAGGGAAAACGTGGCGCAAAAGGTATCGTTCATGTTCGCGGACCTCAAGTCATGAAAGGATATTATAAAAACCCAGAAGCTACTAACAAAGCACTCAAAGATGGTTGGATGGATACCGGGGATTTGGGAATGATCAACTTCAAAGACACTCTCACGCTCACTGGTCGTGCCAAGGACACTGTCGTATTACTCGGCGGGGAAAATGTTGAGCCGGTCCCAATCGAGAACAAACTCACTGAGTCTCCTTATATTAACCAAATTATGGTTGTAGGGCAGGATCAAAAAAACTTGGGTGCTGCAATCGTTCCTGATTTTGATAAGTTAAAGGAATGGGCTAAGGAAAATGGAATTACGGATGCTGATGAAAAAATATTAGTAGCAAACCAAAAAGTTTTAGATCTTTATAAAAAAGAAATCAAGGAACTGAATGGAGCAAAGAATGGTTTTAAATCCTTCGAGCAAGTAAATTCATTTTTCTTAATAACAAAACCATTTGAAGTCGGAGATGAAATGACCAACCTCATGAAACTCAAACGTCACGTGATCACAGAAAAATACAAAGACCAAATTAAGAAACTTTATAGCTAATTAGGCGAATCGTAGAGACAGGTTTGAAACCTGTCTTTACTCCTAAAAGCTATTTATTAGTAATAATTAAACCCATCAGTGCAAACTGGTGGAAAAAAGCAAACCTTCAGCACCAATTGAAATTAAACCCAGAACAAGAATCCGCCGTAAGACATGTAGAAGGACCACTCCTAATTTTTGCAGGAGCCGGATCGGGTAAGACACGCGTTATTACCAATCGAATTGTATATCTAATCCAAAAAAAGAAAATAGATCCAAAGCACATAGTCGCACTTTCTTTTACGAATAAGAGTTCGAAAGAAATGCGAGAAAGAGTTCGTAAGTCTCTTGCTAAAAAAGAAGGAAGAGGCTTAACACTTTCTACATTTCATTCTTTAGGTTTAAATATTCTAAAGAAGCATATTGATAGGCTTGGGTTTCATATGCCATTTATGCTTCAGACGCCTGGAGATTTAGAGTCTCTTTTGATTGATTCTTTGAAACAGAGAAAAATAGATCCTAAACTTTTCCCGCCCAAATTAATCTTATCTCATATTAGTAGAATAAAGAATATGGGAGAGGATTACAAGAGAAGCCTGTTGTCATCTGACAAAGAAATTGATGCAATCGTTCTAGATATATTCGACGAATATGTTCATATCCTAAAAAATATGAACTCTGTAGATTTCGATGATTTAATTTTACTTCCAATGAAAATTCTCAGGGATTATCCGGAAGTAAAGGAATACTATCATAAGAAACATAAATTTTATATGATTGATGAATTCCAGGATACTAACCAGGTTCAATATGAATTTATTAAATTATTGTTAAATGAAAAAAATAATCTCTGTGTAGTAGGTGATGACGATCAGAGTATTTATGGATTTCGAGGGTCTAATGTCAATTTGATTCTTGATTTCGAAAAAGATTTTAAAAATACAAAGGTCGTGCGGTTACTTCAAAATTACCGCTCATCTATGAACATATTGAATGCAGCAAATTCACTCATTCAAAATAATACTTCTAGAAGAGAAAAGAAACTCTGGTCAGAAATTCATCATCTCGATAGACCGCTCTACGTTGAGCGACTAAACGAAAAAGACGAGGCAATGTTTGTAGTAGATGAAATTCAAAATGAACTTATTAAAGAGCACCGGGTAGGATCTGAGATTGCGATTTTATTTAGAACTAATTATCAATCACGTCCTTTTGAAGAAGAACTCAGGCTTAGAGGCTTACCATATAAATTAATTGGGGCGTATAATTTTTTTGATAGGAAAGAAGTGAGAGACCTTGTCGCCTATATACGAGTAATCGCTAACCCCAAAGATGAAATTTCTCTACTTAGAATATTAAATTATCCCAAGCGTGGAATTGGACAAACGTCTATTGGAAAGATTCAACAAAAGTCAGTGGATGCAAGTATGTCTGTCATGGATGTATTGCATAAAATTTGTGAAGAGCCAGAATTCATTCCAGAAATAAAACGTGCATCGGCTGCTTTAATTTACGAATTCCTGGATCTAATTCAAAAATATAGAAACGAATTTTATACTGCAAATCGGATGACAGAGGTGCTTCGCAAGTTTATCAAAGAAGTTGGATTTGAAAAAGAAATTTCAACAGAAGAGACCGACGAAAAAGTAATGAAGGCACGAATGTTAAACTTATCCGAGCTTACCAATATGATGGCTTACTTTGAGGAAGAATGGGATTCTGAGACTAAGCCCACATTATTTGATTTTATTGCTCGACTTTCTCTTTTGACAAATGATGATGATTCTAATGAAAAGGATGCAAGGGATAATCGAATACAATTAATGACCATGCATCTTTCGAAAGGATTAGAATTTGAAGTGGTATTTCTAGTGGGTATTGAAGAAGGAATTATTCCCAACTCTCGTGTGATTGATGAGGGGCAGGGTGTAGACGAAGAGCGCAGGCTTTTCTATGTAGGCATGACGCGCGCAAGGCGAAAGTTATTTATGACAGGTGCAAGTGAACGAAAAAAATATGGCGAGTCAATGCCCTGCACACCCTCTCGATTTTTAGAGGAAATTTCTAGAGATTATCTAGATGTTCAGTCTACTAGAGAAACTACCACTCCGGAAAATTTCTTAGAAGAATTAGAGAGGTTAAAATCCTCTTAGTATTATGATTGACCGAATCCAACGCAAAATTATTCGTTTCTATAAAAATTCGAAAGAAGCATGGGAGAATTTTCGATTTAGATTTTTAAGATCAAAATGGAATATTACTTTTTTAATTGTCCTTATACTTTTATCTGTTACATTATTTATTGCGAATAATTTTTATGCGTATTATGTAAGAAAAAATTACGTTAATATTTTCCAGGTCAAATCTTCTATTGTTTCCTTTATCCGTAAAAACTTATCTAAAGCGGTTGAAATAGGAATTGCAGATTTTTCTTCTTTACAGGGAATTATTTTTGAAGATATTAAAATTTCACAAGAAGAAGATTTCTCTAGTAACAAACTTTTATTTACGAGTAAGCGAATTGATGTAAGGCTATCGTCTATTTTTGCGAAGGCAATTGTTCCAGAAAAAATTGTTATTTATAGTGGAAAGCTTACTATTGATATCGATGACCCGATGAATGCGAACGTGCTCAAATATATTCATGAATTAAATCTACCTGATATTTATTTTGATAATTTAGAAATTTTAATTAAAGCGAGTAATCAAAATTTACTACGAAGTCCTCAACCGATGCACGTTTCCATTCTTAGAAAAAATCAGTTTTTAGATATTACTTTCAATGATAATAAGTTTATGGGGTTACTTGCCGGTAGTCTGAAAGGTGGCGGTAAAATTAATCTAGAGACAAGTGAAAATTCTTTACGTATTGATTTTTCCGATCATGACCTAGAGAGTATGTCTGGAATCTCAAAGATTTTATTAAACTTAACGCCTGAATCAGGTATTGCAGATGGGTTTATTTCTTTAAATAAAACTAAAGAGGATTTCAATATCGACGGGAATTTGAATTTTCGTAAGTTCAGTGGTGATTTTTTTCCTATATCCAATATCAAGGCAAATGATTTTACTATTAATGCAAAGTTTTCTTATTTAAAAGAGTTCAAAGATATAAAGAATAGTGAGTCCTATTTTAAGCGGAAAATTTCCAGTCCCGAATTCTTTTACGACGAGCAAGTTTATACACCCATAAATAATTTACGAAAAACTACTATTTCTATTCAAGTAGATAATTTCAGTAAGCTACTAGACAGGCTGGTTCTCGAAGATGAAGTAACTGTTAAGGGAAATATGAAGCTTAATATGAGGATGGAAGAGACTGGAAAAATCTCTGATTGGATTTGGATAGATGGAAATGGATCTCTTAGTAATTTAGAATTTCAAAGTAAATCTCCGACTATACGGCTAACAGATACTAGCCTCCAATTCAACTGGAGCCAGAATGAATTGCATACTGATTTAAAAGGAAAGCTATTCGATAAAGAATTTAATTCAGAATTAAACGGAACAATTTTATTTATAAAACCTGCAAAGGAAATTCCTGTCTCTGCCATCGCTTCAAATGTTAAATTAGATATACATTTGGATTCATTGATTCTAAAGAGTTTTCAATCTGTATATGATTCTATTCAACAGAAAATTAGTAGTGATATAAAAGAAAGACAGGAAAAGATGTTGCCTGAATCTTTTTTTATTCAGTCTTCTTTGTATAAAGTCTTTCTAGAAAAAGCAAACGTGAAAGCAAATATGAAGATAGCAGAGGTAAAATACAGACATGATTCTCATTCGCAGGGAAAATACAATATCGATGCAAAAATCGAATCAGGTGTCGCAAACTTAGTAGTTGCCGGTGGAGTGCAGGATAAAAACGAAAATGAATTGAGTCTAAATTTTTACTATGATAGAAAAATGCCTTCCTTTGATTTTAGAACTCGTATTTCTTCTCTTTTGTGGTTCGATGAAACATTTGATTTATGCGATAGCAGTATTTACTCAGATATTATAGATTTTAATATGTCCTTTATTTCTAGCGGTAATAATTTTTCCGATTTACTAGTGAACCGAAGTATTAGCGGGGAGCTAAGTCTTATAGGCAATAGTTTTATTAGATCGAATCCCGGGGATAATGTTAATTTGTCTGAAATTTTTCAAAAGCAGAAAAATCTAACTATTAGTCTTGCATTCAATGCATACTCACAAGAAGGTTTTTTGCGTAATATCGAAATAAAAAGTGATGAGGCAGATTTTCGTGGAAATGCAAACCTAGTTAGGTCTGATATAAATTATATTTTCTATGGGCAAATAAAGAATAAACCGCAAAATTTAGCTTTTACAAAAACAGGTGCGTCATGTCAAAAATCAAAAAAATAGTTGTATTGTTTTCCATAACCTTTCTTATTTCTTGCGGAAAGGGAGATTCCAAGAGACCGACTTTTGAGTTATATGATACAAGAGAGTTAATGGGAACCTGGAAAATAGTTCCTTCTTATAGTGAAAAAATTCTCTTTGAGAAAAATGATAAAACATTTCTCATTAAGGAAAAAGAAAAAATGCAAATTTATGCATTAGAAGATGCACGTGGACTTAGATTACAATATCATCTCGAAGACGATAGTCCCTTCGCATACTTTCTATTTACCGAGAAAACAAAAAATATCTGGGGTGGAATTTTAGAAAATAAAGTAATTCGAATTGTTAAAGAAGAGCAGATTCCCGAATCAATTTTAGAATAGCGGCTGACGCATTTTTTCCGGCATCGTCGCCTAAGCTCATCTTTACTGCCTTGATTTCGCGGATCATTTCTTCGCGGTAATTCTTATCTTCTAGGATATGCATTGCTTCGGTAAATATCGTTTGTCCGTTCACATCCTTTTGTAAGAATTCTTTACAAATTCTTTTTCCGGCGAGAATATTGACTAGCCCAATGTCTTTTGCATTTACTATTCTTAAACCTATTTGGTAAGTGAAAAAGCCTAGCTTATAAACAATAATCATAGGCTTCTCGAAATAGGTTACTTCAAGTGTTGCAGTGCCAGAAGATAGAATTACTAAATCAGAGGCTTCTAAGCATTTGGCGGAGTTGTCAAAAAAGTAAGTGACTTTTAAGTTTAATTCTTTTTCGGCAGATTTTAGTTTTTCGAGAATAACTGGCTCTTGCGATTTATTAATGTTGGGTAGGATAAACTGCACTTTTTTATTTTGGCTATCCATCTTTTTTTGAATTAGAACAGCACTGTCGAGGATCGGGTCTATTAGCTTAGCAATCTCTCCCGCTCTAGAGCCAGGCATCAGGCATACAGTTGTTACTCCCTTTTCTAGTTGGACTGGCTTTTCTGTGACAATCTTTTCTTTCATACGGCTACTTAGAGGATGCCCCACGAATTCACAGTTTACATTGTATTCATCATAGATTTTTTTTTCGAAGGGAAATAGAACTAGCATTAAGTCTACACATTTTTGGATTCGAAAGATTCGCTTAAATCTCCATGCCCAGATTTGCGGGGAGACGTAAAATATAATCTTAATTCCTTTTTCGCGGAGTTTTTCTGCGAGGTGTAAGTTAAAGCCCGGGTAATCAATTAACACCGCATAATGCACATTTTGCGAGACTGCTTTTTCTACTAAGTCTTTGGCTATTCTTTTTAATTGATTATAACGGGTAATAATCCCAGTGAACCCGATTACACTTAGAGATTCCATATCGTGTAGAGAGTGAAAGCCTAACTTCTCCATTTCGTTTCCACCGATCCCGGTAAATGAAAAGTTACCGCTGGTCTTCCTAAGTTCCTGGATTAAGTCCGCACCGAGTAAGTCACCGGAAGGCTCTCCACAGACGATTAGAATTTTTTCTTCTAAAGGTGGTAATTTAGGAGTAGGCGCTAGAGCTACTTTGGGCTTTACTACTGGCTTTTTCTTTGGCTCTGTTTTCTTAGAAGTGGTTGTAGTTTTCTTAGGAGTTGACTTTTTCGAAACTGCTTTTCTTATTACTGGCTTAGATTTTTTTTTCTGCATGGTATTTATTCGTCTCTGGTCCTGAATAGCTGATGAAATTGATCTTTAATTTATTTGCTTCCTGTATAAATTCTTTGGGGTTAACGACGATTGTCTCGCTTGCACGAATGGCAATGGTATCACAGCCGGATGCATGCATATTCTGTAAGGTTTCAATACCGATAGTAGGCAAATCAAATCTATCGTCTTGTCCACGCTTCGTGCTTTTACAAACTACGGCGCCTTTTTTTCTGGAGAGTAACCCACCCCGCTTAATGGTTTCGTCCGTGCCTTCAATTGCTTCTAGCGCCAACACCATTTTTTGCGTTACTATGACAGTCTGCCCTACATCGAGTGTTGCAAGCTGGTGGGCTATATTCATTCCAAACTCTATATCGCCTAACTTGTCTTTTGAAAGTTTTGATTTCGTATAACGTCCTTCTGGAAGTAGAAGCGTTTTTAAATATGTTTTTTGAGAGAGTATGGTAATTTTTTCTTTATCAAATTCTTTTGCGGCAGTTTCAAAAAAAGTATAGTCATTTTGATTTAGCATCTTAGCAAGCAGGGTGATTGTTTTTAAATCAAAACGATAGGTCTTTAAGATGATGTCTTTTTTTACTTTGCCTAAAAGTAAAATTCTATCTACATTGTTTTTCTTACAGAGTTTAAATATCTTTCCGATCTGCGTAATGTATACTGGAATTGTGCGATTCGAAAATTCACCAGGGTAAAAGTCAGACTCTGTAATTGAAAAGAATAACGGGTCTTCTCCCTGTGCGAGTGCTTCGCGCATAGCGATATGCGGCAAATCACCAGCACCCGCAATAATTGCTAACCTTGCCAAAATCTATTTATCAGAAGACGCTGGAGTTGCAGCCGGTGTAGTAGGAGCAGGCGTCGTTGTCGCGGGAGTAGTAGGCGTTGTGCTTACACTAGCAGAGCTTTCTCCGCCGGAATTTTTCTTGTAATCTGTTACATAAAATCCACTGCCTTTAAAAATAATCCCAGTCCCGCCGGAAATCATTCGAGTAACCTCTCCCTTCTTTTCGCAAAGGCATTCTTTTAAAGGCTCGTCTTTCATTGCTTGAAAGTGTTCATACACTTTATCACAGGTTTTACATTTATAGTCATATGTTGGCATATTTGAACTCTCACTTCTTGAATTATTGTCGCAATTCCAGATTTTTCGTATCTAGGGAATTACTCAAGTGGAAAAAAAGGAGAGTGAGGAGTGGGGGGCATTGGTTTCACAGAGTTACACAAAGAAACACAGAGTTTGTAAATCCTTTTTCTGTAACTAAGTGACTTCTTTGTGGATATCTGTGTGAGGATTTTAGTAACCGCTCATTTAGCCCCACCCCATGGAATCCATAAAAAGCTTTTCACAATCTTGTGGAGTTTGGCAAAACGGCAAGCCTTTCAAGAATTGAAGAAGGAATTGGTAAGGGTCTTTACCGTTAGCCTTAGCGGTTTGGATTAGGGAATACCAGAATGCACTTGCAGAAGCACCATCGGGAGAACCGGAGAAAAGCCAATTTTTACGACCGAGAGGGCAAATGAGCGGTTACATAGTATCCTTGGTAGTAAGTTTAATGTACGGTCAATAGCAGCACAAATTTAATTCGCTGCTGGATTATTGTATTAAGCCTTTGCTCTTTGAGTTTAATTTTCTTTTTTCAGACTACTGGTAGTATAGAAATAAATTTTCTATTACTTATAGGTTAATAACCAAGATTACTTGAATGTAGTTGACGAAAAATCGGTTAGCCTTTTCTGTTGGACAGAATGTGAATTTTGATTTAGTTCTATATTATAATTGATGAAATATTGAGAACTAGAGTTTAATTAGAATTTTTATGAGCGATTTTCGAATTTTAGCAAAATAGTAAAGTAAGCGATTTTGCAATAGAGGGTTTGAGTATGAAAGAAATAATGATTTTACTATATAAAAAGCAGAATGCTATTTTACTCATTCTCGCTTCCCATTTTCTAAATTGTGCAGTAGTAACAAAAATACAAAGTCCACTGCCTATAAAGAACTTCGATTCATCGAATGGGGAAAGTATCATGCTTCATATACCGGAAGCTTCAAGAACATATATTTGGAAAGGGGAAATAAACATAATCGATTATAGCGTAGAATTCGGCAATGGTTTAGAGACTAATGCTAAGTATGCGTTATCCAAGTATTTTAAAGATGTTACAGTGGTTGATACAATTGTTTCGCCTTCCAAATCTACAGGAAATAGTGGAACCACAATAATAATTGAAATTGAACAAGCATCTGTGAATCCAGGCTCTTTAACGTTTCTGCCTACTCAAAGTCAAATTAAAACAAAAGCTCTTTTATCTAAACATGGAAAACAAGAGGGAGAGGAAATTTCTGTTCTCGGTGTAGGAAGCGCGGCACCCGGTATTCTAGGTTGAATGCAAATTAGCCGACAGGCGCTAGAACGACATAAGTAATAATTCATACTTTCTTTTGGGGATAAACGATTTGATAACAATTCTAATGTTCATAATACATTCATGATTGACTTTATTACTAGTTTTTTTTTCAGTCAGAATATGAACAAATTTATTATATTAATTCTTTTAGTATTAGTTTCAGGGTGTAAACAGAAAAATGATTCAATTTCAGGGATATACACTTGCATTAGTGGCAGTTCAGGATATCCGGCTAATTATAATTTTAAAGGTAACACTTTAAAGATTTCTGGTCAAGACCAAGATTCCAAATTCGAATATCTGCCAAATAATGAAGTTAAAGAAGATGGAAGATCGTATTATGACACAGTAAAAATAGATGGAGCATCTTATTTTTTTGAATACGTAAATGAAAGTTCTTTTAATTTGAAATTAAATATCGACGAACAAAAGCCGGATGATATTAATTGTGGACCCAAGATGAATGATTCTGAACTCAAAAAAGAGCAGGATAAGATAAATCAACAATTAAGAGATCAAATGTAATAAATTAACAATTGATTCTCGACTCACATATGTCTGAGATCAAACTCACTAGAGTCTGACGCCGGACTCAGGTGTGTCTGACGACAAACTCACTAGAGTTTGATGTAAGACTCTAGTGAGTTTGGTGTATGGCACGACAGTAATTCTTGCATAAAATTCACATTAATATAATTTCCTATATTGCCATGCTTAGTGTATATCCTTTGTATAGGATGACTATAACTCTCGTGCGGTCTAACAGCGGTTACTCCTTCGGTGGTTGTGCGGTGTAAATTGGGGTGGCTACCCCTTGTTAGACCGAAGCTATAGCCGTTCCTGCACCGTAGTATAGTAAAAGGCTTCTTATAGAAAGCGTATAGGATTTATTTCTTTACCTGCTCTTTCTAAAATCCTCTACCTACACTGATTTCCATTCCGCCCATGCCGAGGCTAATATTCTTTTCTTGAATACCAACAGCGCGTAGGGACACGCGAACGAAGAATCTACCAAACTTAATACCTTGCCAACCGATTTCAGCATTAGCCGCAGGATTTAGGGAGGCGAGGGTAATATCACCTAGCCGGTAGCGAGCATACGATGCTCCACCTCCAACGCTACCATAAAAATCTAGAAGCTCTGATTTCTTCCAATTGTATTTGAGATAGGCAAAGTTATTAAAAAAATCATATCGACCGGTCACAGAGCAAGCGACGCATACATACGGATAACCGCTACCATTTGAAACTAAGTATTCAGAACGAAACCCGAATTGAAAACGAGAAAATATTTGTAGAGAAATAGGCTCTACAAATATGCCGCCCCCATAGCTAGTCGGGTGGTTACTGTTAATCGGTGCAGAATTAGAAAGACCAGTCACAGTAATGCCTATTAAAAGTTTTTCTGGAACCCATCCTGATTCGTAGGCTTCGGCGAGCTTTGGTTCTTCTCTTGGATCGCTAGATTTAATTTTATTTTTGTCGATGGTTAGAAAACCTACATCTGTCTTGAGTGTATAACTTTCATTATTCTCATCTGCAATCGCGCCTTTAATTTGGCTACCGTCATTGAGTTTAAAGTTTAAATACTTATACGATATATGTTTACCAGTCTTCTTTAAATCAACGGACGCAATATCTTGGCGAGGGATTACATACTCTTTGCCCTTCCAATTTACTTTTATTTGGTAGGTGTTTTCTGAAATTAAATCGCAAATAAATACTTCTCCTGTTTTTAATACCACCTCTGCGGAGAACAGCGGCAAACAGGAGAAGAGGAGGATTACTATCATCATGCGGGTGAGAGCGATTACCCCTGTCATTTCGACGAGCAGTGATGTCAGTTCGAGCGATAGTCGAGAACCGCAAATACGGGAGACCTCTTTTGCTAGTAGTTCTCGACGACGCACGGAAAGGCTGTGCTGCTCGAACTGACAGAGAGAACTCGAACGGACATTTTCATTATAACGTGATTTATTCGTATTAGCCATCAAAAACTCCTACTGCATTTGGTTTCACAGGTTTTAGTTGCACCTGTGCAAGACGAGATGAACGAATAATCGGTATAAGACGACAGTAAGGATGTTGAGCTACTTGTACTACCTGTGGAAGCAGTCGCATCAACTTTAATTGAATAGGAAGTATTTGCTATTCCGCTACAGATAATATAAACTAAGGCGCCGTCGGTCACATATGAAAAGGTAAAGGACGGATTTAGTTTTCCTTGAAAACCAAAGCTACTATCGGGTGTACTTGTTGGGGTTTGCAATCTAGAAACAAAACCTCTTTCCAATGTATTATTTTTTAAATAGACGTTACAAGTTACTTTATCAAGGCTATTTGTCTGAGTTAAAGTTCTGGTACCCCCGCTAGCGTTTCCGCTATCGAAAATATCAATATCAGTGCTAGGTGAAATAGTCCCTGTTAAAATAAAGCTATTGCCTGTTGTTGTTCCTATGGCGTTTGAAGAGGACTTATAAGAATCTTGAAAGGTGTCATTTGGCTCAACTTCATTTCCAGTAGTAGTCCTTCCCGTTGATGCACTAGACGATGACCCTCCAACAGAAGTTGTAATGGCTCTCGATACCAATTGATTTTTAAAGATACAGTCTCTTGTTTTATTTTTGCATTGGTCTTTGCATCCTTTAATTTCGCTACATTGACTGATTAAAATGATTAGAAATGGAAGTAGATAGAGGATAAGATTGATTTGTCGTTTCATGGTGTCCTAAGTTTTTTTGATAAAAGTAACCGTAATTGCTTGACAGGATTAATCTGTCAAGCAATTACGGTAAATGTAAATAATAAGACTTGAGTTATCACTCTTGCTTTTAACTCTTGTGTGAATAAAATACTTATTAGAAAAAAGGAAACCAAATGAAAAAAATAATACCAAAACCATCTTCCCATCTTCCCATCTTCCCATCTTGGAAAAAAACTCGATTTATTTTACTACTTCTTTTTGTTTCTTTTTTTCTTAAAAACGGAACTCCTAAACCTGCTGCAATTCCCCTTCCTCTTCCAGGTGTAAGTGTAGGCTCTGATGGAAAGGCAAGCTTTGGAATTGAAATTGAACTACCTCCGGGGACTCACGATATGGTTCCTGCCTTAGGAATATCCTACCACTCTGCTAGCGGCAACGGGCTTTTAGGCGTTGGCTGGAATCTGTCGGGGTTACACTCTATTACCCGTGATCCTTCCTTTGGGGTTAAGTATGATGGAGGGGATCATTTTGTTAGCACACTTGGTGGGGCAATGGTTTCGGCAAATGGCTATTATTTTCATAAGAAAGAAAATTACTTTAGAATCCAAGCATTTGATACCTGTGGCTCAGGTCCCTGCCATTTTATTGCGACCGATCCGAGTGGAACTACCTATACATTTGGAAATACGGCAGATTCTAGAATCGAAGCGGTTACTTCTTCTATTGCGCCCCCGAATTCCGTTCGTGTTTGGGCTTTGAACGAAGTAAAAGATGTTTTTGGAAACAAATACACTATTAGTTATAAAGAAGATACAGATACAGGCAATTATTACCCCGAAAATATTTATTATAATAATCGAACCATTGCATTTAGTTATGAGGCAAAGTCAGAGGCTACTCCTAATTACACTTATGGGTCTCTCGTAAATGAGAATAAAAGACTAATTGGAATTTCCATTCAAGTAGATGCGAGCGAAATCAATAATTATGGATTTACCTATGATAATTTGTCCGTAAACAAAAAAACTCTCTTACAAAGTATTACAAGAAAAGGTTACAACTCTTTAGTCTTTACTTATTCTAATAATCCTGTGATTGGAGCTATAGCACCAAAGGTTCAAGACCCGGTGCAGCTTGTCTATCAAGTTCGCAATCCAGTTCGGAATACTTCTCCGCCTGGAAGCAGTGCAGATTGGTGGGAACATCATGCGGCTTGTGTTGTTATGGTGAGACAGTGCTTTACTCGAGATATTCCTGTTTGTAATCCATCGGCTCCTGTATCTCCTTGTCAATCAGCAGGAGAAAAGGCAACGGCTGAATTAGGTTGTAATTTATACACGATCAAAGCATCTGATCCCTGTCTTAACGGAAAGAATATCACTGATTCTAAATGGTGGCTGGTAGACATCGATGGAGATGGAGCGATGGACTTTGCCAATTTGCATGGTTCACAAGATTCCGGTAAATTCCAAGTAGAGGTAACTCGTAAGTTGGCGACGACACCAGCCAAAGATGAATCTCCTAAAACATTTAACTTGCATGTAAATTCTTTTGTCGGTGTCGCAGACATGAATGGAGATAGAAAGACTGATTTTGTTTATTCCAAGCAAGGTACCCAACAAATTATTTCTGGGTACCAGAAGAAATGTGTCCAAGTTCCAGACCCACTTCCGCATAACCCAAATAATACCAAGTCATCTTGTACAGATGATTTCTCACAACCAATTTATAATACAGTTGAAACTGGTGGATCTGCACTCACAGTATTACTTTCCGATGGCACTAAATTTGATATAGAACAAGATACGGATATTGACGTGTATACGCACAGACCCAATTACTGGGACGAGCATGCGGCGACTATTCCAAATATTTTCCTCGGTGATCTAAATGGGGATGGTTTATCGGATGTAGTAGAAGAGGTCGGTGGACAATTAAAAGTATCCTTAACCTATATTGCTCCAGACGGAAAATTGAAATTCAATAAATCAGCAATCAGTATTCCTAACCTGGGTGGTGGATTTAAGCAACTAGCCGATATGGACGGGGACGGAAAGGCAGAATATATTTCGATAAATGACGATACAGGAACAATGAATGTTACTTTTTTAAATGTGACAAATCCTACAGCAGTTAGTATTATTACTATCAGTCCAAGAGTTTATTCAGTTGATACTACATCTGTTTATGACCCGAAGAAAACAAATATGAACGATGTAATTGATCGCCCCTATGAAGGCTTACGGTGGTTAGCCGATATAAATGGCGATGGAAAATTAGATTACGTATTTCAAAAAAAAGATAAAGTAAGCGTATGTGTGAATATATTTGATGGGAGATCTTTTGGACAGGAAGTTTGCACTGAAATAGCAAACCTTCCGTATCGGGATTTTAACAAGTCAAATTCCCTAGCCGATGTGAACGGAGACGGGATGGCGGATCTTTTAATTTCGGATGGCGCCTCTGTTCGAATCGCCTATTCAGATGGAACAAAATTTGTAATGTCTCCTGACAAGCCCGGAGTTCCTAATCTTTTTGCGGCTGTCGATTTAAACGGGGATGGAAAAGCTGATTTTATTTCTGTGAAGCCAGGGGATAATGGGAGTTGGGCGGGAATTCTAAGAGCCTACACCAACGCAGCCGCTCTAACCGGAAACGACCTACTTACAAACATAACCAATAAAGAGCAGAGCGTAGATATTAGCTACCAAGCTAAGTCGGCTTTATCCGGTGCAATTGCGACTACTGGTAATTATCCTATTCTACCTGATGGAAGTCCTGAATACCTTGCGACAAAGGTTACGTTTCATCCGAATGGGAGTATACAGAATAAAATCCAAACCTATACTTTTACGGGCAAACGGACATTTGCCGGAACACCTGATGTTCGAGCCGATTTAGGTTTTGAAACTATGGAAGTAGTTGACGAGTCAACCTCATTCAAAACAGTTACTACCTATGACCAATCGAGTTATAAACTGGTTGGAATTGCAAAGTCTTCCGTCAGCTATAACGGAAAGGGACTGAAGACAGCCGAATCAAGTTTAACGAACTACTCCCCATTTACCACTCCCTGGGGGACTTATACTCCTAGAGTGTATGGCTCTACTTCGAATCAATACAAAAATGGCTCTCTATTAGTTACAAAAAGCAAAAGCATTCCTACAGATGCGACAGGCTATGATGCCTATGGGAATGTTCTTACCTCTAATACTACAGTAGGGGCTAATACCATTCAGACTAAAAATCATTATCAAGTAGACACTGGCAAATGGGTATTAAACCGTATGCAAACCATGCAGAAATTATCAAATACGGTGCCTGTATCTGAAAATTCTATCGTTTATTCAGGAGATACGATTTCGTCTATGCAAAAGAAAGTAGGTGGGGGGCAAATGGCGATTACTTCCTTTGACACATACGATCAATATGGAAACCCTACTTCCATGAAAGACGCAAATGGAAATACTACTACGATAGTCTATGATCCGATTCTGCATAAATTTCCAATTGAAGTAACAAATGCAAAAAATCATAAGATTACAACAACCTATGATCTAAATACTGGAAATGTATTGACTAAAACAGATCAAAATGGAGCAACTACGACTAATACCTATGATTCCCTCGGGCGGTTAATGCAAGTTACCTACCCTGGAAGTAGTGGGTGGAATGAAGACTATGAATACAATAATATAGGGAAACCCGATTCGCAAAATGTAGTAAAAAAAGTAAGAGAAGTAAATACTAAAGTAACCCTTCAAACAACTCAATTTATGGATGGATTGGGACGGGTAATAAAAAAAGAATCCACCGG
>JANMOF010000352.1:0-22815 GCA_031368925.1 Leptospiraceae bacterium
TCAACTCGGAAACCAAATCCAGCGTGAAATGACTATTCTATTTTCGGATATTCGCTCCTTTACCCAGCTATCCGAAACGATGACTCCCGAAGAAAACTTTAATTTCTTAAACGCTTATTTAAAGCGGATGAATCCATGCGTACAATACCATAACGGTTTCATTGATAAGTACATTGGAGATGGGCTAATGGCTCTTTTCCCCTTGAGTCCTGATGATGCAATTGAATCCGCAATTGAAATGCAAAAAGAAATAAGAATTTATAACCAGAAGCGAAGTGAAAAAAATTATACAGCCATCGAAATTGGAATCGGAATTCATACAGGTATGATTATGCTCGGAACAATTGGAACCGAAGACAGGATGGAAGGAACTGTGATTTCGGACGCGGTTAATCTTACTTCTAGAATAGAAGGATTAACTAAAATTTATGGGGCATCCATTCTTATGAGTATTGAGACTTTGTTTTCGCTAGAGGATGCAGATAAGTATTTATATCGAATATTAGATCGAGTGAAAGTAAAAGGCAAAACAAAAAATCTAACCGTTGTTGAAATTTTAAACGGACATTCAGAAATAGTCTTTGATTTATTTATGGCAACTAAAACCCAATTCGAAATGGGGGTAAGTCTATATTTAACCCAGGACTTTCACAATGCAGTTAACTGTTTCTTAGAAATTGTAAATATAAATCCTCACGACAAAGCAGCACAACTTTATTTAAAGCGTTGCAGCTATTATGAAAAGCATGGAGTTCCTCTGGACTGGGAGGGAGTGTCTTCTTTTGATGAAAAATGATGAAACTTTTTCTAGAAAAATTTATCAAGCTTGCAAATGAAAATCCAGAAGAAATTCCATCCTTCACCCAGATTTATAAGGATGGAAATCTTTTAGCTGAAAAATTCAACCAGGTAGAAGAAAATACAAATACTCATATGCACAGCGAAATTCTATGCATTGAATTTGCACAGCGGGTAATAGGTAACAAGTTCCTAAACAAATGCACAATGCTCACCAGTATAGAGCCCTGTCTCATGTGTGCTGGTGCGATTATTCATGCGCGTATTGGAGAAGTTATTTACTTCTTAGATGCAACTAAGACAGAAGGAATTACCTCCCTTAGCATTGAATCTATTTATTCTAAAAATCATTTTCCTAAATTGACCCTCCAACATTCTGAAGAAATTGAGTCTATTGTGAAAAAGTTTTTTAAAGATAGAAGGGGATAATTTTTCGCTCGATTTATTCTAGCGTTCTAATTTATTGGAATTTCCATCAATGGAGAAGTGTCAGAGTGGTCTATTGTGCCCGCTTGGAAAGCGTGTGTGCGTAAGCACCCCGGGTTCGAATCCCGGCTTCTCCGAATTTTACTGCCATGTCAGAAGAAAGCCACCTAGTATTCGCCCGCAAATATCGTCCTCAGCTATTTAAAGATGTGGTTGAGCAAAAGCTTGCCATCGGCGCTCTCATGAACGCTCTGAAGAACAACCGAGTTGGTCACGCCTATATTTTCTTCGGACCGCGCGGAGTCGGAAAGACAACCATCGCAAGACTTCTTGCTAAACGGCTAAATTGTGAGTCTCCAGAAGACAACGAACCTTGCAATAAATGTAAATCCTGTATCGAAATCATGAAAGGCAATTCCAATGATGTTTTGGAAATTGACGCGGCAAGCAATCGTGGTATCGACAATATTCGAGACCTCCGTGAAAATGTAAAATTTTCCCCGATGGGTGGACGTTACAAAATTTACATCATCGATGAGGTTCATATGCTCACCGATCAATCGTTTAACGCATTACTAAAAACTCTCGAAGAGCCCCCGCATCACGTAGTATTCATATTAGCCACAACCGAGTATCATAAAATTCCAGAAACGATTCTTTCGAGATGCCAAGACTTCGTATTTAAAAAAGTTCCACTTCCCCATTTACAATCTTATGTCGAGCATCTTTGCAAGATTGAAAAAATTGATTATGATTCGGATGGATTATTCTGGGTTGCCAAGAAAGGCGACGGCTCCGTGCGCGATACACTTTCTTTTTTAGAACAGGCGGTTACTTTTACCGACGGGCATATCACTGGTAAACTCATCGGTAAGATGATCGGCTACCAGGGAGTAGACGTTCAGATTGAACTATTCAAAAGTATCCTTGGTGAGAAAACATTTCATAAATCATTTCAGACGATTGAGAAAATTTATAACGAAGGTGCCGATCTGCATAAATTTATGTGGGATTTCGTAGAATTTACTCACGCCCTCATACTTATCAAAGAAAATTTAGCTGATAGGGATTCTTTAAATTACCCAATAGAAGATATTCAAAAAATCACAAAAGAGTTAGAACCATTTAACTCAGAAATACTAACTTTGCTTTCTGAAAAAATTTATACGATCTATGAAAAACTCATGTATTTAAAACTCAGAAACTCTTTCGAGATGAAAATTTTTATAGAAATTTCTGTTAGAAAATTAATCTTTGATATGAACAAACCTTCTGTTGCCGGTATCCTGGAAAAAATCCATGACTTGCAACAAGCTCTTCAAAAAGAAGGAGAAAAATTTGTTGCATCTTCTACTGTAAAGCAAGTAGAACAATCTGTCACATCAAAGACGGTTAGACCAGCGGATACAGCAAATAAACCGGAAGTAGAAGAAGCATCGGAAGATATTGACATGGAATCTATACTGAAAGATAAATTCCTAGGCACAGAAGTAGACTCTTCTAAGCTACCCGAAATTTAACAATGAAATAGGAGAATAAGATGTTTGGAAAAAAAATAGACAAAATGGCCGAAACCCTCGGCAAAATGAAAGACATGAAAAACCAAATGGCAGCGATTCAAAAGAGAATCTCTGTTATCCGCGTGACCGCTTCCGCAGGTGCGGGCATGGTAGACGTAACCGCAAGTGGGGACGGGGTAATTACTAATATTAAAATCAATAAAAATCTTTTTGAAGGCGATGATATGAAAATGCTCGAAGACTTAGTCATATCAGCAACCAACGAAGCCCTCAAAAAATCAAAAGATGCAATGACTCACGAAATGAAAAATGTAACTGGTGGATTTGATCCAAATGAACTAAGTAAACTCTTTGGTGGATCGGGTGACTGATCTTCTCTTTAAAAAATTAGTTTCTACCCTTAGCTCTCTTCCCGGTATTGGGAAGAAGAGCGCCTATCGTCTCGGTTTTCATATTTTAAGAATGGATGCAACTGCATTTTCTAACTTTATCGAAAGCATTGAATCGGTTAAATCCAATCTGAAATTTTGTAAAAAATGTGCGGGCATAACAGAATTCGAAGTCTGTGAAATCTGCACCGGGGAAAGTAGACTAAAAAATATTCTATGCGTTGTAGAACTCCCTGAAGATATTTTCTTTATTGAAAATACGGGTGAGTATAAAGGCAAATACCATGTATTAAACGGAGTTATATCACCGTTAGACGGAATAGGTCCTGAAAATCTTCGCATCAAAGAATTACTCGAACGCCTAAAAGATGAACCTGTAGAAGAAGTTTTACTTGCTACGAATCCAACTCTTGAAGGAGATGCAACTGCTTCGTATTTATTTAACCTACTGCGGGCAACAGGCATTAAACTCTCTCGGATTGCTCATGGGGTTACTGTTGGTAGCACTCTAGAATATGCTGACCAGTACACTCTTGGTAAAGCGATTAAGTCGAGACTGACGATTTAGAACTAGGAATTCTTTTTCTTTTTTACTTTTTTGAGTTTCCTTTGACTTAATGGAGTCTTATCATTTTCAATTTCTTTAATCAGCCTTCGAATCTCATCTGCTTCTTTTTTCGGTGGTATAACAATCTTTGCCTTAATCTTCGTTTTCATAATTTTCTATTCCCTTTCTTAAAAATTCTTCCTCTACATCATAAGCGGTAATAATAAAAAAACTTCGCTTTGATTTCTTTCTAAAAACTACAGCCAAAAATCTACCATTGGAAATCTGCTTGTATCCAACATAGCTTTTATCTTTTCGAGTTTCAAGTAAAAAATCTCTCGATGATAGAATTTCATCTATTTCTTCCAAACTCACATTATGCTTAGCAATATGAGTCATGCCAATTAGATCATCATAAAATATTTCGTAATCATTATACATTTAAAACTCCTGTTTGAATTGAATGTTTGCAAAATAAATTTCGCCGGCTCCATTGATTTTACGTGAGCCACTTACATTGAAGACTAGAAAATCACTGATTAATTTTAATTTGAATGCGGCGGATCTGTCGGTGAGGATAGTATTGATATTCTCCCCGTCAGACCACTGTTCATACAAAGAACGAAATTGATTCGAGTCTTTTTGGATGAGAGAGGAGATTTCCATTTTCCAATCAGATATTGGGCGAACCGTCCATTTTAATTCAGCAAGTTCATCGTCGTTCTTTCGTTTCTCCAATCGCAACATAAACTCCGTTGCCTTTAGCCGATACTCATAAGAAATTCCAAGTGCGAGAGTGTTTAGCCTAGTATTTTTTTCATCAATAACTGCAGGTAATTTCTGATATCCTCTACCGGAAATACATATCGCTCCTTTACTTCCGCTTATAATCGAGGAATTAACACCTATTACACGCTCTTCTGTATCTCTGGAAATACTTTTAAATGCTTCCAATCTATCATAATGAAAACGAGAGATTTTCAAAAAGAAAGCTTTTTCGTTATCAGTTCCTTTTAAATTATCCTGGTTAGATACAAACAAACCACCATTATCCTCTCTATAGGAAGAAATTTTTGTTTCTAGTCCTTTCTTCGGAAAAAAGGCTATGAGATTCAAATATCCGAAATAGTTCTCTCGCTTTCCCATTGCCTGGGAGCTAATGGTAAATTCCGCATCTGACTTTGGCTGCATTTTAAAATTTCTAAGATTCAAAGCAAAAAAATGAATCTTTGTTTCAGGGCTATAGGTATAGGCAAAAATATCTTCTGGGGACTTAATATAAAGCGAAGGCTTGTGTTCAGAAAGTCCTTCTCCCATAAAAATTCCACCTGACCATCTAATAGGGAGTATTCCCAACCAAATTGATTTCTTTAGAGGTTGTGGAATTACTCCAAGTCTAGGATTTTGAAAAGCGGAATAGTATTCTTCATCGCGTAAAATATAGAATCCAGGAATTGGTTTGTATCTATGCCCGGCAGAAATGTAAAAGTATTCATTTTTGAATTCAACAGAGCCTAATGGTGCTTCGCCTCTTTTCTCAATTCCAGCCTGCCAGTTTTTGTATTGCGTATTAAAGAGAGCATTTGTTTTTGATTTCTGGTTTTCTTTTACAAATCTACTTTCAAAGTATTCTGCAGTTCCATACAAAGTAAATTTAGGTTTTGCTTCTTCTGATAATAGATTTCGAACTCCAAGTAAAATCAGAAATCCAAAAAATAAAACAGAGGCTTTCAACGATTAGCCTTCTCTTTGTCGTATTGGATTTTATTGCATTTTCGAACTAAGTCAGGAGAAAGAGTTTTTAAAAGCTCTTCGTATTCTTCTTTTGATTTACTCGCGCGAGAAATTCGAATTGCTACTACTAAAGGAATTCTAAATTTTAGAAGCTCTTCAATTTTGATTTCATAGATAATCCGTTCTTTCTTTTTAAACTTCTTAGCTTCCCACTCTTCTCTCTTCTTTTCTTTTTCTATATCAGTTTCATCTATATAAGGATTGATTTCTTCTTGAAATAAGCTTTCTTTATTTTCTTGAAATATCTTAGAAATAAAGAAAGAATTTGTTTCTTCTCTTGACTCAGTCTCCGGCAAATGAGAAATTGCCGCCGTAATGGATTCAAATTGAAAACTAAACGATATACTCCCGCTCCATTCAATCTTCTCAGGAGAAATTTCTTTAGCAATGCTAAGACCAATCCCAGGCGATTTGCCGGAAAGAATAGAAAGCGCATACTCTTTCGTATTCTCCTTTGGATTTTCTTTGTAAAAAAGAAATAGACTTTTCTCTGGATAAAGATGAAATCCCAAAGATAAACCTTTATAAGTAGAATTCGTTGATTTAAAATTTCCATACAACGAAAGAAAATAAAATCGAATCCCTGGATTAAATGAAAGTAACTCGCCTGATTCTTTTTGTAGCCTATAGGGAATATCCGTATATAGCAAATTCTCTCGATCCGTTCTTTTGTAGCTAAGAGCCGTTAGCTGTAAATGAAAATCAAATTTAGGTTTAATCTCTTTAGCGGTATGATACCAGGCAAAGAGTTTCTGATTGTTTCTGTTTTCTTTTTCGAACCCAAATCCCATAGATGGATTTAAGAAAGAATAGTGATCGACTAATAAATTACGGGAAATTTCATCAGCAATCGAAACACTACTCCAGAAAAAATACAGACACAAGAATCGAATTCTCATACCTGTACTGGTTCAAATTAGTCTTTATTGTGCGGTTTTTCTTTGCAAGATTACATAGTTGAACGGAAATTTGGAAACGAAATTATACTATAGCAAGAATACTATTACCTCACCAGTTTTTATATGGATTAGGGGGCATTTCATCCCAATAAGGTTCGACTCTACCTTTAATATCGCCGTAGGGAAACTTATCGACATTATCCTTAACTAATGTGAATTCTTTCTCGGCTGGATCAATCCAATATAACTTATCTTCCTTAACCCATTTCTTCAAATCCCACCAGGAATCTGGATCTGGTTCATCATCATTGGGGGGACCAAAGTATCCTCCTTCATAATCACAACTTATGAGTCTTCGCATATTATCTTCCTTATTATCCACTGGTGAATAATAAGTTATGACATATGCTGTATATTTAGGTTCAAAATGATCTTCTACAATTTTATAGATGGGCAAAGAATGAATAACCGCTTTGCAATCAAAATAAGGCTCTCTAAAAAAACAACCCATAACATGCGGCTTTTCACAGTGGTATTGAGTTCTACCCGTTAATTCATACTTATTGATCTCAAGAACGTGTCCATTAAAGTTTATAAAACGATCTACTACTAAATAATGTTCACAAGGTGGCGGCACAATGTCAGTACCCGAAATACTCTGACCATGAAATCTCCAATGCGGGAAATGATTTACATTATAATTATTAATGAATTCCCTATATCGTGCCTTGCAAAAAGGGCAAACAGCTAAATTATAATCGTGACCGATTTCTTTATATTCTTCTATATCATCAACAATGGTTCCACGACTTTTTGCTAAATCTATGATTTCTTTATAGTGTTTAGCTGAAATTATTTTGTATCTATTACTTTCACTCATAATATTTTCTCTAACCTTTTTCGCAATTCACCTAAATAATCTAACATTAAAACGTTCTCCGTTTAAATTTCTGCAAGGCAAAATAAATAATATTTTTCATCCATTTTAATCCATATTTTGCTCCCTAATTCGATTTCTATATTCCGCTAGATATTTACGAAATTCATACGATTCATTTATTTCACGATCTTCTAACTTATACAGGAAACTTTGATTCTCAGTTAATTTAGGAAACCCAATTATTAACTTGGTTCCTGTTTCTTCTTCTAAAAAATAGTTTACTTTCCAATCCAGAGGAATAGAATGATCAATTATTTCAAACAATTCCGCTACAAACCAATCTGGTTTACCTTGATCAAACGAATCTATCAAATAGCATATGATGTTTCCTTTTTGATAAATTCCAAATACATCGTATTCGGAACCAATTTCAATCCAAAATTCACTAGTTGGGAATTGATGCCATTCCTCTAAAATTTTCTTAGGAAGTTGATTACCTTTATTGTAAATACATTTAACTTTCATTACCTTTATATCAACTCTTCCTTCATTGTTGCAGCAGAATAGTATTTTACTTTAACATCAACTAATTCTTTTTTTAAAAGGATTGCAATTTCTCTTCCTTCTATATCTAATTTTTCGATATTTTCTTCGTCCGCATAATCATTGTAATGCTCAACTTCATATTGAAGCACCCATTTTTTAATTCTATCTTTTAAGCCAGGGCTAATGGCTAGTAGCTCTAATTCAACAAAACCGCCTTCTACTGAATCTCGAATCCCAGTCCCGACAAAATACCCGTCTACAGTTAAATAATGATGCATTTTTTACCAAGCACTTCAATGAAGGGAAATAGGCAATATCTTGAATTTTTATATTTGACCTTCATAAATTACCCTTGTTTTTTTATTCATATCTACAAATATTACCATTAATTATTTTAATAATGAGATTTTTATATGAGACGAATTGCGTTAGAATACCTAAATAACTGGAAAAATAGACCAAATCGTAAACCTCTAATCCTTCGTGGGGCAAGGCAGGTTGGTAAGTCCTACTTGGTCAGAATTTTTGCAGAAAAAGAGGGACTTGATCTTTTAGAGCTAAATCTAGAAACCGAAGTAGGGATTCTGGAATGTTTTCAATCCAAAAATCCACAGGAAATCATAAAACTTTTGGAACTCAAAACAAACCGAAAGATTACACCGGGGAAGACAATTTTATTTCTAGATGAAATCCAAAAGGCGACAGAAATTTTTGCGTCATTGCGATACTTTTATGAAAAACTTCCTCTGCTTCATGTGATTCTTGCAGGTTCTCTTTTTGATTTTGTTTTTGAAGAGCATAATTTCTCTATGCCGGTGGGAAGAATTGAATATTTGTATCTAGGTCCGATGACGTTCAAAGAATTTCTAGAAGGACTCGAAAAAGAAAATCTAAGTCAATACTTGAGCGCCTATTCTATTAGAAGTAAACTACCATTAGCCGTTCATGAAGAACTACTAAAATTATTTAAAATTTATTTGGTAATAGGCGGTATGCCAGAGGCAGTCCAAACCTATAAAGATACAAATTCTTTTCTCGAAGTAGATCGGGTTAAAAAATCTATTCTATTAACATACAGAGATGACTTTTCTAAATATAGTAGCCCAGGAAAGAAAAGCATTCTACAGAAAATCTTCCAAACGTTACCCGCAAGCGTAGGAAAGAAAATCATGTATATGAATTTAGCGCCAGATGAAAAGATTCATGATATAAAAAAAGCTCTGCATCTTTTATCCATGGCTCGAATTTATACTCCCGTATTTCACTCTGCCGGAAATGGAATTCCTCTTCGAGCACAGATTAATGAAAAGATTCAGAAATGTCTTATGCTCGATGTTGGTTTATTGAATAGCGCATACGGTTATTCTTACGCTGATTTTATCTCTTTAGAAAATGATGCACTTTTTAATATCGGAAATATTTGTGAGCAATTTGTAGGTCAACACTTGTTATACGCAGGGGAAACCTTTGAAGAGCCAGAATTATTTTATTGGGTGCGAGAAAAAAGTCAATCATCCGCAGAGTTGGATTTTCTTTTCTCAGTTGGACCCAAAATCATTCCAATCGAAGTGAAAGCTGGAAAGACAGGGACGCTTAAATCCTTACAATCTTTTTTGAAAGAAAAAGAAATTTTCTTTGGAGTTCGATTCAATGCTAATCTACCGATTCTCCAAAAGGCGGACTTCTCTTTACCAAACACAAAAGGAGAATTTCTACTATTGTCCCTTCCTGTCTATATGGTAGAAGACGTTATACGACATATCAAAGCAGTATAATCAATCCCACACTAACTCTTCTGTGAATTTATGAAAAGGAAGGACGCGAACTCTATAGTCAATGTTTTCAAAGTCAGCATCACCCATGTGAACCTGGTAGAATTTTGGAATATCCATTCGAAGAGAAAAATATTTGATGTGAGGACTAACTTGTTTTTCCCCTAACTTGCATTCAACGGCAAATTTTGGTTTACCGTCTTGGGTAACAACAAAATCAATTTCTCTCTTATCAGTGTCTCTGATATAACAAAGTTCCATTTTATAACCGAGAGTGTCTTCTCGGAAATTACAATACTTAAAAAGATGAGAGCCTACTAAGTTTTCAAAGCGAGCACCACTATCTTTACACAAAGACCAATCCCAAAAGTATAATTTTTTTTCTTTTTTTACAGAACGAATTTTAGAGGAACTAAAGGAAGAAATTCTATAAATCAAATAAAGATTTTCTAGAATTTGTAACCAATGCTCGATTGTTTCATGGGCGACAGATAAGTCTTCTCGCAAGGAGTTAACGGATAACGGCGAACCAACTCTCTGTGTTAAAAGAAGATGCAAAAGTTCAATTTTGGAAACTTCCCGCACCTTCTCTAAACTAATCATGTCCTCTTGGAGAACAAGCTTTTGCCGCTCTAATTGCCATCGTCTCCAAAAAATTTCCTCTCCTTTAAAAAAAGGTTCAGGGAATCCGCCGAATTTTAGCAAATTCTCTACATCGCTTTTGTTTGGATTTGTATAAACATCAAGGAGGCTAATAGGATGTAAGCGATAAAGATGATAGCGCCCCTGTAGAGAATCTCCCCCTCTTCTGTAATAATCTAACCTTGCGGAACCCGTAACTAGAAATTGACGAGAGGATCTATATTTATCAAAAATTCCTTTTACTAAATTGCGCCAGTCGTGGTATTTATGAATCTCATCTAAAACGATTAATTTTTGCCCAGCAGGTAGCTCGCCTCTTAGAAGAGGCTCCTTTACCGGCGGGAAATCCCAATT
The DNA here is from genome assembly GCA_031368925.1 of Leptospiraceae bacterium. Classification (GTDB taxonomy): domain Bacteria; phylum Spirochaetota; class Leptospiria; order Leptospirales; family Leptospiraceae; genus UBA2033. The sequence goes on from JANMOF010000352.1 coordinate 10,568, forward strand.
CAAGTAAGCTGGATGCTCATTCGAATCAGCACCGAGCATTTGCAGGGCAAAGGTAGTCTTGCCAACCTGTCTAGGTCCGGCAACAAATACCATTTTATGTTCCAAATCTTTCAGAATAAACGGAATAATATCAAGTTTCATAGCTATTTTCGAGTCAAGTCTAATTTACTCATGTGTATTTTCGAGTCAAGTCTAAAATACTCACAAAATACTAAAGAGTATTCCAATCCTTAATTCTTTAAAATCCGAAACACAACCCGCCTGTTCTTAGCCCGTGCGTCTGCTGTATTATTTTCTGTAAGTGGCGCTTCTTCGCCTTTACCCTCTACTTTGAGTCGATGTGGCTCGATTCCAAATTTCTTAACTATATATTCAGCGACTGCATTTGCCCTTGCGAGTGATAAAGCAATATTATCCGCACTCTTTCCAACATTGTCGGTGTGACCTTCGATTCCCACTTCCAGATTCTTATTAGTCTTCATGATTTCACCGAGCCTGTCGAGTTCTGGCTCGGATTCTTTTTTGATTTCACTGCGATTAGATTCAAAGAAGAGGTTATTGATTGTTATCTCTCCACCTTTTTCGATTTTAGGAAGAACCATATCCACTTCGACTTCCTGGTATAATTTTTCAATCTCACGTAAATCCTTATTTTTATGGATTGGTAAATAGCCTTCTTTCTTTGCGTGGAATCCGTAGTTATCCCCATACGGCAATACAATAGAAAATTTTCCCGTATTAGGATCGGAAATAGTAGAGCCTTTGTTTTCTTTGGTGGTAAGGGATTCGTAAAATACTTCTGCCCCCAGCGGCAAACCTTTATCAGTCACAATCTTACCTTTTACAATGATTACAGGGTTGGGTTTGGCTTCACTCGGTAGATAGGTCATAAGTAGATGACCTTCTTTACTCGCATAAGCCCAATTACCCGCTGCTGGAATAGAAAAGAAATTTACGCCTTTTAAGTTCTTAGAAGTCTCCTGAGGTGCGCCCCACTCTGTCCAGCTATCCCCAATTCTTTGTGTATAGTATATTGATAACCCGCTATGCCCGTTGCTAGAAAAATAAAGTGTCCTATCGTCTGACGCAAGAAAGGGAGCCATCTCTTCTTGCTCTGTATTAATTATTTTTCCAAGATTTGTTCCTAATGGGAAAATTCCATCCGTAATATTAGATACATATAAATCCAATCGCCCAACAGAGTCTTTATGTTTTGCGGAGTATATCAATGTTTTGCCGCTAGAAGAAAGAGTAGATCCACCGAAGATTTGTAAATTGGCATTATCCTCACTTCGGTATAGATTATAAAAATCAGGGAATGGAATTCGCTGGGGAACACTCCAACCACTTCCCTGCTTGAAACTTTTATAAAGAGGAACTTTATTTTGAATCTTTTCCATCTCTCGCCTATATCTTTCACGGACTGCCGCATAACGCCCTTCTACCTCTCTCGGAGTCTTAGAAGTCTTTATAATTTCTGCTTTTTCTGCATCGAGTTGCCTTCTTATTTCGTCGAATGTCTCTTGGTCTGCATGACTTCCAAAGACAAATAGCTCGTTGCCTCCGGGTAAGGCAGAGATGATTGCGGCAGGTGCTTTGTTATTTAAAGGTGGATCCATCTGGACTCCCTTCTTCCAAAACCCGTGAGCATCCATTTCACTAAACCAAATCTTTTGCGTGCTACTTCCGCTCTGCTCATGAACAAGAACAGTCCAAAATAAAATATTTCCTTCAGGTGTAACTGACGGGTTAAATGCTGTTAGCCCCTTGTAAACATACTTGGGAATTTTTTTAATTGTCCACTTGGCTAAATTTTTCTCGCTAGCAAAGGGAGCGATTTCATATCTTTGTGGAATACAAGCATCTTCTTCAAAGACACATAGCATTCGAACTTTTTTGCCGGTCAACTCGGAAAGTTCCTTTTGTAATTCAGTGTGTTTAAAAGGATAGGTATTATCGTCGGTTTCAATATAGGAACCGGCACCGATTATATTTCCAATAATTACAGATTCTTTTGCAATTAAGGAAATGTGAAAAAAAGCTAGTAATACATAAAGGGAAAATCTATTTTTCATAAGCTCTATTAACATCGGAAAAAAATAGAATCTACTTAATGAACGATGCACAAACGCCTGTTTTACCTGGATAATTTAAAAACATTTGCACTTCTACTCGGAGTTTTATTTCACACGTCTATTTTCTATGCTCCGAATGTAGGTTACGCAATTAAAAGTGACGAATTGCATTATTTTTTTACAATGCTCGTCCACTTGATTCATGTATTTAGAATGCCACTTTTCTTTTTTTTGTCAGGCTTTTTTTCTTATATGGTATTAAATAAACACGGCGGAAGAAATTTTACCTTCTCCCGTTTTGAAAGAATGTTTGCACCACTACTCGTTGGGCTTTTTTTATTCGCCCCCGTGCAATACTACCTAGTTTACAACCAATTGCATGAACCTATTTCTTTTTGGGAATACTACCCGAAGTTTTTCTCTCTAAAAGAGTTTGATTATTCGCATATTTGGTTTTTGGTATATTTATTTTTATACAGTTTCTTATTATTAATCGACCACAAATTCCGTTTAATAGAAAAGCTTTTCTACCACTCTTTTTTTGGATTAAGAAAGCAAATTATCCGGATGAATTTTAGATTCAAGAAAAAATTTTCACCTAGTCTTTATACATATATAAAAGCAGTCTTATTTTGTTTTACCCCTATTTTAATTGTAAATTACTTTTTTAATAAGGATGATTCTTACCTGCGGATACAGCCTGTTTCCTTCATCTATTATCTTTCTTACTTTATGATCGGGGTGGTTGCTTATAAAAGAGGACTCTTGCAAAATGTTACCGTTTCACAGGCGGGAAATAAATTTAAGGCTGTGTGGATTCTTTTATTATTCGCAGTCTTTCTCTACTTGAGTGAAATTGATCCCTACTGGATGAATTTCACTTTTGATAAAAAAAGAATTCTAATTCGCGTTTGTCATTTGCTCATTGACAATCTACTCGCATGGAGTTTTATTTTTACGTTACTTCCGATATTTAAAAAATACCTGGATCATACAGACCATACTTTAGATCACCTAAGAAATTCTGGAATGAGTATTTACCTGATTCATCACCCGATTTCTCTTATTTTAGCAAATTACTTGCTCAAGGTGAAAATCCCCCTACTCTTAAAGTTTTCCCTTCACACCTTACTTGTCTATTTGCTCAGTTTTTTTTTCTACTATTACGTAATAAAAAAATCATTTATTTTAAAGAGAGTATTTGGAACTAAGTAGATATGGCAATATTTATCACTGCAACTGGAACAAATGTAGGAAAAACAATCTTCTCTTCAATGCTCATGGCAAAGTATGCAAGGCATCATGGACTTAGGTATTGGAAACCAGTTCAAACCGGCGCACTCAATGACTCCGATCTTGTAAAAGTAAAAAAATTAACCGGACTTCAAGACAAATTTTTTATGGAGACAGACTACCATTTTTTGAAAGCGGCTTCTCCTCATTATGCGGGAGAACTTGAATTCAAAAGTGTAGACACTATTAGACTCGCAGAAAAATTTGTAACGCAAATGTCAGAACCTACTATTATCGAAGGTGCAGGTGGGCTTTTAGTTCCGCTAAATTCCAGCACAATGATGGTGGATATTTTAAAAAAATCGAGAATCCCAGTTATCATCGTATCCTCGCCTGAACTTGGGACAATTAATCAAACGATGCTTTCTATCGAAGCACTACAAAATAGAGACATCCCTATTCATGGATTTTATATGCTAGGGGAAAAGAACGATTTGTCTCGAAATAATATTTTTACCATACAGGAATTTTCGGGAGTAAAATGCCTTGGTGAACTTGGAATACCAGCGAGCATAACAGACGGTAAACCCTTCTTGCAATATGTAGATACCTATTTCGACACGAACGAATCGATTAAGAATCTCCTTAAGTGATCTGGCATCCCTACACGATTCTTAAAGGACAACCCGACCCATTAAAAATTGTTCGGGCAAAGGGAGAATTTCTTTACGATGAAAAAGGAAATGAATTTATTGACGCAGTATCTTCCTGGTGGATTAGCATTCACGGACATAACCACCCTTATATTATTGAAAAAGTAAAAGAAAGTCTTTCGAACTTAGATCATGTGCTGCTTGCAGGCTACACTCATGTAAACGCAGAACGTCTTGCCGAGAAACTAATCGAATTTACAAACGATGATTTTAAAGCAGTATTTTATTCGGATAATGGCTCTTGTGCGATAGACATTGCAATTAAAATGGCAACCCAGTATTTTCAAAACAGAAGCGAAGTGAAAAAAGAAAAAATTCTTCACTTCAGCGAATGCTATCACGGGGATACAATAGGCGCAATGTCTGTTGCCGGCAAATCTTCCTTTAACTCTGTCTTTCAGAAATTACTATTCGATTCACCAGAATTTCCCTCTCCGGATTGTCACAATTGTCCGATTGGGAAAAATCCAACTACCTGTAAAGAAGAATGTCTTGAGCCAGTCGAAACATACCTAGCGGCAAATGCTGATACTACTGCGGCAATCATTATAGAGCCAATGATTCAAGGTGCTGCGGGAATGAAGATTTACAAAAAAGAAATTCTAAGTAAATTAAAAAGTCTCTCTGAAAAATACAATATGCTTTTAATATTGGATGAAATTTTTACTGGCTTTGGAAGAACAGGAAAAAATTTCGCCTATGAAAATGCAGGCATTAAGCCTGACATAGTTACAGTTGCGAAGGGTCTTACTGGTGGAGTAATGCCATTAGCCGGAACACTTGTATCCGAAAAAATCTACGAAGGCTTTTATTCAGACGACGCAAATAAAGCATTCTACCACGGACATACAATGACAGGGAATCCGTCTGCCTGTGCAGCAGGGCTTGCCTCCCTTGAATTATATGAAAAAGAAAACCGCCTACAAGATGTTATCCGCTTAGAAAAAGAATTAAAATCTAGAATGTCAATTCTAAAGAGTAAATTTGGTGAGAAAATGCTAAATGATAGAACACTCGGGGCAGTCTGTGCTTTTGAGTTAGAGGGTAAGTCTGATTACCTGAACCCCATTTCTAAAAAGATAAAAGCCTACTCACTTGCAAGAGGAGTTATGATAAGACCACTGGGTAATACAGTGTATGTCGCTCCTCCGTATACGATCAGTAAAAATTCACTCGACAAGATATTTAAAGTCATCGAAGAGATAATTTTGAATATTTAGTTTAGTGAATTCCTTTTGGATTCCTATTTATCAAGGCTACTATCAAAGATACTCTTACGATTCTACAAGTATCTTTTACAGTATGTAAAACAGTATCTTTAATAGTAATATTTATGCATCAGATACGGTTCGGTAAGTCTACGAACGTAAAATTTTTCCTTCATTCTAAAAGAAATTTTCTAATCGGAAAGATTTTTTCCGCATCTTGTCCTTCCCTTCGAGTAGAATTATAAAATCAAAATCGAGGACACTAGGAATACCAAATTTTACCATATTCCTACCCCTACTCTAATGGAGAACTAAATGCAAACTTTAATAGAAAATAGAAATGAAACAACCATCGAAATAGATGTGGCTAATAAGGATATTGTGAAATGTAAGAAATTATATCTCAAACATTTAGAATTGTTCGGAGAAAAACCAAACACTACCTTTGTTTCTTTTTTATTTGAATCACTCGAATCTAGAAGAATTTCTATCACACAGGAGTTAATTGATAGTATCCGGTATATCAACGCAAAAAGTGGGTTTTGAAAAAATCGAAATCGTAGAGACGCGATTCACCGCGTCTCAGATTAGGTCCCTCACTGAAACTTCCGACTATCAATCTCTTCTTTTAGAATTCGAATCGCTTCTAGTTCCTGATTCATCGTAGCTAAATCCAGTGGCGTATTATCGTTCTTATTCTTAACTTCTAACTCTGCACCATGTTTGATTAAAAGTTTAATCATATCGAGATAACCATAACTAGCCGCATAGTGAAGTGCAGTGCGATTATAATCATCTTTTTTATTTACTTCGGCACCGGCTAAAATCAAAGCCTCCACAATTGAAGTGTGACCATTTTGAGCAGCATAAAGAAGTGCGGAATTACTAGAATAATCCACAGTTACCGGTTTAACACCGTTAGCCAGTAAAAAATCGACAATTTCTTTGTATCCGAACATAGAAGCAAACATGAGAGCATTGCATTCTAACTCATCTGTTGCATTTATATCTGCTCCATCAGCAAGTGCCTGTTTCATACCAGCTAAATTATTTTGACTTGCTGAAAAAACAAAGTCTTCGTTAGGCTCAGAGAATAAAGATGTTGTAAGAAAAAGAATTTGGATTAAAAAAAATAAATATATCTTGAGGAATCTCATTGTCGTTTCCTTTCTTGATGAAAACAGAAAATCCAATCCTATCTTATCGGTGTTCATCTGTGTCCATCGGTGGTAATCTTTAAAATTTCTCTTGAATTTAAGAAACTTAATTCAAGTATATCCAATTATGATTAAACTGCAAGAAAAAATTCAATCTCAAGCCGAGAGCGTAATCAGTAAAGAAGAAGCTCTACTCATCTTAGAAGGCAGAACAAGCCTACTCGAAACCTTATACAAAGCAAACATAGAGCGCGAAAAATATTTTTCCAAGAAAGTTCGAATTCATATTTTAGACAATATTAAAAATGGTCATTGTCCCGAAGACTGTGGATACTGCGCCCAAAGAAAAAATGCAAACTCCGGTGTGCAAACGTATTCCTTAAAACCAGAAGAAGAAATTTTAGAAGATGCTAGACGCGCAAAAGAGAATGGCGCCTATCGTTTCTGCATTGTCACTGCGGGAACCGGACCAAATGAAATTTTAATCGATAAGCTCTCTAGCACAATCGACAAAATCACCCGCGAGCTTGGAATGCGTGTTTGCCTCTCGGCTGGACTTCTAGACGAAGCTAAAGCAGAGAAATTAAAACAAGCAGGACTTGATAGATACAACCACAACTTAAACACTTCCGAATCTCATTACGGAGAAATTTGCACAACTCATACTTTTAAAGATAGACTTAACACTTTAGAGTTTGTAAAAAATTCTGAAATAGGAATTTGCAGCGGGCTAATCGTTGGAATGGGAGAAAGCCTAAGCGATTTAGTAGATGTAGCATTCACTTTAAAACGCCTTGGTGTAATTTCTATTCCGGTAAATTTCTTTATTCCCGTTGCCGGTCATGCCATTAAAAATCCAAACGCTCTAACTCCCGAGCTTTGTCTGCGGATACTATCTGTATTCCGTTTGGTCAACCCGGATTCTGAAATTCGAATTGGAGCAGGAAGAGAAGGTCACTTAAAGAGCTTACAAGCAATGGGACTATTTGCCGCAAACTCTCTCTTTGCCTCTGGATATTTGAACGTTAAGGGTAGCGAAGTAAACCAAACGATTGAAATGATCCAAGACATCGGGTTCGAGCCAGAACTAGATGGTGGAATTCTCCCGGAAGACCTTGGTGCGACTCCTCATCTTTATGCAAAAGAGAATATAGAAAATCTCTATAAATACAAAAAATAGACAATGTAAGCAAAATTTTAAAAAATCACTTGCTCGTTTTTTTTCCATTTGCTTACCTGTGATTCAAACCACTTTGCAAAGCAAATGGAAAAAGGGAGATTATTAATAATGGATTTAGTAGAATTAACCAAAACCGTTCAAGACGCAATCGACAAAGGTGCAACATCAGTTGAGCAAATTCACAGACAAATTGCAAACATGCCACTCGACTATCTTGCAAAAATCGAACAACTAGAAGGACCGGTAAATCAGGCGAAAGAATTTCAAGATAAGACCATCGGTAGTATCTATGAAACCATCCACAACATCAACGCTAAAGCAGGCGAAATCGCGAATGAACTTCTCGCGAAATTAAATCCTGATAGCACCAGCACAACAACAAACACTACCTCTACAAAATAACAAACTTAAAAAAAGGTGAATTCACTTTCACCTTTTTTCTTTAAAAGCTAATCAGTCTTTACCGCTAATGAGAAAAAAACTTTTCTTTCTTTCCCTTAGTCTTTTTTTATTTATTCTTTGTGTTTTAATTGTAATTTTATTTTCTTCCAATCCATTTATCCGGGGATTTTTAGGTGATGCAGTTATCGTAATGCTACTTTACAGTTCAGCTAAATCAGTTAGAGATTTTGATTCAATTTGGCTTTGTGTGGGAATAATAATATTTGCCTACTTGATTGAAATTTCTCAGTATTTTAAAATAATAACTTTACTGGGCTTCGAGGAGAACCTATTTACTCGAATCATTTTTGGTTCAGTCTTTGATCCGCTTGATTTACTGGCTTATACTATCGGCGGAATCATGATTTACATTTTGGATATAAATATCATAAAAAAATATGATTTTATTATTTACAATCTATGGCAAAAATGTTTTTATTCAGCCAAGAAAGATATAAACTAAGAGGGATAAAGAATGGATACAGAATCGGATTATGGAATAGAAGTAAGCAAATTTAAAAATTATGTATTAATTAGTTTTATCAATTACCAAAAACTAGATCTATATAATGCGAGAGATTTAGTGGAAGTATTTAAAGTGCAAAATCAAAACGGCTCAGAGGACTTAGCAATTGATATGTCAATGATTAATTTCATTGATTCAAGTGGACTGGGCTCTCTCGCAACACAGGGAATGTATTTGTCCAAGAAAAACAAAAGACTTAATTTAATTTCTATTACGAGTTCTGTTTCTCACTTGTTTAAAGCAAGTGGATTTGAAAAGATGTTTAAAATTTATCCTGATAAAAGTTTTCTACAGTAGAGAGGCTATGACCAATTTAACGTTAGAAACAAATAAATTTTTCTAGAACAGGGTTTTGCTGGGGTGGTCGTATTGCCTGGTTTCAAAAAAACGGGGTAGCTTAGATTCTCAATCTTTTTTAATTCATAATTGTTACCCTTAAGAATTATAACTATATTTATCTTTCCCTTCACTCATCAAACAATGCGCTCAAAAATACCAATAAAACCCGCCCCAATCGGAACGATTCACAGCTGGCAAGATGGAAAGCTACATCGTAAAACTGCCGACGGATGGAAAGAAGTTAGGTGAACCATGAAAAAGGATACCAGAATTGATTATAGTAAGAATTTATCACAAGAAGAACTAGCAGAAATAAATAAACGAATGGATGAGGCAGCAGCGGACGACATCGAATATGACAAGCGGTGGAAAACTCTTACTGAACAGCAACAAAAAGAACATGATGACGATGTTTCTCGTCTTTGTGATGTGGAGATATAAACTTAAATCCAAGTGGTCATGCGGATGATAAATGGATATTGCCCGTATGGTCAATGAGATACATTTGACTTTCTGTTTAGTAAAAACAAACATTTGAATTATTTTTGCTATTCACTATGTTCTTTCATTGATAAAACATAAAATTCAAACCAACGAAGTCTTTCGGGATACGGACGTCCATTACACGACTAAGCCAATTTCAAAAGTATTAGATGAGATAAGCGAGCTTTACGACTATTTACTAGTATCCTCTTCAGAAGACATTGTAAAAGACTACTACTTAGCAAGAAAAGATTTCTTTGAAAAATCCAATTCGCATTCTTACTGCGAAATTGCCGACATAGCAACATTAATTTCAATTCCTAAAGACCATTTTTTGGTTAAAGAAGTTGGAGAATTACTTGCGGTATAGTCGGCATTTCGGTGTCCCCTACCCCAGAGCAAAAAGGGAATCTTCGTAATTTGGATTATTAGCCGATGAAGTATTTTGTTGTTTACCAAGAAAATGAAAATCATCGTCAATAGAAATAATATGAAGTGGAATTTGTTTGAGTAAGGTAATCACAGAGGGTTTTAAAATAAACTGGTTGATAAAGCTTGCCATTTCTTTGGCTCTTAGCATCGCATTCTCTTCATTATCCGCAAACGTAGAATAATTACGATTTTTTAAGATTTCTTTTTCTCCCCTGAGTTGGACATTTTCAATAAAGAATTTTTCCATCGAGGGAATATAATTTATATTAATTTCAAAAAAACCTTCTGTGTCTTCGAAGCTAGTGCTATAAATTCCTTCCCCTAATAATAGCTCATCTCTAAAAATTAAATTCCAATTGTCCGGCATTGTGATGGTCTGACTCATAATTTTCTCCGTTATTCTTTTTTTATATAGTATATCTCTGGCTCACTAACCCGCTTTCGATATATACTATATAAATAGTAAGCAGTATTTTGTAAAGTTATTATAAAGAAAGATGCCATGCGAAGGCGAATGTCACGAATGCATGCAGAGAAGGGCAATGATGAACAATTAAGGAATTTATTCTACTCATACAAAAAACAGAAAAAAAATCTTTGCGGCTCAACTCAATGTGAACCTTCTTTTTCTCCTTAACTTGACAGCATTGCGCATCGGTGATAGTCAATTACTAGAAAAAAAGTCTTGTATTACTTTGCTTTTCTTTTCTTATTGAACTAGGCAAACAATTCTATGGTTATTGTATTTTTTTCTAAGAACGAAGAAATGGCAGCAAAAATCGAGCGGTCTCTAAACGAGAATATTTTTCTCGATTTTGAATTTGTACTTAGCAAAGATCCATCCGAGACAATTCAGTTTCTAGAATACATCATGCCTCAGTTTGCCATTTTTGATTTAGATGATACTAGTTTTTCTAATCCCGAAAATTTTCAAACCATCGCTCACGATCACTGGCTTAGCAACACGGGAGTCTTTGGAATCAAAGGAGACAAATCAGAATTAGGCGGAATTGAATTTCCATTCTTTTATATTTTCTCCCCTTTCGAAATCCTTACACAGATGCCCAAGATACTATCTGTTCTCATGCGAAATGAAAACCTATTATTTAGAGCCGGGATCATCCAGGACATTGGAAGCAAAGGTGTATTCATCATCCAATCAGAAATAGACGATGTAAAGGCATATGCAGAGCTAATAGCAAGTAACCTCTCTAACCGGGGACTCATTCAAATGCAAAAAAAATATGCAGTTATATTTGCCTTAAACGAAATGCTTATCAATGCAATTGAGCACGGCAACTGTGAAATTACCACCGAAGAAAAAAAAGCATGGATGGATAGCGATAGAAAAATTCGCGAGCTAGTTGACCTAAAGAAAAAAGATCCGAAAATAGCCGGTCGAATTGTAACCCTAGAATATGAACTCTTAGAAACTAAAATTTTAATTACCATAACGGATAAAGGCAAAGGATTTGATTTTGATTCCTTCTTAAATGCTGATCTGTTACAAGTCACAGGATTTAGCGGTAGAGGTATTTTAATGACAAAATGCTTTATCGATTCCATCAAATACCATAAACCAGGAAATAAAGTTACCTTAGAAATTTCTTATGATACGCCTAATACAAAATTACCTCTCGGATTAGAAGAGCATAGAGTAATAGAGTTAGCCGCAGGAGATACCCTGTTTCAAAAAGGAGACAAGAGCGATGGTCTTTACTTTATAGTCAAAGGAGAATTTGAAGCCTGGATTGATGGGAAAATCGTTAGTATCCTCGATAGCAGTGATGTATTCATCGGGGAAATGGCTTTTCTTTTGAGACATAGACGAACTGCTACTGTAAAAACAAAAACAGTTTCCCAGGTAATCTTCATAAGTGCAAGAGACTGGATCGACACCATTCGAAAGTATCCGATGTATGGCGTTTACCTTTCCAGGATTCTTGCCCGCAAATTAAATAACACCTCGATTACCGTATCTTCGTTAAAGCAAATTTAGTTAATTAGTGGTAGGCTAATTATAACCACTGTTCCTTTGTCTACTTCTGATTCTACTGTGATTTGTCCGTTGTGCTTTTGGATGATTCCATAAGAAATAGACATACCAAGCCCTGTTCCCTGTCCGACAAGCTTAGTCGTAAAGAATGGTTCAAAAATTTTCGTTCGAACTTCGTCTGACATACCGCAACCATTATCCTCGATAATAGTTTTTAATTCGTGGCTGTCAGCTTGGAGGGTAATATAAATTTTACCTGCGTATATATCTTTTGTATTTTTTTGTTTTTGTAAAATAGCCTGGCAGGCATTAATTAATACATTTAAAAATACCTGTCCTAGTTGTGCCGGGTAACATTCAATAGCCCTATTTACGAGGTATTTTGTATTTATTTTTATATCTCTATTGTATTGAGTTTTTACAATCCTTAATGAGGAGTCAAGTATTTCAGAAACATTTGCTTGT
>JANMOF010000354.1:0-6029 GCA_031368925.1 Leptospiraceae bacterium
GTTGAAATAAAAAATACTATGCATCGTGCATTAAATTTTACGCTTTTTAATAAAGCATTGAAAGATAAGAAATGGATATTCGATATCAGAGATATGAATGAATGTAAAGGAGTATGGAGTTGTCCAAATTTTGATAAAGAATGTATTTATACTTTGCAGCAAATTGCGAAAGAATATTTAAATGCAATTGTATTTAATAGTCATCAGGAAAGAGAAAGATTTTTTTACACAAATGAAAACCTAAAATATCAAGCAATTTTCAGCTTATACCATAATTTAGAAGATGACAATCTTGAAGAAAATAAAGTTATTTGCGGAAAAGAACCAAATGAATTTTTAAAAGTGGTTAAACTTCGTGAATATAGAGAGTTAAGAATTAAAAATAATTTACCTAATTTCGATTTATCTTGTGATTCACTAGCCTATTTGGGTAATCTAGAAAATAATGAATATGATACCTTTTCAAATGTGAGTGTAGGAGAAGTTGTTCAGCATGAACGTATTTTATTTATAATAAAAATCTTTTTACTAGCAGGATTAGACACAACTGAAGTTTCAAGGCTACTTATAACTATGAAATCACTTATAGAGGAAATACTAGAATTAGGTAATAAATCTGAATCTGGTTTTAAAATGTTAAAAATTATTAAATCAAAAGATTTAGAATTTTGCAATGAACTATTAGCAGTTAAAGGAGAATACTTAAAATGAAAGTAAAATTTTTACTAACGATTCTATTGTTTGCATGGCAACCTGTATTTGCCGTTGAGAAAATTTCCTCAATCAGTATTACAGATTCAAAACAGAAAGTTTTTAATCGGGGAACTATCTTTCCCGGCGAGCATTGTCCCTCTTGGACTTGGGTTTCTCATAGATTAAAATTTTTTGATAATTTTCAAGGAATAACAGTATACCCAAAAGTAGACAGCTCATTTGCGATAACTAATTACACAAGAAAAGAAAATTTTTTTACAGTTGTCGTAAGTGAACCACCTCCTCAAGTTACGCAGAAAGATTTTGAAAAAATAGGAAAAGATTTGGATGAGGTTGATACTTACTATTATTGTGATGACCCAATAGGAGAAGATGGTAGAAAAAGAGATGTAATCTTTCAAATAGAAAATGAGCAAAATTTGAAAGATTTGCTTTCTAAACTTTCTAAATTGATTCTTGGTAAAAATGTTTCCGTTTCACAAATCAAAAATGAATTCCCACAAAAAAAAGTATCTTATAATCTAGAAGTAAAATCTCATCAGCTTTTACAAATGGTTCATTTCGGATTTGAAAAAGAAATTGGTTCATTATCTAATCCGAACTATAAATATTTTTTAAAGAACAGAATATTAGAACCTTCTGATGCAAAAAGAGAAGGCATAATCCTTTTTCGAGTAGATAAGTCTATTGACAATAATCCGACATTCAAAGATGAATTCAGATTGTTTAGCTTAAAAACTGATTTACTCATAGGTGCTATTACACTTCCTAATAGTAATTCTGTTCTATTGATTGGAAGGAAAAGACAAATTTCCGCTTCTATCTATCCACCGATGCGATATGAAACATTGCTGAGATTAGCGAATGCAGCTAAGGTAGAAAAGTATAATGCACAAAAATTAAAAGAAGCAATACTTTTAGAACAGCAATATATTGCAAATTATGGTTCTTATCAAAAGTTAAAGCAAGAAAAACTTAACGAGTTGAGAGATACCAATTTTTTTTGCAATCACAAAGGAAAATCTCATTATCAAATTAATGATAAAGACATTCCAATCATTATTCAACACGATGGTGAACCAAAAATACCGTATGGGCAGGGTTATATAGAAGTAGACCATGGTACTTGTAAAACAGAAAAAAAAAGAAATTACATTACTGAATCCAGTTCTAGTTCTTCTGTTTATGTTTATGAAAAAGACAATGGTTTACCGACAAATTTAACATACTCTGAAATCCAAATGCAAGGTGGTTTATTAAACCAATCATTTGAAAGACAAAGAACTCAAAAAATTTCTTCCTACGGGAAACGCAAAGGAATCCTGTATTCTGATATTACACCAAACTATCTTACCGAATATACAAATGATACAGAAATCGGACAGGCACTTACCATTGCTGATATGCATCTGAAAGGTGGTAGCGAACAAGGAAAAGTAGAATATCGAAATTATGAAAAATTTCCTAAGTTAAAAAATAAAACTGCATTCGAAGAGGTTAATGATTTAGGTTATAACTCTTTAATTTACAATTGGAACGGCATAGGAAAATTTGCTAAATCCAAAAGAGAGAAAGTGACAGTTTATAGCATGAACTCTACCGGAGCTATGCATTCTTCTTTTATTGTAACAGATGGAGAAAAAGAATCCTCAAAAGATAAGATAAAGAATCTAGAGATAGAATACAATCAAAGATTTAATGAATCAAGTAGCTACACTCTAGCCAACGTAGTCAAATATAATTTCCTAAAAGAAGTGTTTAAGGAAAATGAAATTTCTGTAAAAGGGGATTTCAAAACTTCTAAGACGAATCCGAAAGAACTAAAGAAAGTTTGCGAAGTTGAAGAACACAAAGCTAAAACTGATCCTAGCTTAGAAGTGAATTCACTTTATACAAGAATTCTTTCAAAAGGAAAAACTGATAAAACCTCTTGGCTAGTTACTCCGAGTATCATTCGTTCTCAAAATAAATTGGGAGGTATTGGAGGTCATAATAATGATTATCCGCTATGCCAATTTGAGTATACCACAAAGAAAAATACTTTTGAAGTTAAAAAAAGTAATGATTTAGGGAGAACAAAATACAAGTTAACTTTGAGTGAAAAGTATTATGAATTCCAAGATGAAATAAGAAAAAAGGTTGAAGCAAATCCTGATATTGATATTCAAAATTTAAAATCTGAATATGACAAAAAAACCAAAGAGGAAGATTTTTTATCAAAACCAATTACTCAAACGGAAAATAAAAAATTTCTTACAGCAGGTAAGGATAATGATCCACCACTACCAGAACCTCCCAAAAACAAAGATCAAATAATTGAAAATAAAAACGATGATTCTCGTTTCTCTAACGAATTACAAAGCCACATTGAATGGAATAAAGAAGGTTTTAAAGGTAGTCATCTTCAAAATAGGTTAGAAAAAGGCGAAATGGAAAATGAATATTTGAATACAAATGATTACTTTTTTATGAAAAAGTGATTATACACAAAAAAAAACCCGCTCATCAAGAGCGGGCAATCCAAGCAGCTTATCACTGTAATCCACCAAGATAAATATGATAGTTGAGATAGAGAATCATCATATCAATCTCAGCAAGATGAAAAGTAAGATTATCATAATTTGACTTGATAAACTTATCCATATCCGCACTAAGAGTTTCGGGGGTAGTACCGATTAGCTTTTTTTGTTCAGATCTTCCTCCTCCATTATTATACTGATATTCAACATAACTTCTACTGGCATAAGTATCTCGTTGATCCAAAACTCTTTGAAAGGAATTATTCAAGCCATTGCGTAAAGAAATTAAAACTGTTTTATATCTTTCGGCTAATACCTTGTTTAGCGCTCTTTTGTAAGCTCGATCATTCGCGTATGCAAGTTCATTTATGTCGAATCGGGTTTTAATAGTTGCCATCAGTTTTTGTGTATCGGAAATGGAAAGACTTCCAATCGCTTTTCTCGAAGGTAACGTAAAGTAAAAAACTGGGACGTATCCATAAACAATGTCACATTCCCAACTAACGGGCCAGAAATAACATTGTCGAGAGCTAACTTTTTGCCAATTGCCTTGATAGAAGCTAGTGATCGTTTCGTAACCTAGTAGGTTTGTATCCTGAGCATGTCTCATTTTCGCCCCACCGTTTGTGTACAAGATTGTAAGAACTTCGTCCCAAGTAAAGTCCACTGCTAGTTCTTTTGATACTTTCTTTGCTTCTGTCATGTTCCCCGCTTTCATTAAATCCAGAATCATTTGTTTTCTAGAATAGATTCGAGCATATTGTTCTACCAACCCTGCATTGTAATTAGCGTCCTGCATTGTGTATAGATAGTTTTGCATTCGAGCCAAATCTTCAATCACTTTGTCTAATTTTTTGTCCATCACATCCATCTTTTGCAAAACTTCCCCCATTCTGGGATCACCGCCCTGACCACCCAAAAGTAAACTCATTAGAAGCGGACCAGTTCCTCCTGTAAGTATCGCCACTACCGGATTAGCCGCTCCGCCTGTAATTAAATTCATTACACTTACTAGTGCATCAGTGCCAGCTCGTTGTACTTCTGGTGAGAAAAGAATTCTTTTTACGAACGCTTCTCCTTCTTTTACGATGCTATTTACAGAACGATCAATACTCGGACGAATATGTTTGTCATAGAATAGATTAGCCACATCTCCCAAGAAACCAGAAAGATCAATGGAAATATCCGCAGCGTGTGCATGGGTGAAAAGTTTGAATAACAACCATTGTGCGCCAGAAATTTGGTCTTTGCAAGTATAGGGATCAATTCCAAATCCAAAGGCACGGCGTTGTTCAATGAAACATTTTCCCCAGAGATTATCAATTGCTCCAGGAACCATTTCATTTCCGCCTGTTAAAAGACCTGGATTCATTAAGAGGATATAGAAATATGGAATCTCAAGGGGAATAATGGTGATTTTCTTCTCAGTGGTAAAAGTATTTGCACTCACTTTCAAAACTACTTCCCTATTATTGGCAAGTCCATTCAAACTGATGCAAGCTGTATTTCCAGATGGTGTAAGGATGATTTTTCCCTCAACTGTATTCTGTAGACTCCAAGTTACCTGTTGCGTATTTTCTCCACTTTCTAATTCGAAGGAGTAACATTGATTAGATGCATCTAGTTCATTGAACTCTGTATTTCCGGCAATGCTTCCTCTAATACTAGATAATCCCTCTGTCACACTAACATTTTTATTTGCGGTGAGGTTATTTCGAGTTGCTTGAATGTGAAGTGTTGCCGTATTGATTGGCTGTTTTATTTCCAGACAACCATCTTGAGTAAGAATTAGCCCATCGCTTTTTTCCGTCAAAGACCATGTAGAGTCAGTGACAGCAATTTTTGCTCCGTTGTTTAATTGAGCTGTAGCGGTATAACAAACTTTGCCGTCCTCTCCTATTTTGAATTGATTTTTTCCCGAAATAGTTAAACCAACTGCAGTTGGAATATTTATTTTTTTTAAATACTCACTAGCTGCAACTAATGCTCTAAGTTGAATTTTTTCTTTTTCTTTTTTCTCTTGCGCTTTTTTTTTGTTTGTGCAATTTAGGTTAATCGTTGTAGCTAATGCGACTATCGTTATTGCACTAGTAAATCTTTTTCCCAGTTTTTCAAGAAAATCCTTTTCGATGTCTTTCACCGATTTTTCGCGAATTTTTTCTTGCTTCCAAATAGAGGCTGGGTTAACGAATGATTCTTCTCTTTGTTCTTTCATTTCTTTTCTCCTTTGTGCTCTTAATCTTTCTTAGTAGGATATCAGCTTTGGCGTAAAAAAAAGTCAGGTCGCTCGACCTGACTAATTAGGATTTTGCGCAGATTAAAATCTGGTGAAAAATGCAATAATTCTACCGATCTCTGCAATTAAATCTGACATTGACTGTCTCCAAGCATCTGGTCCTAAATCGGAATTTCCAAAATGGAGATCAGCAGTGCAAGCAGGGGAGGCACAAGAACCAATCTTAAAAACTTCATTCGGTCCCGGAGTTGCAAAATCCGCGTGATATTGGACACCGAATCCATTTTAAAATGGACAGTGAATCCGGACGAAAGTGGACACTCAATCCGGCTGAAATTGTGCCACACAGATAAGTAGCATTAGCTACAAAAAATGTGTAAGGGAAAAGAACAAAAAACCCTCCTTTAAAAATCATCTGATTCAAACTCTTCCCATAGGGAGGAGTAATTCTAATGAATCGGAGGATAACAATGAATAAGCTCAAAGAGTTTTTAAGACTCATTGAACAAGGCTGTAGCTATCGAGAAATTGCAAGGGTTTTGGATATTTCGAGAGGTTCG
>JANMOF010000385.1:0-4328 GCA_031368925.1 Leptospiraceae bacterium
TCGTATTAAATAACATTGCCAATAAACTCTTGAAGCTTCTTGTTGCCTTAATCATCTCCAAGAAACCTTACAATAAAAATTTTGTTTCAATTAATCCGATTTTTTTAAAAAAGAATTGAAAAAAATTAACATAGAGTTCGAAGACTTTACTATTTAGCATATTTTATTTCTTTATAATAAACTGTTCCCATTTACAATTTTTTATTTTCTCAATTAACTCGTCAATTTTGGGATTTATTAAATCAGAAAATTCATTACAAATTTTTTCAGCAAAAAATCTACCTGTCAATGGCTTACTATCGCTTGAATACATATGTTTTGCTTCATCTTTTATTTCATCATATTTTTCTAAAGATTTATGAAAAACTGATTCGAAATCAGTTTCCCAAACTGCCATATTTTTACTAATTCTTGTTTTAGGAAAAAACAATTCTTCCTTGGGAATCTCTTCGCCTACATATGAAAACAATTCTTTATTACGCTTTGATTTATTTTTAATATCTGATTTTTTATCTTCTGGAATTTTAGTTAAATCAAAAGTAGGTTTATCTCCATCGAATATTATATAACAAGGAATTTTGAACTCATTAAACATTACTAGAAGATAAGAAATATGAGCAACGGAACCAGCATTTATTATTGCCACTCGATGAGCATCTAGATCGAATCCTTTAGCTTTAAAATATATTGGTAACGCATATCTTTCAGTTTCCCCTTCTATCAAGATTACTTTCTTTGCAAAAAATCCTTCATTTTTTGATTCGTCACAAATATGAAAAAATCGATGCCGCAAACTTTTTTCATTAATGGCGTTATTTTTGTAGACTCTTTTGTAATACTCAATCATATCCTGAATAGAAAATTCGTATACATTTGTTTTAACTGGAGAATTAAGATTCGTTTCTTTTCTGAATATTCTTATCTCATCAAAATTTTCTACCTTTATAAAATAGCTATCATGTGTTGTATAAATAACCTGTGTCCCAGATTCTGATAAATTTCTAAAAAAGCTATACGTGGACCTCTTAACAGGAGGATGTAAATAAATTTCAGGCTCTTCAATTCCAATAATGAAATTACCAGAAGCACCTACTTTTGCATTTTTGTATTGGTAGTATGTTCTTAATAAAGCAAAAATTGCAAGACGTTGTATACCATGACCTTTGTAGACTAACTCAGAATTAAATCCGTCATCTCCGAATAATTTTGGTAATATTAAATCGTCTATATTCGGAGGTGTAAACTGTAAGTTTAAATTGCAATCTATATCAATTCCGATATTTTTATTCAAAGCCTTATTTATTTCTTCAATTTTCGATTTCCCTTCGGATGATAGATCAATTTTTGCAATAATCTCATCCATAAAAGTTTTAGTCTTTATTACCAATTCATCTTTCAATTCCTTTCCTATCTCGTTAGTTAAATAAGAAATAATAGTTCCGAATGGAGAAGTCTTTGATAGCTTTAAATCATCATTGATATCTTTTAGTGCCGGTATATAAAAATATTTTGGTAAGTTTCCTTTTAGTATTCCTTTCCATCCTAATACTTTATCATCGCCTGTAATTTTTTTCTTAGGCAATTTACTGTTATTCCACAATTCTTTTATTTTTTTTTGATAATCTTCCTGCGAAGGTTGACCATTTGGAAAAAATGACTTTAAATCTATACCATCTACTTTTAAATCCAATTTCCACCATTTGCTCAAATTCGTTTTTGTTGGTTGTTTATCTAAACAATTCAACCATTCAAACTCGTCAGGTACAGTCCATTTAGAACCGTGTTTTGATTCTATTATATTTAATTCACTTGCAGTCTCGGACTCTTCAGTTTCTTCGGATTCATTTTCTTGTTCCTCTGTCTTATTCATAATTCTTTGCGTAATAGTAAGAGATTCATTATCATCTCCAAGGTGTAACTGAAAACGTTCTTTTTCTTCATCCTTTAATTGGAAAAATGTTACTTCAATCTCTATTGGGTGTGAAAAGTCTTCATGATGAAAACTTTCTTTTTTAATTTTTCCTTTTGTGTAGTTAAAAAATATATCAAGTGCTTCTAATATATTTGATTTACCGGAACTATTTTCTCCAACGAGAGCAGTAAGCTCATTAAGGGATAAATAAACTCCACTCATATCAAATGATTTAAAATTTTTAACTGAAATTGTCTTTATTTTCATGACTTTTCCTTATATTAATTTTTTTTACTTTTTCAAAGTTTGTCCAAGACACGGATGTCGTGGACACAAATTAAAGGAGCAAAATGGGGCGGTAATAAAATGATGCCCAAAGTAAAAAATGCCGTCTAACGTTAAGAGTATCCGACGTTGAGAAAATGGGAAGAAAATGCCCCAAGCATTTTTCTTCCCATTTTCTCAATGTCTCCAAGCCGACCAATACTAGCAAGTCCCGTGACTGAGTGTAGGGCGCAAAACTTGCATTATTCTCTTGCAAGTTTTGTGACCGGAACGAAGGCACTGGACTTGCGTGAGTTCAACAAAAATACTACAAAGTGTGGCTAACACGAATATGCCGGATTGGAGCGAGAGAGTGGACAGCTTCCGAACATAGCCCGTTCCGCAGTGGATACTCGCAGTTAGGCGAAGGAAAATCGCTACTACTATTAAAACTTACAATTAGATTCTCCTAATACTTTGTTTTTATTATCAATGACTTTGACTGTCACTGAATTTAATGAGTGTTCTTTGAGTGTTTGGCATAAATATTCAGCATATCCTTTTCTATTTGTACCATCATCTTTAACAGTAGCATAAAGAGTATTTTCTTTAATCTCTGCCTTTAGAACCTTTTTTTCTCCACGAATTTCCTTTAGAGCAGACTTATCATCACTAAATAATTGACTGCTTGCCAATGAAATCAAAATTAACAAAAAATATTTTCCCATAAATTTCTCCTGTATTTTATTTATATTTCCGCATATTATTTTATCGCTTTCATACTTATTACATCCGCTGACATTTTTGCTCCAAGGCTTTGAACACAAACAAAGGGATCAACTTTTTCTAAATTAATAGTGAGAAATTGATCACGAGTGACTGTAACGGAAATTATTTTCACATTCTCTTCATTGCCTGTAGATTTATTAATAGTAGAAACTAGTCCTTCAAATGTAATGTTTTTTATTACCATGAATTGATCTGATTCTACTACTTCATGAATTGTTCGCAATGCTAATGAGGAAACTACATTTTCATAAAGTGATTTTATTTCTAGTTTGTTACGATTCTTTTCTACAATAATATCTTTTGATTTATTATATGAAAACTCTTGTATATTAGGTACGATAGAAGGTTCAGGAATAAAATATTCAATTAGAATAGATCCTTCTTTTGCATTGTATTCTAAATCGAAGTCTTGAGGAAATCCGTCTGGATATTCTGAACGTTCTAGAACCATTGAAAAATATGTAATTACCCCATCTTCTTCTCCATTTTTGAGTGACAATTTAAGGTTATCCACTTGCTCATTTTTTTTCTGCTGATTTTCATTAAATATTTTTTTTTGGGTTTCAAATTCACTTTTTAGCAGAGCCAATTTTTCTTTTCTTTCTTTTTCAAAATTTATATAAGAATTCTTGTCAGAGGTATATTTTCCCTTCGCCTCTTCTATTTTTTTTTGATATTTTATTTCTAGCGATTTGAATATTTTACTTAGAAATGACGGCTTTGCTACTGAATTTATATATGTCTCAATAGAAGGTTCCTTGATATTTTTAATTAGTTCATAGGGTGGATTAAATTCTGTATATGATGATTGATCTTTTAATGATTCGAAATCAATAGTGTCATCTTTAAGAAGAGTATTTTTTATAATTAGCCTTAGTTCATCTAAACGATTATTGATATCCTCATTTAGATCATTAACTTCATCTAAACGAGATTCTAGATACCTTTGTTTTTGTTCTTTCTGTAATTGTTTCGCATTTCTTTCTGCATCTCTTTGGTTACGACGAGCATCTGCCTCATACCTTCTCTGAGACTGTTCAGCCCTTCTTTGTGCTTTTGCCGATTCCCGTGCAATATAATTTAAAGTTCCGATAAACCCTTTTCTACTACCCATTTCTTTACCTTTATTTATAAATATTTTTTTAGTCTATTAAAGTTCGATTTTCTTTCGCCTAACGTTAAGAGTATCCGACGTGACTTTAAAACTCGAAAGTGCGGTAGCACCTTTTGAGTTTTAAAGTCATGTCTCCAAGCCGACCAACTACTAGCAAGTCCCGTGACTGAGTGTAGGGCGCAAAACTTGCATTATTCTCTTGCAAGTTTTGTGACCGGAACGAAGGCACTGGACTTGCGTAAGTTCAAC
>JANMOF010000398.1:0-15900 GCA_031368925.1 Leptospiraceae bacterium
CCCAGTTCTGGAAGATGAGAATGTCCCATAGCTGCAGGGGCAAATACTTTTACCCACTCCTGGTAATTGGTTTGCATTGCATGATACAGTTGATCTAAATCACTTTGGTTGAATCCTCCAAAGTAATCTTTATCATTCAAATACCGAGGTGAAGCACCGATTAAAATTAATTTAGAAAAAAAATCTGGTTCCTGGATACTCGCTAGTAACCCCACCATTCCACTTACTGAATGTCCAATGTAAATAGCATTTCTCAGGTCAAGCTCAGTTCCAATTTCCAATAGATCAGAGACATATCCTGATAAGCTACTATACTTAGCAGGGTCATATTCGCGGATATCGGATTTACCCGCTCCTACATTATCAAACAATATAACTCTATAATTATCCTTATAATGATCGATAAGGTGTCTCCAAGTTGACTGGTCAGTTCCAAATCCATGCGCAAATAAAATGGTAGGATTTCCGCTTCCGATTATTTTGATATTATTTCTGCTAAATACATTTGCCATAGTTCTATATAAACTATGGCAAACTTTGTGTAAAGCTTTAAATACATTACTCGCTGTAAATACATTTAAAATGGGATAGAGAACACTCGGACACCCAATGTAAAAATCAAAAATGTAATCAGGAATACAAAGAAAATATTCATCCAAAATCCCGCTTTTGCCATTTGCGGAATTTTTACGTAACCGCTACTGAAGACGATTGCGTTAGGCGGTGTTCCTACAGGTAACATGAATGCACAGCTTGACGCAATCGTTGCCGGTATAAGAATTAGCCTTGGGTCTATATCGAGTGCTTTTGCGATTCCAAGACCGATTGGTAGAAATAAAGTAATGGTTGCAGTGTTACTTGTAAATTCTGTTAGGAATAATACAATAGCAGTGACCACGAATACAACGAGGTAAATATTGGTTTGCCCCTCTAGAGCTATCTTAGTTTGAACTCCCATCCAGTCTGATAGTCCGCTTCTATCTACCGCTCCTGCGAGACTGAGTCCACCACCGAATAATAGCAATACATCCCAGGGAATTGCTTTCATATCAGACCACTCTAAAAGAAAAATTTTCTTCTTCCAATTTACAGGAATTAGGAAAAGTAAAATTCCACCTGTCATTGCAATGATCCCATCCTTTAAATTATTCTTTATGTATAAATTACTTTCATATGTTCCACGTAAGACCCAGGCAATCGCAGTGGAGATAATTACAAATGCAGTAAGACCTTCGGCTAATGTGAATTTGCCAAGTTTGGTTAATTCTACTTCTATGATTTCGTCTGCTCCTTCGATTTCTTTAAGTCGAACAGGAAAAATAATTTTCGTTAAAAGAATGAATGTTACAGGAATAGAAATTACGATTAAGGTTACACCGAATACCATCCAGTTCGCGAAGTTGATAGAGTCTAATCCGTTCTTATCGAAGAAAGCTTTCATCACAGCGTTAGGAGGTGTGCCGATTAACGTTCCTAGTCCACCAATACTTGCGCCATAGGCAATGCTTAACATTAAAGCTACTCCGAAATTTTCAATATTATGTTTTTCTGATTCTGCTACTTTTGATTTTAATAATTCGAGAACGGTGATTGCAATTGGTAGCATCATAATCGTAGTGGATGCGTTACTCGCCCACATACTGATGAATGCAGTTGCGATGATAAAGCCGAGCAGAATTTGCGAAGGCTTTGTTCCCACAATTTTAATTATATTGAGTGCAATTCGTTTGTGTAAATTCCATTTCTCCATTCCGATTGCTAAAATGAAGCCACCGAGGAAAAGATAAATGATCGGATCAGCATAAGGTGCTAGAATTTGTTCTGAAAAGTATTTGGCTAATTCCGGTTTGCCTATTTCCTTTAACGTTTCACTTGCTGACTTTGGTGCTGTGTTTGAAACATTGAGCAGATAAAATAAAGGAATTGGAAGAAGAGATGTGATTGGAATAGGGGCTGCTTCTGTTACCCACCAGATCGCCATCCATAATCCACAGGCGGCAACCTTCCATGCATCATAAGTCATGGCTCCTTTAGCTCCACTTTCTACAACAAACGAAGGCGGAAAAACAAGCATTATCAAAAAAAGGATTGGTCCGGTAAAAAATCCAATTTTCTGCCAGATTTTCATTTCATCTATCGTATCATTTAGCTCATTCATATTTTCCTACTAGGTTGCCTGCCCTATGTTTTTCACAACTGCTTTTTTGTGTCAGCTAAGTCAGATTCTGGAATAAGTTGCATGCTCTTAAAATTGAAACGTTTTACTGCTATTAAAAAAATAAATGCTCTAATTCTACTTGATTTTCATTATATATTAACTAGCTTTACTATTATGGTTTTAAATTGGTCTATGAAAAAATTTTTACTCAGTTGTGTTCTCTTTCTTGTATCTCTTGTTTTTGATAATTGCGAATACTACAAAGCTTATAAATACAACGAGCAGGGAATTCAGGAGTTTAATGAAACAAAGCTTTCTGACTCAAAAACTTCTTTTCATAAAAGCATTTCTTATTCTTATAAGTCTTATATTCCAATTTATAATATTGGAAATACTCTCATGCAAGAAGATGATTTACCTGCAGCGCATGAAAAATTTCAACAGGCAATTGAGGCTAATCCAGAATTTCGCGAAGCTCTTTACAATGATGGTCAAGTTTTATATCATTGGGGGAAAAAAGAATTATCCCCTGAAACATGCAATGTGGAAAGAGCACGTGTGCTATGGGAGCAAGCGGCAAATCGTTTCAAAGAGACTGCGGACTTAGTGAATGTAGGTGATTATAAAAAACCTTCTCTTGACAATGCAAAATTTATAGAAGAAGAAATTTCGAAGCTAGAAGAATTAGAAGCAAGTAAATGTCAGAACCAAAAAGATAAATCAGAAGAACAAGAAGACAAACAAGACTCAGATTCTGGAGAAAACGAAGACGACCAGAAAAAACAAGCACAGAATAATCAATCGGATAACCAGGATAAGCCACAAAACAACAAAGACCGGGATAAGCAAAATAAGGATGGCGATAAGGGAAAAGACGGAAAAGATTCCAAAGACAAAAATGAATCCAAGGACACAAAGGATTCTAAGGATAAAGACAAATCTGGCAAAGATGGAAAAGATTCCAAAGATAAAGATAAGTCCGATAAAGATGGAAAAGATTCCAAAGATAAAGATAAGCCTGGCAAAGATGGAAAAGACTCTAAGGACAAAGACAAATCTGGAAAAGATGGAAAAGATTCAAAGGACAAAGATAAATCAGGAAAAGATGGAAAAGATTCAAAGGATAAAGACAAATCCGGTAAAGACGGAAAGGATTCTAAAGACAAAGATAAATCTGGCAAAGACGGAAAAGAAACCGGCGAGGATAAAAATGAAACTGGAGGTAATGGATTTTTACCTGCTGATGATGGGGGACATAGAAAGCCAACTTTAACACCTGATGAACAAAAACGAATCCAAAAAGAAATGGAGAGAGTTCAAAAGCGATCGGGTGAAACTAAAAATCACAAACGCTCTCGTCACCAGCAAGAGAAAACAAATAAAGATCAAGAAGAATTAGAAAAAGGTCTTAGGGAAGCTCTCTGGTAGTTTTACTCTTTAGCACCTGCTTGTTTTAGCATATGAATCATTTCTTCATTTCTCCATAGTTGTGCGAGGATAAGAGCAGTAATTCCCGATTTGGTTTTGACATTTACGTCTGCTCCTTTCTCGATTAGAATTTTTACTACTTCCTCGTGATCGGAATCGGCTGCAAAGATGAGAGGAGTCCAGCCTTCCGTTCCATCCGGGCGCGTCATATTTCCTTTCCAATCATCCTTCGCGTTTATTTCTGCACCGTGGTCTATTAAAAGCCTAACAAGCTCTTTTCTTCCTCGAAAAGCAGCCCACATGATTGCAGTCCTGCCGGGAGTTTTTCCGGAATGAGCGCGAGCGTTTACTTTTGCCCCTTTAGCCAAATGATACTTTGCTGATTTAACATTTCCTTTTTCGCAGGCTTCGATTAAATCTTCTGTTTCGTCTTCGATTGATTCTTGTGGAAGTAAAGAGAGTGAGAAAAATAAAGTGAATACTAGAATGAAAATTTTGAACATACTGATCCTCTAAAATTAAAGCTAAGTAAAATGCTTCTTTAATATTTGTTTTAGGGCAAGAAGTTTTTCATCTGTCAATAAATTACTTTTCATTACTCCTTCTTCCAATTCAGCGAAAGCGCATTAAGCACAACCGAAATCGAGCTAAAAGCCATTGCGGCACCACTGATCCAAGGGGCTAATAATCCTATACCGGCGATTGGAATTCCGATAGCGTTGTAACAGAGTGCCCAAAAGAAATTCTGCCTGATGTTTCGAACTGTGCTTCGGCTAATTCGGATAACGTCAATTAATCGTAACAAGTCTCCTTTTACCAAAACAACTCCGGCGGTTTCGATTGCGACGTCAGTTCCTGTTCCCATTGCAATTCCTATATCGGCACTGGCTAAAGCGGGTGCATCGTTGATTCCATCTCCTGCCATACCGATTCTTTTTCGTTCTGCTTTCAGAGATGCGATAATCTTAGCTTTGTCTTCTGGTAATAAGGATGCAAAAACTTTTTCGATTCCGACTTTGTTTGCAATCTTTCGCGCCGTATTCTCGTTATCCCCTGTGAGTAAGATAGGTTCAATACCTAGAGATTTTAATTTAGTAATAGCATCCTTAGTCGTTTCTTTTAATTTATCCTCTATTGCGAATATTGCCCAAGAAGTATCAATCCCTGATACGACCGCAAACACAACTGTGCTACCTTCTTTCTCCCAATCATCGGCAACTTGAAGAAGTTCAGTTGGAGTATCATAACCTTGACTACTCAAGTAAGATTTCTTTCCTGCAAATATTTGATAGTTATCGACTAACGCCGTTACGCCACCACCAGACTCGATTTGTAAATTGCTAAACTTAGATAGAGAGATATTTTTCTCTTTGGCAAAGTTTACAATTGCTTTAGCGAGCGGATGCTCGGAGCCAGCTTCTGCTGAGGCAATTTTATCAAGCGGTAAAGTTTCATTATCCGTCAATGCTTTATATTTGATAACGTAAGGCTTTCCTTCTGTTAGAGTTCCTGTTTTGTCAAATGCGATTGTGTTGATAAAGGCTGCTGTCTCTAGGGCTTCTGCATTTCTAAATAAAATTCCTTTTGCCGCAGCTTTGCCCGTTCCGACCAGTAGTGAAACAGGAGTAGCAAGACCAAGCGCGCAGGGGCAGGCGATGACTAAAATCGCAATCGCTTTTTCTAAAGCAGAATTTAGAATTCCTGGCTCTAGATAAAGATACCAAAGCGCAAAATCAAGAGTAGCTAGTAACACTACAATCGGAACGAATACTCCCGAAATTTGGTCGGCAATTTTTTGTAGAGGTGCGCGGCTTGCTTGCGCGTCTTCGACTGTTTTGATGATGGAAGCAAGAACTGTTTCAGAACCTACTTTATCAGTCTTTAAAATCAATGCCCCGCTTCCGTTGATGGTTCCACCTAGAACTTTACTCGTCACGACTTTTTCTACAGGAAGACTTTCACCGGTTAACATGGATTCGTCGACAGAGCTTGTTCCTTCCAGAACAACGGAATCAGTTGGAATTTTCTCACCCGGTTTTACTAAAATTAAATCTCCGACTTTTAAGTATTCAGACGGAACATCTATCCAATCGTTTTCTTTTTTTACTCTTGCGGTTTCTGGTTTTAATTTGAGCAAAGCTTTTATTGCGCTAGAACTTTTTCCACGAACAACGGTTTCTATCCATTTGCCTCCGAGAATGAACGTTAGAAGGACTGCGGAAGTTTCGTAATACAGAGGAGGAAATGCAGAATGACCCAAGTGTTCCATATGTTTTATAATTCCAAAATAAAAAAAGTCATTCTGATTTAATCCCTGCATTATACTTATTACGAAGCTGTATCCATAAGCCGCCGAAGTGCCGATTGCTACCAGCACATCCATATTAGCCGCTTTATTTCTTAATGCTCGATACGCTCCCATGTAAAATGGAAACCCAATCCAAAACTGAACCGGTGTAGCGAGTAAAAATTGAAACCAAGGGTTCATCATTATAGCGGGTAATGGCAAAAAGGAAAGAGCCGAAAAATGAGAAACCATTGTATAGAGAAGCGGAATAGATAAAAGCGCAGAAATAATAAAACGGAATTTTAACTTTTTTAATTCCGTTTTATGTTTGTCTTCTGCCGCACCCGCATTAGTCTCTGAGTGTTCAGAGGCTTTGTATCCAAGGGATTCTACTTTGTTAAATAAATCTTCCGGTTTAACTTTGTTATCGAAGCGGACATAGGCAGTCTCGCGGGCGAAATTGACTCTTGCCTCTTCTACACCGGCTACTTTTCGTAAGCCCTTCTCAATTCGAAGGGCACAGTTAGCACAGGTCATTCCAAAAAGGTCAAGTGTAATTTCTTGGTTTTCGTTAAGATTCGATTTTGTTTCCAAGTGAGTAACCCTCTTCTTCCAAAACTGCTTGCAACTTTTGATAAGTCAAAGCGTCTAATTCCGATTCAACGCTAACGGAATCGGTTTTCATATCAGCCTTTGCAGAAGCTCCAACCTTTGCAAATTCTTTTTCCACTGTCATCATGCAGTGACCACAAGTCATTCCTTCGATTTTATATAATGTTTTCATAGTTCTAATTCTCCTTTAAAGGTATTGCGTATTTTACTTCGATGCCTTTTGTATTGTTTACCAATATAAACCTTCCAACGATTGGAATGTCAAGCCCCGGGTTAAATTTTTTTGCGTTTTTTAGAAAAAAAATTGTATTAAATTTCAAACTTTCCAATAATTGGAAAGTTGATTCGTTTTTATAGCCACAAGTTATTTACCAATAACAGATAATAAATAGAGTTGTTGCAATATTAATTATACCTTATGACTATGAATGCTGTCAGTTCGAGCGGCAGTCGAGAAGTGCTAATAAAATAAGGCTTTTTACACTAGTAGTTCTCGACCCTGCTCGAACTGACGCTTGCGCTAACATAGTTATACTATTTTGCAACAACTCTAATGAATACAAAATCTATCCGTGTTAATAGCGCAAGCGAGTGTTCATCCGTGGCAATCATTTAAATTTAGCAGGAGGCAGAATGAATATAGGCAAGTTAGCAAAGGAAAGTGGGGTTAATGCGAAGTTAATCCGTCATTACGAAGAGATTGGCCTTGTTCCAAAAGTAGCAAGAACGGATAAGGGCTACAGGATTTATTTAGATTCAGACATTCACTACTTGCGATTTATCAAACGAGCAAGAGAGCTTGGATTTTCTTTGCAGGATATTAAAAAACTTCTAAGTCTCTGGAAAAATAAAACTAGAAGTAGTATGCAAGTCAAGACTCTCGCACAAAAACACTTAAAGGATCTAGATATAAAATTAAATCTTATGAAAGATATGGCGGATACTCTGCGTCACCTCGTTCATAACTGCCATGGGGACAGTAGACCTGATTGCCCGATATTGAAGAAATTAGAGGAGTAATTATCACAAAAATTAATAACCTGCTGTAGCAAACCCACCGTTAGGTGAATTAATAAATCGTTCTCATCCAAAATTTATCCTTCACTGCTTTGAGTGTTTCTTCACCAGCGGCTAAGAAGCGTTGGACTTCATATTGACCGCCAAATTTTTTTTTAAGTTCCATATTGATAAGAAGCCATTGTTGCAATGCGATTCCATAATCGTTTAATTCTTTTCGTTTGAGGAAGTAAGGCATTTCGGATTTTTCTATTTTAGTAGAGTCCCAGATAAGAAGCTTGTGACGTTTCCAGAGTTTAACTAATCTTAACATAGCACGAGCATTGCGTATAAGATTGAGTTGCTCTTGCAATTTACCAGTTTGACGTTGGTTTGTTTCGGGATCGTATAATAAGGAATAGCCGTATTCAGCATCTTCTGCTCTGCCGGATACAATATCAATATCATAGTCTTCACTAATTGTGATTCTATACAAAAGTCCTAAAGAGCGGGTTTCAAATTTTTTAGAGACAAGTTCAAATGCATATTCGGCTATTTCGCGGATATGATCTTGTAAGTCGTAAGGATAGTAAATCTGAATGTCCATATCAGCATAGGTATTAATTTCGATACGTTTTTCATATACGCCACCAATATAAATCCGGGGAGCGAACCTTCTGACAGGGGCTAATAGTTGTAATACTCCGTCAAACTCTTTTTTGAGCTTCATTAGTTTATGAGGATCAATTCTTTCTGCAACTGTTTGTGCTAGAAAATTATGAAGTTCTGTAGCCATAAATGTATTTAGAGATAAGTTTTATTGCAAGTCAAGAGTTTATTCGTATGTAATCGTAATTGGTAAAAGTTTCTTTTGATTAGCCCACGTTTTCCATTCAGCCGCAGTTAGAAATTTTTCTCCCGTTTCCTTTTGTAAGAGTTGGATTAATTCAGATTGAATTTCATAGAATTTATCTCGCCTCTGTTTTTCCTGTAAGCCTTTAAATACTCCATGAATTCCAAGGGTAAAAATATTTGCGATAGTATCTCCCGAATGGTATTCGGATTGAGATTGGTATTCTTCATTCAAAAATAAAATGATATAGGGATACTTTTTTGAGCCAGTAGAATTTTTTAATTGAAGGACTGCTTCCGTTCGAATAGATTGAGTTTTGCCGCCTCTAGTAAGCCTACTTACTTCTTTAAAAATTTCTTCATCCAAGAATCCATCGAAGATCGAAAATACAGATGGAAGTAAACTCTGATTATCCTCTTTTAAAAATCGAAGGTAAGTAGATTTTTTTTCCTTTGAGTCTCCCCATTTCTTAACTGCAACGCAAGCAGAGACAAGCTCTTCTAGATTAGATTTAGGGTTTGCTAAAATTTCTTGGAATAGTTTTAAGTCTATTTCTTTTCCAGACTCTGCTAACCATTGCAAGGAATATTTTCTAAGTTCTTTGTCCTGTAAAAAGGAACGCACAAAAGAGTCATTAGACGCTTTTTTATGTTTCAAAAGAGATTGGAATGCAATTATTCTGTCAGTTGACTTTGGATTTTTTATTAAGTCTTGCAGAAAATTAGAAGTATCCTCATCTTGCGTCAATTCATAGAGTTGAAATAATTCTTTTTTAGTTGGATCCCAAAGGTCTTTTTTATAAAGAGAAATTAATACTTTAGAGTAACGGTTTGGATCTTTTTTGATTAATTCTCGAACTGGATTTCTTGTCATGTGATCTTCGAGAAATAAATCACATACTGCTTTATCGAGCTTGGGGTTTCTGCATTCACCCGCTAGATAAATTCCTGTCTCTCGATTCCAATAATTAGAATCTTTTAGTAATTTCTGCGTGTAATTTCCTTCTTTGCATTCGTTTTTTTTTAGCAAAGGTTTTGCGACTTCTATCTTGTCTTGCGTAAAAGTTGCTTTTAAAACCGACTGATAGATTTTTTCTGAGTCGGAAGTTTGTGCAAAAAGTGAAAATGCTATTAGTGAAGTAAGAAATAAAATTTTCAATAGATTCATTTTGTTATTCCATCGGGTAAGATCGATTTACCTTATTTACTATATAATGATTTTTCAGAGGAAAAAAATTACATCAAATACAACTTACCGTGCTTATCCTTAATCGTTGGGTCTACGTTGAATCGTTTGAGGGCATCAGAAAATTCAGTTAGACCGTTAGACGATAGAGATATGTTCAGGCAAGTAACTCCATCTTCATCTTGAGCATTTGGATTTGCACCTGATTGTAAGAGAAGTTCAAAGCAATCAAGTCGTCCATATTCAATTGCCCAGAAGAGTGGAGTTTTCTTCTGAGCATCTTTTACTTCTAAATCCGGTTTTGATTCTAAAAGTTTTTTCAACTGCTCGATACTACCGTCCTCCCCGCATGCATAATGTAGCTCGGACGGATGTATTTTTTCTTTCTTGTCAGAAGAGAATAATGATTTTAGCCAACTCATGGGGATAATTTCATTATTCCTTCTTTGAATCCTCGTGCCATTCACATCCATAAGTCTCAACTAAAAAGTTATCGAGTTCGTCAGCTTTGATAGCAAGACTAGCCAGATTCTTTTGAATTATAGAACGCTTAGAAGAATTCAAATCAGCAAGATGTGCCCTGTAGGAAATATAGATTAGCCCCTGACTGATCCCCAAATAAAATGGAGAGACTGGATTACTTAAAATATATTTATAAACTTCTTGGAGATTCGTCTTGGGTAATTTTGCAAGTGGGCTTGTTGCGAATAGAAAACTATTGCGATAGACGAAGTAGCGAACGAGTGCGCTCCCACGATGAAACTCCCAAAAATCTACACCGCGTCTCGCAATGACGGGATCAATTTTTAGTTCACTAAAAACCTCTTCTACAAAGACTGCCATTTCTGTTTTTGGTTGTTCGTTAAATAATTCTTTATTTAATACGGCTCCACAGTTTGGGCAATTCTCCATTGGTTCCTGTAAAGAAAAATTACAAGAAGGGCACTTGACTGAATAAGCAATATTTGGATTTAATTTATAGGCTTCTAATTCTTCAATCACATGGTCTATTGGAAGAGCAAATCCCATATTATCCGCTTGCGTAAATTTACTTGTCGTTACTCCAATAATTTCTCCATTCATATTTACAACTGGTCCGCCACTATTTCCGGGATTGACTGCTGCGTCTGTTTGAATATATGCCTGTCCGTTTAAAAGTTGCTTGGTTGCAGAAATAATTCCTTCCGTCACTGTAAACGGCATTCCGAAAGGAAAACCTAAAACTGATACTTTGTCTCTATTCTTGAGACTATCATGTTTTTTGAAGGTTACATTCGGTAATCCGGCTAAAACTTTTTCTGGTTTTAATATCGCTATATCGATCAAGGGGTTAATTACCATTACATCCGCAGAAAGAGTATCTTTATTTTGCATTTCAAGGGCTACTTTTTTGTATCCGCTCACGACATGATAATTTGTAACGACTAGATTTTGGTCTTGAATATAAAAGCCGGTTCCACTGCCACTTGCTGTATTGATTTTAAAAATAGTTGGTTCGATTTTTTCTAAGTCGCTCATAATAGTTCTCCGATTTGTTTTTTGAATAGACCTGTGATTTTTCCGAAAATAGATTTTGTGCTACCCGCTTGTGAATTTTCCCCACCTAACTTGTTTCCAATATCTTCTTCTGGATTTAGATCCATAATTTTGCTAATAGCGCCGTAAAGTATTTCTGCACTCGTTTGCCAATCTTTGCCCCCGGCTTTTTCTAAAGCAGAATCCAAGAAGGTAGAAATTTCATTTGGAATAGAATTTTTGTAAAATAAATCGTAAATTAAATAGAGAGCTGAAACTGTAACGCTGATATAGTTTTTACTACCCATCGAACTAGTCATCGTTTCATGCGTGCTTCTCATAAAATCTTGCACATAGGGAAGTTCTCCTCTTTTTCGAATAGGGATTAAAAACTTAGGATGAAAAAGAGAGGAATTAAATTTTTGTTTGTCGTAACCTAGTAACTCTTGTAATTTTACTTTTGTGTTTGCGACTACTGTCTGTTGTGCGTCATTCGCAAAAAGAAGACTTTTGGTTTCACCGAGCTTTGCATTTAAAATTCCCTGCGGAGCGATTACATAATCAATTTTTAGAAAAGTATTTTCCATCATTTCCCATGCGAGAGAATAAGAACGCTTAGACTCAAAAAATTCTACAAAGGAGAGACCTTCTTTGATAATTTCGGAAAACTTTTTAGAGGCAAGTTCAAGTTCTTCGGAAGTAAATACATTTAATGCGGGCTTGTTTACTGGCTCGGTTTTGAATTTGTCAATGAACACATCATCATAATAATCCGCACAAAAGCAAATTTCTTCTAAGAGAGAATATATTTTGTAAGGCTCTGAGTTTTCTAAAGCATCTTTGTATTCAAAATAAAAATCATTTCCCTTTAATACAATCTGTCCGAGAACAAGATAAGAAAAATTCAATTCGGAAATTTGTCTCATCATTCCGAGTCCACTTGCACCTTCGGGAACTTTTAAAAAGGGAGCAGAAATTTCATAGCCCTTGGAATCCAGCTTTATATTTACAACGATTGATCCGTGTGGCAAATGAAGTTCTACCGATTCACTCGATTCATTTGGAATTACGATAGTGCTGTTTACATATCGCAGTAGATTAAAGAAAGAAGTCTTATAATCTTTGTTGTCAAAATTCTTTACAGACTCATACCAGAATGGGGTCGAGGAACTACTTCTTAGTAAGTTAATCGATTTGTCATAAGTTAGGGATTTCTCCATGTATGCCTCTTTTTATGTTTCAATAGTGATTACTATTTTTTAAAACATTTAAAAATGCAATGATTTTCTGTATGTAGCTTTTTTTTCAGAAATCTCTCAATTTACCATTTTTTAATGATTTGAATATCTGCTCGCGTCTCTCCAAAGTTTGAATTTAGAATTTTTAGCTTTTTAATATCATAGCGCCTTAATAAAACTACGTTACGAGCTAGAGCATAATATACACTAGCCGCATTTTCGTCGGAGCCGGTTGATCGTTTGGATAGATTTTTAAAAAATCGAATTCTTTGAAACTTCTTAGCTTCTTCCAAAAATCCTTTTTCTGTTAAGTTAAAATCCTGATTGGGACTCCAAGAAATATATCCATGCTGTGTTCTTTTATTTCGATAGGTAATTTCAACCGATGCAATCTGGTAACAGTAAGTGCAATTCGCTTGTAAGTCAGGTGTATAAAAAATTCCTGTCTCTAAAATAGTTAATAAAAATAATTTGAAAAATTTCATCTTAGTCCTTCTTGCAATATGATATTCCATATTTTCCGGAGTACTAAGATTGAAAATGAAATTACTTAGCTGTATGAAATTGGTAAGAATAAATTCCTGGCTAATTCTATGAATTTTTGTGTGAGAATTTATGATTGTCGGCTAATTGGTATATACTGATCTAATTTATTTCTTAAATTGAAAAAAAGTATTACTATGGACACCAACTGCAAGTTTTTTTAAGAATTCAACTTTTTCTTTATTTACTTTTGTTGGTTTTAAGTGCTTATTGATTTTGTTTAGAAAGTGTTCTGATGGAGAAATCTCTTCTGCTAATAATCGCAAAGCAGCATTTCCGATCGCATAATCATTTACATGCTTTGCATAACTAAGAATAATAAATCCAGGATTGACTTTCAGTTTATTCGATAAGCCAATGGCTAATCCATGTAATCCGGATGGATTCAATTTTTTGGGAAAATAACTTTTAAAATCATTCCCTTCTAGAATAGACAAAGCAAATTCATCTGCTTCTTTTTCTATCGGATCCACTGAGGACATATCTAATTTTTCATCTAAAATAATTCCTTCTTTTTTTAAATGACCCAATGCAATATGACCAATCTCATGGGCTAATTCAAATAAATACCAAGAAGGATATTTGTGTGACTTAGAGAGTATAATAATAGGTCTTTCTTTTATCATGATTGACACTGCAGTCATTTTTTTTGTCTTCTTAGGAAATTGTGATATATATAAAACGGGAATACCAGATTCCCAAAGATAATCCAGCATAGTATCTAATTCGATTACATTTGATTTCTTTTTTAATGCATGAATAATGTCTTTTGGCTTTTGAGGTAAAGTTTTATAAGGTTTATTAAAAATAGAATCAATCGTATTAGCGGCTAATATGCTAATTTCCGTAGCAGTCTGAATATCTTGTTTTTGGAGTGACTTATTTTTTTTATATTGGAATGAATAATTTTCTATCGAAGTAAAAATATTTTCTCTTAGATAGGTAACTAATTTTTTTAGCTCTGATTCATTCGATAGGAATTGTTTTTTAAGCCAAGAAGGAAATAAAAATTTTTGGGAATAACTCTTATCAAAGCCTCGAGAACGCAACTGGGAGTAAATTAACTCAGAAGAGACAACATCCTCCACAGTTACAGTATCTTCGACAAATTTGAGATTGGAAGTTCCTTTTTCATAAGAAAGGATATCTTCTAGCGACTCTTTTAAATCTTCATACAAAACGGAAGATTTATTTTTTCTTTCTTTCAGTGCAGTCATTTTATTCCTCCTTTATTTACTAACTCTTTCTTAATTTCTGAGACAAAATGCACCAATATTTTTTTTTGATCTGGTGTTAAGTCCTCTTGAACATTTTTTTTATATACCAGTAATAAGTAAATTCTTTCCTGTTCAGGCAAATCAATATAAATAATTCTGGCTCCTCCCCTTTTACCTTTACCTGGGATACTATATCTTACTTTTCTTAAACCATTTCCACTAGGAATGACATCTCCTTGACTCGGATTCTTCGCTAAACTCGCTTTGAACTCCGTTAATCCATCTTCATTTAAGCCAGCGTCTTTCCATTGCTTCACAAATTTCTGACTATAAATAAAAGTTCTCTTCAATTTAGAAAGTCCTTATCATTTGATTATATATCGAATATTTAACGTAAAAGTTTAGCCTTTTTATAGTAAAAATTACTTTACAGCTTCATAATCTTTCTTACTAAGAGAAAATTCCGGATCAACAATTTTCACTTCTTCGTAAGTTAAATCGTAAAGCCGATAAACAAGAATATCAATTTCTTTATCTGTCTTCTGAATAATATCATAAGCTGCAAGCGCAGACTTTTTTTCTTTATTAAAAAGTTTTGACAATTCGTATTGTTTTTCTAATAATATGTTGTCCAAAACTTTTTTCTTTTTGAGTTCACTCATAAAATCATTATCTGAGAGTAGATACCAATCTATTAATTTTTCCGTCAACTTTTCCATTTCGAATTTAGATTTAAAATAATTAGAAAAATCTTTTTGTATTTCTTGTAGCTCTTTGTTCTTGGAGAGCATAATGTCGGCTAGCCGGATGAAAGGCTTTTGGTCTGTGGAAGAAATAACTTTAATTGGGATTTCATTTACATAGTCAATTTTTACCTGGGCGAAAACTCTTCCTAATTCTGGATTTAGCTTTTGATATTGACGATTGAGTAGCTTAGAATTTAGCAAACACAAACAATATTTTAAATTTAATTGCTCATGCTTTGCGTATAAAATGAACAATGAATCTATTGTATAGTATTGCTCATTGTCGTAACTCAATATTAATTTATCCGATGTCTGTCGCATTAAAAGTTTTTCGGGCAATAGAAAAATGCTTTCTTCTCGAGCACGCAATAAAGCCTTTCTATCATAATTTATAAATTTATCATCATAGATAAGCGTAAAACGATTTATATTTTTACCTTGAAGAAGTTTTTTTGAATTTTTAAATTTTGGTTCACCAGCGATATGCTTTTCATTAGAACCTGTGCAAACTCCGATTTTAATCTGAATTACATCTTTTAATTTAAAAGTTTCTTTATCGTCGATAAGTTTATTCAATTTTATAAAAACATCATCAACATGTAAATTGAAAGAATACTTTGGCGTATCATAATAATAATCTTGTTTAATTCTAGCGGAAACACTTTGTTTAACAACGTCTTTTCCAAATCCAATTTTTATTGAATTATTCTTTTTTTTCTCTTCAAGAACGATTACAATAGAAGGAACAACAGCTTCCTCAAAAACACCATCGCCTAGTTCAATGATATTATCAATCGAATGTTTATCTAAAAGAAATTTTCTCAGGTCTGAATAATAATCAATTAAACACAATGAATCAGGAATTATTAGACCTATTTTATGTTTTGTAGTTTTGACTAAGTATTTACTTATTTTCTCCAAGAAGAGTGCGAAAGTATTTAGTCTACCGTATGATGTAGTATAATAATTTTGCAAGTATTTGAATTCAGAATTTTTGAAAGAACTTAATACAACATACGGAGGATTACCCACAACTACATCAAAGCCACCAGCGTTCATAATGGCAGGAAATTTTTTATTCCAATTAAAAGCTAATTCATCTCCTACAATCGTTTCATCATC
>JANMOF010000399.1:0-4964 GCA_031368925.1 Leptospiraceae bacterium
ATAATTT
Organism: Leptospiraceae bacterium; assembly: GCA_031368925.1. Lineage (GTDB taxonomy): Bacteria > Spirochaetota > Leptospiria > Leptospirales > Leptospiraceae > UBA2033. The sequence goes on from JANMOF010000399.1 coordinate 8, forward strand.
TTATTAAAAAATCCTAGTCAAGAAAACGCAAGAAAATTAATTTAATTTTAATCCACTGACAGGAAATTGAGTATACTCTAAAGGAAAGTTTATTAAAAAAATGAAATTATCTTCTACACACTTTGATATTAAAAAAATATACGATGTTGTAATCATTGGTTCTGGGTATGGCGCGTCTGTCGCAGCGGCTCGATTTTCAGAAATGGGAAAATCCGTTTGTGTTTTATAAAAAGGAAAAGAATATTCACAGGGTGAATTCCCTACTGATGTAACAAGTGCATTAGATAATCTTCAATTAAATTCCCTTCCAGATGGTTTACAGAATCGTACAGGCTTATTTGATTATAAAGTCTTTGACGGATTACATGTATTATCCGGATCTGGACTCGGTGGCGGATCTTTGATTAATGCCGGGGTTATCGAAAAACCCACGACCAATGTATTAACGGACAAAGTTTGGCCTGATGAATTTAGAAAAGATATAGATGCTCGCTTGTCAGAAGCTTATGCATTAGCTTCTGACATACTCGGAGCAAGCCATTATCCATTTGGTAAGAAAGGGTTTCCTGATTTAAAAAAAAATGAATTATTGAAAGAAAGTGCAAATGAGTTAGGAAAGGAATTTAAGAATCTAAAACTAACTATTAATTTCGAAGAGGCTGGAGTTAATAAAAATGGTATTTTTCAAAGTCCGTGTATTGGCTGCGGGAATTGTACAACAGGTTGTAATCATGACGCGAAAAATTCATTGGATAAAAATTATTTAGCAATAGCGGCAAACAATGGCGCGGAAATATTTACAAAAGTCTACGTAAGTCATTTTAAAATATCTTCAGATGGTAAATACACAGTTTACTACCAGGTTTTAAATAAAGGAACTGAAAAAATTGAAGAACATTTACTGCAAATTGTATCTAGCGATATATTAGTATTAGGCGCCGGTAGTATAGGCTCAACGGAAATTCTATTAAGAACAAAAGAAATTTCAGGTTTAAAATTTTCTGAAAAATTGGGTTCGCATTTTACTGGCAATGGTGGGATAATTTCTGCTGGATTGAATTTAAAATCCGTCGTAAATCAAGTCGGATTCGAAAAAGGAATTTCCCCCGATCGTAGATCTGAATTAGATAGAAGAGCTACCTCTAACTCTAAGCGAAAGAAAAAAGATAGAAGAAATTCTCCGATGATAAAATTAGGATCACGATTCTTTGTAGAGTTTGGAAAGAAAGTTGGTCCGACAATTACTGCAATGATTGATAATCGAAATCAAAAAGATCTAAGCTTAGATAACGTCATAGAAGATGCAGCATTTCCGGGAATATTCAGCGATTATTATATTCTTTATTGGCTTGCAGGCAGTATTCAAGCAAATAGAATTTCTAATGCAGAAACCAGTTTAGATTTGATAAAAACTATTTCAAATAATTTGACGAATGGAATCAAAAATCCAGTTCTACACAATACAAGTATACTTCTAGGAGTGGGTCATGATGGTAGTCGGGGTAATATCGAATTAATCGAATCAGAAAATAAATTAATTTCAAGGGTTAATATCGACTGGTCCGAATACGCTAGCCAGCAAAACATTCTTGAATTGCTTTCCGATATGAAAGAACTAATAGAATTAAACGGTGGAGATTTTGTAGATTACCGAGGAGTTCTTTTCGGTAGCCCGGTCACTGTTCATCCAATGGGTGGGACGGTTATGGGAAATTCTATCAAGTCAGGCGTAGTAAACCACGCATTACAAGTATTTAACCCAAATGGAAATGAAGAAGTTTATGAAGGATTATATGTAATGGATGGTGGAGTGATTCCACGTTCACTTGGAATTAATCCAATCTTAACTATTACAGCAATTGCAGAGAGGGCAATGCTTATTTACCGCGAATCTTCATTAGAGACTGTGACGGAAAATAAAAAAACTTCCAATGCAATAAGCCCTTTAGATTCACTCAATTCCTATAGAGACCAGTTTACGAAATTAAATGCCGTAGGTTTGCGCTTCGAGGAAAAATTTTTGGGATATTGGATTTCAGGTAATCAATCGTATGCGAACAGTTATGAATCTGGGTTGACACTAGGTAGCGGACATTCATTCAATATGGAAATCAGCGTTCATATAAAGAATATCGATTCCTATATAAGTGATGAGGCTATTGGTTATTTATCTGGTCTCATTGATTGTCCTATGCTTGATATTTCTGGCAAGATGAATGTTTCTAAAGGAAATTTTCATCAGTTTTTTGAACCAAAGCCTAATTCGAAGATAAAATATTTTAAGTATGACTTGGAGTTTTCTTGTTCGAAAGGTAATTCCTATTTTTTAGAAGGCTACAAAGAATTATCCGTTGGAAATTATTTAGATCTCTGGAAAGAATTAACTTGCCTCTATTTCAAAATATATACAAAGAAAAACAATCAATTAGAGTATATCGGAACTGGAATCACTAAGGTAAGCTTTTCCGATTTCGTTCTAATCAATCTTGGTACAATGCGATCTATTAACGATCGGGATTTATTTTCTTCCGGTTTTACAAAAAGTCAGTTCAGTAATTTTTTCCTGCAGAAGGTTCTTGAAGTATACACTCCTAAAGTATCCATTCGTAAAGTGGAAGAATTAATTCCGCAAACAACAACTATCCTAAGACATACTGATGTAGGAATCCATAATGCGACTATTCAAAGTTATCCGATTGAAACTCCGGATAAATTATGGTTAAATTTGCGAAAGGTTTCCAGAAAAGAAAGCACTAAAAATTCGATTTTATTAATTCATGGGCTTACATCATCGAGTGATATGTATATAATGCCAGAGCATGACAACATAACAAATTACTTTCTTGATTTAGGTTATACGGTTTGGCTTTACGACTTCAGGATGAGTAGCAGACTTCCTTATAACTTAACAAAGCATGAATACTCATTTGATCATGTAGCTTCTTACGATATGCCCCTTGCTACTTCCCTCATTCGAAAAGAAATCGGCAAGGATGCCAAGCTAAATGTTATCTGCCATTGTTTAGGCTCTGTGAGTTTTACAATGTCTTTATTTGCAGGCTTACAAACAAATGTTGACTCTGTTATTTCTAATTCAGTATCCTTATTCTGTAGAGTTCCCTTTTTCGCAAAAATGAAATTACAGTATTTAATACAAAATGGATTACTAGAAAATGTTCTTCGATTAAATCTTGTGGAGCCGGATGCACTTGGAAAGAATGATTGGTTGCAAAATATTGTTTCTTACGGAAATTCTTTATTCCAACATGAATGTGATAACGCAACCTGTCATATGCTAAGTTTTATGTGGGGAAGTAGTGAATCCGCATTATTCAATCATAAAAACATATTAGATATATCACATGATCGTTTAAATGATTTATTTGGCGGAACCACACTTCATTTCTATAAGCACGTTCTTAAAATTGCAAATGCGGGCATTCCAGTGCGTTTTGATGAATCTAATCCAGAATTTAAGCATTTGCCGTCTAACTATATGCAGAATGCAGAAAGAAATAAAGTCCCTATTCTATTTGTTACAGGAGCGGATAACAAAGTGTTTACGGATTCGAATTATTATGCTTATAAAAAATTAAGATATTTTAATCCGGACTTATATCAATTCCATTCTTTTCCAGACTATGGTCATCAAGATATTTTTATGGGTAAGAATGCAAACGTTGATATTTATCCTGTATTCCAAAAGTTTTTTGGTTCTATTTCATAATTCAACTTATTTTAAGGGTGGGTAAACTAACATTATTCGATTCTGTAAATCTATATGCGATATATAGCATTATACCTGTGGTAATAATGTCAACTAGAACCATAATTACCATAATTGTAGGTGTTTTAATAAGCCAAGTCATATTACCTTTTATGAACATACCGAGTATAGAGAGGTTTACTAATAAAATCAAAACCCAAAATTTAATTTTCTTTTTTTTATCTTGAATAGGAAAAGAGCGTAAGAATAAAAATGCGCTAAGAATAGAGAATGCGAATTGAAGCAAAAAACCTAAAATAGGAGCAGTCGTGCTTAAACCCAAATCAGGGTGGCTTGAATCAAAATTAAAAAGCGGTCCGAGCTTAACTGAATCTAAAGAAATAAAAACTGGAAGATCAGCATCATGTACTAATAAATCTAGAAACCAATGCCCAGTTACCGCTAAAGATATTGCCAGAAAAATTCCTCTGGACTTTACCCAAAATTTTAAAATAAGGCTGGTGATTAGTCCGATTAAAATTGCCCCCATCAAAGAATGCGATACGATATGTTGGACTAAAAGCATATCGCCAATGTATAAAAAGGGGAGGTTAATTTTTGTAATTTCTAAAGGTTCATTTAAACCAATTAGATTCAAATTTAATATGAACCAAACTAGTTCGACTGCCTCACTAGCAAAAAGTAAAGTCCAGAAAGGGACTTCTTTAAATTTAGATTTAATCAGAAATGCACTTGATAAATGTCCAACAGCCGTCACATGAGTTTCCTTTTTTCAAAGATTTTAATACTAGGTCAACATCTAAAAATCTATTTAAGATTCAATTAGTTTTTACTTAAGGTATTGTATAAATATATTAGAGTTATTGAAAAATAAAAACCTTACCACAGGCATCTACGCGGAAAGTCTTGTTTATATTGACTCTTTTATCTGTGGTTAAAGAATTGTAAGATAACCTCAATAAGGTTGTTTTAATTTGTAAGTTAATCATATTTAGCAAATTTTTCTTATTTTTTTAGAAACTATTTGCGAAATCAATTTGCTTTTTTATAATATCATCAGTGTCAATTTTCGCTTACCATAACTAAAAAATACTTGGAAACCAATTCACCATGGCATTAAAAACTATTCATTTAAACTGTTCATCCATGTGTCCTATCGGAGGCTTTCTTGCATCAGGAAGTTTGTTTGAAAAAGCTGAATTAATCTGTCATTGTTTGCTTGTCGAAACA
>JANMOF010000434.1:0-6308 GCA_031368925.1 Leptospiraceae bacterium
GCCAGGATTCCAATTAGCTTTGAATCGTTGTTTGTGATTTTTACTGGCTCTACATGATAATGGTATTGTCCTGTTTGTTGCGGATGTGCCTCTGCTGCGTCCATCGATACATATTCTGTCGTTAAGCTGTCCCCGGGTCCAGCTTCGTTATTAAAGATTAACACACCGTTAGTCGCAACACCTACTGGACCGAGTCCAGTTGCAGCCGGGCTTGCAGAGTAGGTTGGCGTTACAGGAATTGTAAACGTCACACTTTGCACTTGGATAGAGTTTGGATTTCCTGTCCTACCTGATGGCATTGCTTCAAAGTAGGAAGAGCTTGTTCCATAGTAATAACTTTTATGTGGTGGTACACTACTTGTATTGATAACATAATTTGTCCCAGATTTATAAGCATTTACGCAGGTGAAATTATCCTTGATCCAACTCGGAATTTCAGCGCTAAAGCAAGTCTGGCACGATGGTCCACCTGTTGTAGAAATGGAAGTCGAGCAAGTGCAATTGACACAATCAAATGGTTTTATCCCTCTTGCTTGTTGCATCGGCGGTGGCGGTTGTTGCAGAAGGGGACCTAGAGCTGATAGATCAACTGATTTTTTTTTCTTACTCGGGGCTATTCCTAATTGTTCGCAAGACATATAGACAACTACCAAGCAGAGTAGAAGAGAAATGGAAAATTTTTTCATACGGTTACCTCTTTGTTGAACTTTCTAAAAAGACTATACACCTGAACGAAAAATCATTCGACCAGACCTATAAGGATGGGCTAAGTTTTTAATAATTAGTGGTAAATCCTTAATACTTTAGAATGATTATAAAAAACTTACTTTCCTTCTACGTTTGGAATCACAAACTGGTCTAAACGTTATAAAAGGAGATTTAGAATGCCACAAGTTACATCACCAGCACCAGATTTTTCAGCAGAGGCTGTTATCGGTTCAGAATTTAAAAATTTAAAATTATCAGATTACAAAGGAAAATGGGTTGTATTGTTTTTTTACCCACTTGATTTTACTTTTGTATGTCCAACTGAAATCGTAGAATACGATGCAAAACTAGACGAATTCAAAAAACTCGGAGCAGAGGTTATTGGAGTTTCTATCGACAGTAAATTTTCTCACCTTGCCTGGAAACAAAAACCAAGGAAAGAGGGTGGAATCGGTGACATCAAATACCCATTAGTCGCTGACATCACAAAACAAATTTCTAGAGACTTTGGAGTGCTTATTGATTCTGGCGATGATGCAGGTGTTGCTCTTCGTGGAACATTTATCATTGACCCAAAAGGAATTATCCGCCAAGCTACTGTAAATGATTTACCAGTAGGAAGAAATATTGACGAAGCGATTCGTTTACTCCAGGCTTTTCAATTCAACGAAAAACACGGTGAAGTTTGTCCTGCCAACTGGACAGAAGGTGGAAAGACAATGTCACCTGATGTTGTTAAATCAAAAGAGTATTTTTCAGCGGTTAATAAATAATAGACGTAGAGACAGGTTTCAAACCTGTCTTTACTTTATCGGGAGATAACAATGACAACAGCGACAACAGAAGTAGCGGATAACGAAAGGTATTACCAAGCGGATAATTTTCCGAAGGGTTTGACGCGTAAGGTCGTCGAGTCTATCTCCCATATTAAAAATGAACCCGGTTGGCTAACGGAGTTTCGCCTCCAAGCCTTCGAGGTATACGAGCAGAAACCGATGCCTACCTGGGGATTCTTTCCTGATTTTCATGTAAGCATTGATTCGTATACGCACTATGTTGGCAGTAATCAAAAGAAGAAAAAATCCTGGGATGATGTTGATCCAGAGGTTATGCGAAGTTTCGAAAAGCTAGGAATTCCCGAGCACGAAAGAAAGTATCTTGCTGGAATTGAGGCAATGAACGATTCCGAAACCGTTTATGCAAATGTGAAAAAGGAATTAACTGATCTTGGAATTATATTTTGCGATATAGATACGGCTATTAAAGAGTATCCGGACATTGTTAGAAAATACCTTGGAACTATTGTTACGATTGGAGATAATAAATTTTCTGCTTTAAATTCCTGTGTATTTAGTGGCGGATCTTTTGCTTATTGTCCTAAAGGGGTTAAGACTCCTATGCCGCTCCAAGCTTATTTTAAAGTAACCGCAGCAAGTAGTGGACAGTATGAAAGGACTCTTTTAATTGCTGACGAAGGCGCTGAGATTGAGTATAGTGAAGGTTGTAGCTCTGTCCAAGACAAAGGGACTAATTTTCACACAGCAGTTGTAGAGCTAGTTGCACATAAACACGCAAAGATTCATTATACAACGATTCAAAACTGGAAAAAGAATATGTACAACTGGACAGTAAAGCGTGGCTTATGCCATGAATCCGCTCATATCACTTGGACAGATTGTAATATCGGAGCGAATACTATCAAGTATCCTGGAATTGTTCTCAAGGGAGATAATTCTACTGGAAGTGTGCTTTCCTTAGCATTCGCCGGACACGGACAGGTGCAAGATACTGGTGCACGTATTATTCATATTGGAAAAAATACTCGTAGTAATGTTTTAGCAAAAGGTGTATCGCTTGACGGTGGTGTGAATTCTTATAGAGGACTTGTTAAGTTTGAGCCTTCTTCTAAAGATGCATTCAGTCATATTAAATGTGACGGGCTCATGATGGACGATCATTCTTCTTCTCATGCGTATCCTTACAATGACATTAGCGGCGAACATGGCTCCTTGAATTATGAAGCAACTGTTTCTAAAATCGACGAAGACCAATTGTTCTATTTGCAATCCCGCGGTTTAAGTGAAGACGATGCAAAGCTTTTAATCGTAAATGGCTTTTGTGAGAGCATCGTAAAAGAATTAAACGTAGAGTATTCGGTGGAGATGACACGCCTTATCCGCATGATTTTAGAAGATGGAAAAGTAATTGCCGAAGTTCCTAAGGTAGAGAAGCTAACCAAGTGAAAACAGTATTAAAAGGATTAACACTCTCGCAGCTAGAAGATTTTACTACAAATCTCGGCGAGCCTAAATTTAGAGCCAAACAATTATTCCAGGGAATTTATCGTGATAGATTTTCTTCCTTCGAAGAATTTTCTACTCTATCTAAATCTCTTATCGCAAAATTAAATGAAATCGCAGAGCTTCCTAATTTAAAAGTAGGTCGTCATCTTACTTCTAAAGATGGAACTCATAAGATGACGTTTAAAGTAGAAGAAGACAAAGAAGTTGAAGCAGTCTGGATTCCTTCCGGGGATGACGGGCGTAAGACGATATGTATTTCTTCTCAGATTGGTTGCACGCTTGCTTGTAAATTTTGTGCGACAGGACTTTTAGATTTTAAAGGTAATCTCAAAACATGGCAAATACTAGATCAAGTAATGCAAATCGAAAAGTTAGTAGGGGATAGAGCTACGAATATTGTATTTATGGGAATGGGTGAGCCTATGCATAATTACTTTTCAGTAATTAATGCTGCTCATATGCTTCATCACCCGGATGCATTTAATATCGGTGCAAAGCGAATTACTATTTCTACTGCCGGTGTGATTACAGGTATAGATAGATTTGTTGCTAATCATGAGCCTTTTAATTTTGCTATTTCACTTAATCATCCAAATCCAGAAACCCGCAAAACAATCATGGGGATAGATGAGAAGTATCCGCTTGAGAAACTTCTTATTGCAGCACGGAATTTTACCAAAACACTAAATCGGGTTATTACTTTTGAATATGTTATGATTCCAAACATTAACATGGGAAAAGAAAACGCGCGTAGGCTAGTTAAGATTGCCCGCTCGGTTAATTGTAAAATTAATTTGATCCCATTGAATACTGAATTCAACGGTTGGTCAAGACCCAGTGAAGAAGAAGTGGAGCATTTTAAAGAATTAATTAAACCTTCCGGAGTTCCGATTATGAATCGTAGGTCACCAGGAAAAGATATTCATGGTGCCTGTGGGATGCTTGCTTTAAGAGGTTAGAGAGTGGATTGTATCTAAGACGTTAATATTTACTGTCTTAATGATTTCATTCTGATTTTCGAATGAGGCTACTTTCCATTTGATGCCAGTGTTACTTGAATAAAAACTTCTTCCACTGAGTTCTTTGTTATTAAAGAGTCTTCCAATTCCCGAAGCACGTACAATGTTTAAAGAATAATTCTTGGAAAATTCAGAATATAAATCTAGATCTTTTAAATATTCTGCTGGTTCTGATTCTGTGTTGTAAATGGAAGAAGAGTTTAAAAGAAGCTCTACTTTCTCTTCATGGATATGAGAGAGAAATGTTTCATTCTTGCTTTCATTCCCAATTAAAATCGCAAAACGAACTCCCCCTAAAATAAAAATGGATTCGCTTTCTCCAGGAGATACTGTTAATTCGCCGCTTTTTTCGGGAATTCTTGCATCATACCAATCTATTACATTGATATCCTGGATGATTGGGCAAGACTCAAAAACTTTCCCATTTACCTCACGTAGAATAGTGCCACCGATGATGACTCCCTTATAATACTCAGAAATTTCAAGGAGCTTATCTACGTAAATCTTATGATTGTGAAGGGTGCTCTTCTCACTGACCTTAGCCAGGGTTGGAAAAAAACGAGGTAGAATTAAAAAATCAGATTTCTGCGAAATCAACTTTTGTTTTTGATCTCGCGATACATCAGTGTTAATATTCTTCTGAAACACAGTAATCTTAATTATATTCATTTACTACTCTCTTTTTCCTGTTCATTTTAATATGAAAAATTTCTATCCCAAAATCATAAGTCACCCATTTCTTTGGGAGCTGTTGCTTGCGTGTCTGGCTTCTTTGTAGAATCCATCAAGCTATTTATGCTTAAGTCTTCCCCTGATAAATCCTTACCAAATGAGGCTAGCATCTCTTCAGGAGTTAATTCTATTACTCCTCCATATAAATCACCACCCTCTGCAAGTCTTGAAGCAAAGGCGTAAGAATAACAATAGGCTTCCATGATGCATTGCTTAACTTGCTTCTTGTGGAGACGTTTCTTTGATTCGATAGAATCAAAGATGATGATTTCTTCCATATTACCTACAATCTCCGCCGTACCTTTCATATCTTCAATTAGCAGATTGAAAGAGTCATAGGATTTTTCTATATAATCCTTGATTGTAACACGCACATTACGGGATTGCTGACTACGCTTTTGTTCAAGCCCGGTTGTTTTCTTAGAAGCTTCAATATAATTGGTTCCGGGGTTGGCTTTGTGCATTGCTTGTTCTTTATATACATCTATATATATCTTGAACTGTTCCATACAAGGTCTTGTTAGCTCGTATACATTGAGAAGTTTTTGCTTATTATCCACCTTAGTGCCATTTATGTTCGAAGGTTTAACGCTTATTTTTTTGGTTGTTAATACAAACGAATATTCATAGTCAAATTCTCTGAAGAATAAGTAAGTGAGAAGTGCTTTGTCCGTATCTGGAATTTCGAGAAGTTCGTTTCTCTGGTCATACTTTCGTCTGAGTTGCTCAATAGAGACTTCTCCCATTAGTTTACGACCGTAGGCTAACTCCTGATTATCTGCTTTCTTTTCCGCGGATTCCTCTTTCTTTTCTTCGACTTTAGCTTCTTGTTCAGGCTCTTGTCCACCTGAATCGAGTGGAAGATTTTCCCCTGCTTTTCTTTTGCCGGGTTTTTCACTTTCTAGGATATTCAAGAGGTTTTCCATGTAGAGAGAAACCATAGGAATGTTTTTATTTTCACTTCGAATGATTATATAGTAGAGTTTCTCAAACATTTTATCAAATACAACAGAAATCTCACTCGAAATTTTCTTTTTCTTAGTAGCATAGATAAGTGCAGGCTTATTTTCTAATCTTTGCAATACTTCATAAGCGGTAAGAACAGCTTTTCTGTAAGTTGCCTGATAGGGGTATAGGTAGTAGAGTTTTTTAAATATCGAATAGACTGGTTTAGAAACTCTGCTAATTGGAACTGGAATCTCAGGATTCGCTGAATAATCTAGGAACAAATCATTGATTTCCGTTGTATCGTAAATTTTATGCGCACGACCAATTAGCTCTACGTAAATAGGAGAAATGCGATCTAGTTCACGGGTGATTTTAGGACCCAGTTGTGGGTTTCCCAAAATGTCACTTCCAGCAATTTTAAATTCAAGTAAAGCTTGTTGAAACTCTACTCTCAGTTCAGACATAAACTTAGGCAGGAGGTCTTTGTTTCCGAATGTAGTGACATTATTTGCCCAGCATTTGAATTTTATGATTAACCTGTTTGTGAAATTACTCATCTCGGCATCCATGGCACCAATTTGAGCTTTAGTAATACTTA
>JANMOF010000404.1:0-5455 GCA_031368925.1 Leptospiraceae bacterium
ATTCGGCTCTAGATCAATTAAATAATTTGGCTCAACTGCATGGTAGGTTTTTTGAATTCGATAAAATTCAAGTGCTGAGGGGCGCACAATCCAGAGTAACCCCTCGGAGAAGAATAGGATTAAAAAAGAATAAAGGATAAGTTTAGTCAGCATTTCTGTATTTACTTTTTATTTCTTCTGCTTTCTCTGGCATTTCTGCAATTTCATAGCAAGCCGCCCAGCTTCTATAGAATAGGTTTGCATACTGTGCTTCAAAAGAAATTTGTATTTTCTTTGCAGTATTTTTTGCCTCGTCTTTTTTTAACATACAATTATATATATCGTCTAGAAGTTGAAAAGTTTGGAGATCAAGTCCGACACTTAGCTCACCGCGAAGCTTTTTTAATTTGGCAAATTCCGCATTTAAAAGGTAAGAATCAAAAAGTTTCATCGTGACTTCCATATCTGTCTCTGATTCTTTGCGCGCAATCTCTAGGTGGTGAATTGCAACGTCCTGGGACTCTGGTGACTCGGAGAGGATAAATCCCACCCGTTTATTTGCGAATGCATAATCAGGGTTAATTTCCAATGCACGTGTGTAATCATACATCGCCTCGGCTTTTTTACCTGCTTGCTCTTTTTTGTAGGCATCCTGGCTGATTTGCTTTTCTCTCGAGCAGCCTATGAAAACTAAGAGAAGAAGCGTGAATCCTATGTACTGATAGAATGACTGCTTACTATTTGTTAAGTTTTTTTTTGCGAGACTGTTTTTTTTATTGCTTCTTTTTTGCTGCATATTATGTCTTATGTGTTGATTGATTTTGCCTCTAAAGACATAGAAATAGAAGCGAGAAAATCTTTAAAACTTTTTTCTAAATGTAAAGATTTTATATAAAAATTTGTCTAGTACGAGAAGGGCTCAAATAAAAAAACTTTGTCTCATCGAGAAAAAAATCAAAAAAAGCAGACGGTTCGACCGATTCTGTTATTAATCAAGTGCAGAGTGAGAAAACAAATTGGCTAGCAGTGCTCAAGTAAAATTACTTCAAAACTTTCAGGAATATCTTTCTGTAGAAAAAGGATTAAGTGACAATTCCATTTTCTCCTATGGCTACGATCTCAATAAGTTTAAATCTTATCTAGATAAACAGCAAATCGACTTACTAAATGTCCAGTCAAAAGATATCATGAAATTTTTAGTAGAAGAGAAGAGCCGAAAAATTTCTTCTAAAACACTTGCACGCGAAGTAGTTGCTATACGCCAATTTTACAAATACTTAAGAGATGAAAAACAATTAGACTTTAATCCGACTGACAAAATTGAAACGCCTGAAGTTATGCGTGCAATTCCCGACCATCTTACGCTCGAAGAAATTAACGAACTATTCGATCATATCAAAGAAGATAATATTTACGAACTCAGAGATAAATGTATTTTTGAGTTACTCTATTCTTCCGGACTCAGAATTTCAGAGGCTTGTAATTTAAAAATAGAAGATGTAGATTTGGAAAATTTGTCACTTGCAATTGAGGGTAAGGGCGGTAAGACGCGACTCGTCCCGTTCGGCGAAAAAGCAATGAACATCATTCAACGCTACTTAGAAAAAAGTCGTCCTGAAATTTTAAAACTTCGTAAATGCGATTATATTTTTGTTTCTAAAAAAGGATCTTTTATTAATCGCAAATCTGTATGGCGTTTACTCAATCTCTACATCAAACGCACTGGCATTCAAAAGAAAGTTACACCGCATACTCTGCGTCATTCGTTTGCCACTCACTTACTTGAAAACCACGCAGACCTTCGTTCTGTTCAAGAATTGCTCGGTCATATCGACATTTCTACAACTCAGATTTATACACAAATGGCTAACAAATCTCTCAAGGAAGTTCATAAGAAACATCATCCACGGGGTTAATAAATATTAACCCCTAATTATCTGTATTCTTCTAGTGGTAGTGATCTAGCTTTTTTGCCGAATCAGGGGTTTGTCGTTGGTGGTGCAGGAACAGGGGATAATACTCCTGGGTTTGGAGCAGGTTGTGGTTGGACTCCCGGCATATTCATCTTTGGTTCACCTAGTGTTCCTTGAACAGGAATGCAACCTTCAGGCATATCTTTTGTAAGAAGCTGTAGGCTAGAAGCAATGTCTTCTCTTTCCGCGCTATATTTTTCCGTAAGTTTCGGGCATATTTTCAAATCAAGTTTAGATGCTTTTAGGACAGAGGATAATTCAATATAACCGCTTACCGTAATTTTAGCAATTGAAAGAGTAAATACTCCTTTCTCAATCGTAAGCCTATTGCTATTTAATGTTTTTTTTAAACTAAGCAAAATGCTTTTAATGGTTACTCCCTGTAATGTGTCAAGCATTGGAATAACGGGAGAGCGCAGAATCTTACCATCAAAGATTTGTAAAGTTATACTTCCATTTATATTTGCCAGGTCCCTGTCAAAACCAATAATGCTAGAATCTTCAATATTGACTGTACCTGCTTTAATTGCATATTCTGTTAGTTCTAAATTAAGGGAGGAAATTTTTATATTCCCCTTAAAATTACGTTTAATTAGATCAAAAATTCCAGTATCAATATCAATGGATTCTGCACGAATTTCCATATTATCTTTGTTTTGATAAATCAAATGATCAATTGATTTTGTAGAAAAAAGAGACAGGTTTAGCTTTCTAAATTCCAACACAAAGTTATTTTCCAGCGCATACTTAGAAATTTGCGTTCTAACTAATTCTTCATAAGGGAAAAGTATTATTATGGAAAATATAAATGCAATAACACCGGAGATAATTAGTATTAGCTTCTGATTCCAGTTTAGTTCACCGGAGGAATCTTCATCATCTTCAAAACCCAGGTCGTCTCCAGGAATTTCTTCTACATCTTCTTCGGATTCTATATTTTTTTCTTCTAATTCTTCAGCCATTATTTTTTCACCTTCGTAAACGAGGAAAATCGAATATTCACATCATACTCTTCCTTACCCGGAAGAGGCTTTATAAAGTTCATATAATCAACTTTGCTATTGATTTGTTTCATTACTTCTATATCATAAATCATTTTAAACACGTCTGCGAGTTTAACAGAGCGTAGACTCACATCAATTGTGATTTTGATATATTCTTTTTTGATAGGTGTAGAAGTATCTTTTTGTGTTAGCACTCTATCTTTTAAACCGTAACGGATTAAAATCTGATCGAGCTTTGCATAAATGCTTGTTAAATCTATCTCATCACCGGACTTCAGGGATCTATAATAATTATAATCCTGAATTGTCTTGTCCAACCGCGCAAAATTGCCTCTTGCCTCAGAAAGACTTTCCGAAAGAGTTGTTCTCTTTTCCATGATTTTGGAAATGAAGAGCCCAAATATCACAATTACAAAAATTAAAACACCAGCAATTACAAATAATTTTTCGCGCTCATCTAATTTATTCAGCATTGTCTTCTTCTTTACGAGTATTTTTTTCTGGATTTGCTAGAATTTCTAATTCTATTTTGAATCTAACCTTAAGTTTTGTTACACCGCTAATTAAGTTTTTATTTACAATTTTTATATTCTTAAACTTCTGCGATTTTTCTAAAGCGGATTGAACTGCACCGATATCCTGGAATTCATTGACACGTCCGTAGATAGAAACTATATTTCCATCAAGTGTAAATTGATCTAAAATAAAATCGAAATCCTTAGAAGGAAAATTTTGATTCAAATCTAAAATCAATTCTAGAATATTTTCTTTATTTAAAAAAAGTCTTACGATTTCTGATTTTTTATTTTCTTCTTTCACTTTGCTTTGTGCAAGTGACATTACATCTTCATCCTCCGGTGCATCTACCCCGAAGCCTTGCTTATATTTTTCCCTGAGCTCTGCTTCGTAGGCGTTTAACTTACGAGTATCTACAAACATTTGTACAAAGAATACAGTTAGTAAAATGAAAAGAGAAATACCGGCAATGATTAGGTGCGGTTTAAATGCATCTAGCCGGATTGTATTTTTCATTAGCTTTGAAAATTCAGGAGTTAGGAAGTCTACCTTATCAGATTTTTTTAAACGATTATGGTGACCCGTACCTAATGCAGTTGTAAAGGAGGGATCGTCTAATTCTAAAAATGTATAGCGGCTAACAGTTGTTCCTATCCTGGTAGTCAAATAGTTTGTCGTATCTTTAAAGGAAGAACCACCGCCAGAAAGATAAATCACGGATGGACGATGAATGGGGGTTAATGCATATATACTTTTAACAATTTCCCCTGCGATCTGATCAAAGGAGTCCAAGATAATCTGAATAATTCCATCAAATTGTTCTGCTGTTAAATGATTGATTTTTAAGAACTCGAGCTTAAAATCCTCCTCGATGAAATCAAAAGAAAAGTTAAAAGCTAATTTAATTTCTTCTGCCCGATTAAACTCGACCTTTAGAAGTTGGGCAATTTTTTCTGTAACTAAAAACCCGCCTCCACTAAAAAAACGAGAGTGGCTGAGTAGTCCCGCGCTGTTAACATTGAAGATACAAAGCTTTCCACCAATATCTAATTGACCGACTACTTTTTCTGTGATAGACCTGGTTTGGTGATACCGAATGGCAGAACTTAACGAATATGCGTCAGTCGAAATACAGTTCAACTGAATATCATTTTTCATAAAAGGCTTAAATGTTTTTTCAACTTCATCGTGGTGAACACTGAATGCAACTACATTGGAAACTTCTTTTCCAACCCACCAGATGCAACCTTGCACAACCATTGTCTCGATAGGAAACGGAACTACGTTTTCTACTTCAAACGGAAGGATTTCTTTGATTGCTTTTTCAGAATTAAGCGGAACAACTAAGTCGCGAATAAATAAATTATCCATTGCAATATTGATAAGAAAGTTTGACTCTTCCGGGAAAAAACTTTGAATGAAGCGAACAATATTGTATTCGTATTCATCTGTCTGTTTTTCTGGAAGAGACACAATTTGCAAAGACTCATGGCGCAAAATAGTAACGCTTCCGAGGACCTGGCGAAATAAGATTCCCTTAATATGCGTGGTTCCATAATCAATAGCTAAGTACTGCGTATAATACATTCTTTAATCTTCGGAATAAAATAAGATTTGATCGTTTGTTAAATCAAATATACAACTAACTCTGCGAGTGGCGCTACCAACTGTTCCAACACCTACCACTTTGTAGATCTCGCCTTTGGTCTTAACTCTTCCCGTTGAAACCGCTGTTCCCTGACCAGCTATTTCATCAAATAAAGTAAGTGCCTGTGCATTTTGCCCGGGATTAGCGGATGGAGGAGGGGGCTGATTAGCAGTAGCCGCTCCTGTATTGCCAGTCGGATTGGACGTTTGCCCACCCATGCTTGTAGTTTTAATTTGAAATTCTGCAAAGTTTTTTAGATCATTAATCTCTTTTATATATCCGCCTTTTTCTAATTTATATTTCAAAATCCTCATGACAGCTTGTTTAGTCATAAA
>JANMOF010000445.1:0-12979 GCA_031368925.1 Leptospiraceae bacterium
CTGTCGAATAAGATACAATTAAATCCTTATCGCCTTTAGCGGGAATTGGAAATATACGCGCGCTGAATTCATTTCCAGCATCTGACTCTAGAAGGGCGGGATCCTGCTTGCGGTGGAGAAAATCCTCGTAAGCCCTAACTGCTTTTTCTTTTTCTACGACTTCTCCTTCCTGCCAGCGTCCATCTATTTGCATTGCAAATCGAGCCAAATGCGCGTTATCCGGTAAAGTGATTCTAAATCTCCCTTCTCTCTGGCGATTTTCAGGATTGTAAAATTTCAACTTGATTTCGGTGAATGCGATAAATCCGTCTAACACAGTGTTAGACTCATAGCCCTTTAGAACTAACCCCGCTCCATCGCCTGCAGTCAGTGATAGCGGTGAATCAGGAATTTCCGCTTCCTCGATTTCTTTTCCTGAAAAAAAGAAAACAAGGGAAAATGCCATTAGCATTCTAAATAGATTTTGTTTAGATAAAAATAAGAATTTCATGTAAGACTCCACTAGTAGTAACATGGTTTATCCATAAATTTCAGGCAATAAATTTTTTATTGATTTATGTTTGAACGCCCACTCTAGAAATCATCGAACGAACCAATCATTTTTAAGCTTGCTTCTCTGAACCGTACAAAAAACCTTGCGGTAGAGATTAAAAACTATGATATTTGGTATTTTAAAAGAAAGTGGGGAAGAAAAACGCGTTGCGATGCTTCCCGAATCCGTGGATGCACTCATTAAAATGGGGCAATCAGTACTAGTAGAGAAGGGTGCCGGCGAAACTGCCTATGCATCTGACGAAGATTATAAGAAATTCGGTGCGACAATTGTTTCTAAGAAAGAACTTTTATCGCAAGCTGAGGCTGTAATCAAAATCCAGCTTCCCGAATCGGAAGAAATAGAAGGCTTAAAGTCAGGCAGTATTCTATTTGCTGTATTGCAGCCTCTATTCAATTTTCAATTAATTAAAGTTCTAAATGATAAGAAGGTTTCTGTATTCAGCATGGATACAATTCCGCGTATCACTAGGGCTCAGACGATGGATATTCTTAGCTCGCAAGCAACTGTCGCAGGGTATAAAGCGGTATTAACCGCAGCTAGCCATTTGCCGCATTTTTTTCCAATGCTTACCACTGCTGCTGGTGCAATTCCACCATCTAAAATGCTCATCATGGGAGCAGGTGTTGCAGGCTTACAAGCAATAGCCACATCTAAGCGTCTGGGTGCAGTGACAGAAGTATTTGATACAAGACCTGAAGTAAAAGAGCAAGTAATGTCTCTCGGTGGAAAGTTTGTGGAAGTAGAAGGAGCGGCTGACGCTTCTAAAGCTGGCGGGTATGCAGTGGAACAAACGGAAGATTATAAAAATCGTCAAAGAGAAGCAATTCATAAATCAGCAGTTAAGGCTGATGTAATTATCACCACTGCTCAAATTCCTGGGAAAAAAGCTCCTGTTCTAATCACGGAAGATATGGTAAAGGCAATGAAAGCAGGGTCTGTGATTATTGATCTCGCTGCATCAACTGGCGGCAACTGCCAATTAACCGAGAATAATAAAACAATCGTCGCTCATGGCGTTACCATTATCGGAAATTCCAATTTGCAATCAACAGTTCCATATGATGCAAGTAAAATGTTTGGTAAGAACGTTATCAACTTCTTAAAGAACATGCTTTCTAAAGAAGGAAAAATAGAGCTCAACTTTAACGATGAAATTATTTCTGGAACTTGTATTGCTCATGCCGGTGAAGTTCGCCACAAACCAACATTGGATTTAATCAACAAATGATTGGGATGAAGGTAATTACTATTAACCCATTTAGACACGAATCTCAGAAAAAAAACTCTGTGCCTCAGTGCCTCTGTGGCAAATCTTTTTAGGAGATATTATGGATCAGATATTAGAATTTTTAATAAAAAACAAGGCAATGATTTATATGCTTGTTCTCGCTATTTTCGTAGGGATAGAAATTATCTCTAAAGTTCCGGCAGTGCTTCACACTCCGCTCATGTCAGGTGCCAATGCCATTCACGGAGTCGTGATTGTGGGCGCGATTTTAGTTATGGGAGCTGCGAAAGAAGACGATACGCTTTCTTTAGTTCTAGGTTTTATCGCTGTTATCCTCGGAACGCTAAACGTTGTTGGTGGATTTGTTGTTACGGATAGAATGCTGGAAATGTTCAAGAAAAAAACTCCGGCTAAGAAGGATTAAACGATGACTGGATATATTGAAATAGCTTATTTTTTCGCATCCCTTTCCTTTGTAATAGGACTCAAGATGTTAAGTCATCCTGATTCTGCTAGAAAGGGGAATATGTTAGCCGCTATTGGGATGGGGCTTGCAATCTTACTTACAATTCTCGGAGAAAATGTTCATAATTATGCTTGGATATTCGGCGGATTGATAATCGGAACTGCGTTAGGTGCTATATCTGCACGCAAAGTAAAGATGACTGCAATGCCACAGATGGTGAGTCTTTTTAATGGAATGGGTGGGGCTTGTGCGGCTGTAATTTCTCTTGTTGAATTTGTTCATCATGAAGATTTACAAATGGGACTCATGAATAGCACAACAGGTATTATCCTCGCGGGGATGTTAATTGGTTCGGTTTCTTTTTCTGGGTCGATGGTTGCGTTTGGAAAACTGCAAGGCTATAAAGCAATTGAAAAGCCAGTCACCTATCCAATGCAAAAAATCCTCAATACAATTCTCATGGCTTTAACCATTGGGATTGGAATTTTCATTATGACAAGTTACCAGAATTCGCATGATGCTAGTGGACTTTTCTATGGAATGTTTGCACTCGCTTTACTCTATGGAGTTCTTTTTGTATTACCAATCGGTGGAGCAGATATGCCGGTGGTTATATCGCTGTTAAACTCATTTACGGGAGTTGCGGCTGCGTGTGCTGGATTTTTATATAGCAATATGGTGATGTTAATCGGTGGGATCTTAGTTGGATCTGCTGGAACGATTTTAACAGTCGTTATGTGTAATGCGATGAACCGTTCTCTCATGAATGTGATCTTTGGAAGTTTCGGTGGTGCTGGCGGTGCGTCAGGCGTAACCTCTGCATCAGGCGATCAAACTGTAAGGGAAATTTCTCTTACTGACGCAGCAATTCTTTTGAGTTATGCAAAAAAAGTAATCATCGTTCCGGGTTATGGTCTTGCAGTTGCACAAGCTCAACATACCTGTCATGAATTAGACAATCTACTAGAAGAAAAAGGGGTAGATGTGCGTTATGCGATTCATCCTGTTGCAGGTCGTATGCCAGGTCATATGAACGTTCTTTTGGCTGAGGCTGATGTGCCTTATCCTAAATTATTTGACATGGAAGAGATTAACGGTGAATTTTCTTCTACCGACGTAGTATTAGTTATTGGGGCTAACGACGTAGTAAACCCGGCAGCTCGCAAGGATACAGCAAGTCCAATTTATGGAATGCCAATTCTAGACGTAGACAACGCGGCTAATATCATTGTGCTCAAGCGCGGTATGAATGCCGGTTATGCTGGAATCGAAAACGAACTATTCTTCGATCCAAAAACAAAAATGCTCTTCGGCGATGCAAAGTCTTCTCTCGTTAAGCTAGTAGCAGAAGTAAAGCAAAATTAAATGATAGAAGTAAGAATATTAAATGAATCGTTAGCCCGCGGCAGCGAACCCACCGTTAGGTGTACCCCCACATCCATCGGGGGGAACGATGGCGCTCACCTAGCGTAAGGAACCCCAATGGAACGACGAAAAAGAATTTCTAGACCTCTACCTGTGATTGTATTCGGGATTTTATTTTTAATTCTCCCGTTTATCAATTATGTAAACTTTGCGTATCATTTTCAAATACCTTTCCAGAACGTCATAGAGGTTTTGAAGACTGTGGATATAATCGCTATTATCCTCGCCGTTGTTCCTTTCGCGGTGGGAGTAGGAATTTTACTTGTAAAGAGATGGGGCTGGTTTCTTTTTCTATTCTATTCCGTTTTAGTTTTGTTTTATAACTTGATGGTATTACTCTCCGATCCAACGGAGACAAATATTCTTACTCTCATCCAAAGCACGATTGGCTTTGCGGCAATCTTCTATTTTCTCAAGCCAGATATTTCTGCGCCTTATATGAAGATGTATGGAAGAGGTTGGAGATTTCAAGTTCGTAAACCAGTTGAGACTGACATTGCGGTAAATGATTTAAAGCTTAGAACAAGAGATCTTTCTCCAACTGGTTTTTACGTGGAATGGCTTAATTGCCCTTACGAATTAAACCAGGGAGTGAGTGTATCTCTCATCATCGAAAAGAAGACTCTCGAATTAAAAGCCGGAATCGTTCGACTAGATTCTATCGGCGTTGGTATCGCCTTTCGCTCTATGGACGCTGAAACAACTAAGACTATTAAAGAATGGATAGCTAAACAAGAGAGCTGAAAATCCCCTTACTATTTATAAATTGTCGGACTTGCTATATTAATTCCCCTTTGCAAAGGGGATAATTTTATCGTCTATGCATAATTGTATAGGTTACAATCTCTCCGGCACCTACAGGCAAATTGATAGTAGCCGACAAAGTATTTCGCTTTGTGTCTGTGACGTGCAATTGCTGTAAGCCTTTACAATAGACAGCGTATAACACATAATAAGAATTATCCTGAAAGTTGTCCGGTTTCCATTGAAAACTGGCTTGCCTTTCTGTGCTTGTAATTTCTAGACCAAAGAGTTCTTTTATTCCTAAGTTCGATAAAACTAATTTCTCGTAGTCAACGCTCACCTCACCGAGAGAGGTAGTGATAAAAGAAGAATTCAAAGAATAGAAGAAAGTATTTTTGCTATATGCTCCTTTGGGTAATTGATAACGCAACGCAGGTCTAAAGATTTGGTATAATTTTCCGAGAGCTGCAAATCGTTTTTGATTTAGACTTTGTTTTTCTGTTATCTTCTTTTTAGTTTTAGAAGGTAAAACTCGAATGAATGTTTTGCCGTTGCGCTCGTAGTAAACTAACTCTCCTAGTTTGCCGCTGATACGATTGTTTGGTTGTGCTTTTAATTGTGCCATAATGTATGATTTCCTTACCTCACCTTTCGAACAAGTCCCTCACCCCAATGCAATTGGGAGAGGGGTTACTTGCTATTTACCTGATATTTCAGAGTAGAGTGAAGTTATCCCAATTCTCGTTATTCAACCGTAAAAAATAAACTTAATTATTTTTTAAAAAATATTTTTTTACGATTAATCCCCCCATCGCTTAGCCGCTCACCTTCAGCCGAGCTATGCAGTTGCGCACATTCGTGTAGGTAATGCGTAATTATCAATCAAATCGAAATAACTGTATATATGATGTCGTTTACCTATACGCGGTGTAGATGCGCTTATTTGTTCGGTCTTTGTGCGGTGTAAATTGGGGTGGGTAACCGATGTTAGACCGTAGGTATAAGCGTTGCTGCACCGAGGAAGAGTAAAAGGCTGGTTATAGGAATCCCCTGATTCTTTAGGTGTTGTGTGGCTAGTTAGGAGTATTCCCCTTTGCAAAGGGGATGGCTTTTAGTGGTGTAAAAAATATTTGACCTTATTATGGAATTAATGTTTTCTGTTATAATGCGATTAACTTTTTAGGGTTTAATATGGAAATTATTTTTTATGCAAAGAATGGAAAACAATATATTTTAGAGGTATCGGATTCCTTTTATAAATGGTTAGCACTATCCGAATTTTCCAAAATACAAACTTCAAAGGTTTATAAAGTAGCAATAGAAGGGGATGAAGCAGAAGAAATTGAAGCAGTGGAATTAACAGAACAAAACCGCAATTCCTATATTTCCTTTTTTCAAAAATGTATTCTCTCGGAAAGTTATGAATTAGTTTTAAAAATGGAGTCTAGCTCAAATCCGGGGTTACTCAAGGCTAGCTCCTCAGAAGGAAGTTTGGAAAGCTTACAGTATCGAATTAAGAAGTTTTATGAGTTTTTGAAGTGCTTGGAAGATCGGGTGTGGGTATATATGGAGTATGTGTGATTGTGGGATGAATAGTGTTTTGAGGCTGATGAAAAATACCCGAGAGAGAATTTTGATAGATAGCCATTGTCTGAACTATGACACGTTCGACACGCAAGTATGGAAGCTGCTGCTCAGTGCAAGTTTTTATGATGGATTCGACAAGCTCATCACAAGTTTACGTGATTACTATGATTAGAACAAAAGGATAATTTTTAGAACGAAATCATCCCAATCACAAAAATCACACGAATAGCCTTGGCGATAGTTCAGACAGCAAATTATTACGGATAAACGCATTACCCCCCAACCATCAAATAACATCCCTTACCTAAATACTCCTGCCAAGCTACTCGTTTAACTCAAAACGAAAATGTTCAATATAACATACATATTCCATTAAAACATATAAAAACTCTATTTATAATTAGTTTTTTTCTTTAAAATTAGCTATTTTTCCGTAATTTTGCGAAATAAATCCAATATATTGAATATTTTGTTGAATAAAATGGAGTATTGTATTTTATAGTAAAAAATTCCAAAAGGGAGGAATGATAGATGAGAACGATGATTAAAATTGCAGCAGGAGGTTTTTTCATTTGCTTCCTAGCATTTGGAATTTCCGCGCAAGAAGCAAAGCAACCAGCAAAGAGTGCTAAAGAAGCGGCAAATCCTGATAATGCGACACCGAAAGATGCAAAGGATACACCTAACTTGAATTTAGACCCGCCGGCAGAAGTAAAATATGCAGAGCAACCAAATGATGGAAAGGGTATTCCTGAAATTCAAGCAGAGTTAGCAAAAGAAGAGCCATATAAAAGTCCGATGAAAGGAAAGCTCGGTGGAGATTATATGCGCAGTATGCTGTTATCCCCCGATCACCAGGATGCTGTTCGTAAAGTAGACAGGTTGTGGTTTGGTGATATTTTCCGTATAGGATTTCAAGCAAGACCTCGTTTTGATTATAGTTACAACAGAGACTTTGATAAGAGAACGCAGGATGGAAATAATAACGGAACCCAGAACTCACAGGTTTGGTTTGTAATTGATCCAACGCCTAACGTTAGTGCAAAGGTGACGATTCAAGATGTTCGTGTATTTGGTGGAGATCAATCTAGAAAAGATGGACAGTTGGGCTACTTGGGATTATCCAACTCAGCGGGCGTTGAAGTATCTTCTACTCCTTCGACAACGAATACTATCAATGTGCAAAATCGCACCGGGTTAAGAGAAGGTTTTATTATTTTGAAAAATCTGATTCCTGATGTTGAGTTTACAGTAGGTCGTCAAATTTTTGGTTTTGGAGATAACCGTTATGTAGGTGGTAGAAATGACGGACAAACAGGAAATTCTTTCGACGGGGCTAAAGCAAAGTATACGCCAACGAAAAATATCACCACGGAAGTTTTTACTTCTATTCTCTCTGAAGAAAGTAATGCAGGTAGTGGAAATAATACTTCAAACGGTCTTAGAAAAGGAACGGTTAATGATACTTATCTTTCTGGGATTTATAACACGATTAAGTTTGAAGATTTTCTAATTGATCTTTACCTATTTAACATTGATAGAAAATGG
This sequence comes from Leptospiraceae bacterium, assembly GCA_031368925.1. Lineage (GTDB taxonomy): Bacteria > Spirochaetota > Leptospiria > Leptospirales > Leptospiraceae > UBA2033. The sequence continues at coordinate 7,555 of JANMOF010000445.1, forward strand.
GAACAAAGTATTACTACAACTCCTGCAACGAGTCAAGATAGAACAAGACAGAGAGATGATTTGAATACTGCTGGCTTTAGACTTAGTAATCGAACGAATAACAACATTTTGCCCAAAGTAAAATCCTGGGACTGGACAGTTGAGTCTTCTATGCAATTTGGAAATACCGGTGTGAAAGTAAACGCAGATTGGGATGTTTTTCAGACTACCTTCAACGGACAACGCGTATACTCCCAAAGACAACAATACGATTCTCGTTTTTTTCTAGCGCAAACCGGTTATACTTTCTTCGATAGATTTCGTGTGGGGATTCAATATTCTCAAGGCTCCGGTGATGCAAGCAGAAATGATTCTAGAGCAAAAACATTTGACGCATCCTTTGCAACTAGATCGGGCGGTTTCCCTTATTTTGACTCTGGAGCGGGTATTACCAATACTACGTTCTGGTCAAATACTCGAATCAAATCTATTCACTTAATGTGGAATACAGAGAAATTAGGAAGATGGATTGGAGTAATCTATGATACACAAAAAGATCAAGTGAATGATGCGTGGTATGCATCCGGTGGAGCGGCTAACACTGGATTAAGCTATGAAAATACGTCAGGCGGTAGATATGGTGGAACAAATACTCTGGGTCAAAAAGCAGGTAAGCATTTATTCTATGAATACAATCTTATCTGGCAATATTATCTAAAAGAATATGTTTCCATCTGGGCGGGAGCTTCTTACTTAACCGCAGGTGATGCCATTAAAGGAGTAAGAGTAAATCCTCTTGCGACTGACGCTACTGCCAGGTATTCACTGGATAATAAATCCTACAGCTTTTTCTTTTTTGTCCAATTTGCAATGTAATAAAAATTTTAAATCAATGGAGAACAACATGAAAACAAATTTAATTCAATCAATCTTAATAGCTATCACTGTGGCTGCTGGAATTTTTTCTCTTTCAGCAAAAGACTTAGTCTTACTGAATGTATCTTATGATCCAACCCGTGAACTTTATTCGGAGTATAATCCAATCTTCATCAAGTATTGGAAAACAAAAACGGGAGATGATCTAAGAATCAATCAATCGCATGGTGGTGGCGGCAAACAAGCACGATCCGTTATTGATGGATTGGAAGCGGATGTTGTGACTCTCGCTGTATCGTATGACATTGATATTGTCGCATCGAAAGGATTGTTTTCTCCTTCCTGGCAAAAGAGTCTTCCCAATAATAGCACACCTTATACATCGACGATAGTATTTGTTGTGCGCAAAGGAAATCCGAAAGGAATTAAAGATTGGGGTGATCTTATCAAAGATAAAGTGAGCGTAATCACGCCTAACCCCAAAACGAGTGGAGGGGCTAGATGGAATTATCTGGCAGCATGGGGATACGCGGCAAAAAAATTTAACAATGATGAATCGAAGATCAAAGACTTCATTAAAAATCTTTATAAACATGTTCCTGTTCTTGATTCCGGCGCTCGTGGTTCTAGTATCACATTCGCACAAAACGGGATTGGAGATGTATTTCTTTCCTGGGAAAATGAGGCATTTCTAATATTAAATGAAATGGGTAAAGATAAATTCGAAGTAATATATCCCTCTCTAAGTATACTGGCTGAGCCTCCTGTCGCAGTCGTAGAAAAAAACGCAGAGAAACATGGAACCCTTGAAGTTTCGAGAGCTTACTTAAAATCTTTGTATTCAGAGCCTGCACAAGAAATTATTGCAAAGCATGGCTACAGACCTAGAAGCGAAACTGCTCTCAAAAAATATTCTGATAAATTCCCTAAAATTGAATTGCTTACAATAGATGGAAATTTTGGTGGATGGACTAAAGCGCAAAAGGAGCATTTTGCGGACGGTGGTAATTTTGATAAACTTTACGTTAAGTAATGGAGGCTAATATGAATTATTCCAAATTTATAAAAATAAATTTACCCTTATTCATTGCGCTTATGTTTTTTGTTGATTGCTCTAATGAACTCAGAGACTCTGGATACGGACCGAAGAAAAAAAATGATAATGTTAAACTTCAGTTTTTTTCCTACCTATTTACGAATAACCAGGTGAATGTGGGACAAAATTCTAAATGTGCTGTTGTTGCAACTACACCGATTTCACACCCGGTGGTAACAAGTCCATCGAGCACAAATGTCAACTTGCGAAATTGCAATCAAAATCGTATAGATGGTTTCGCTACAAATAGGATAACATCTTCTTCGTCGGGTTTAGTTGGAACTTCTACTTCTAGCCTGTTAGTTTCTACTGGAAATCAAGTTGGCTCTGATGGATTAACCGGTAAGCGCAATATCGAAGTTACCTTCACGATAAATAACTCTACCGGCTACTTAGAAGTAATCGCATATGGAGAAGGAGGAACAACTTCTTTTACGGGACCTGCGTGGAGAATTACGGCGGCAAGTAATCAGTATAAAGATCAAAATGGAACTACGAGTAGCAGCCAAATTGCTTATAAATCACAAGACGGAGTATACCGTGCCCCTATTAGTGGAGCAACGCCCGCTGTGCCTACAAATCCACTAAGGACAATTAGTTCTGGAAGTAGTAGAACGATTTGCCTCGATTTCTTTGGAAGCTTAAATACGTTACAGGCTGCCTGGGATGGAGCTTGTGCAAGTGTTGCGACAACGCAGAAGAATGCACGAGCGAGCTATCCAATTTCTATAGATCCGACAGATGCGAATTTACTTTCTACAGCAGTATCACCGTTAGCCGCTGTTGGAACAAAGATTGGATTTGTATTAAATAACGTAACAATTTCGAATTTTACTGTGTCGAACCAGTTGTCACAGGAGTAGTTTTTAAAACAGAGAGTAGAATTTTTTACTCTCTGTAAAATAATTTTCCCTTTTCTAACATTGCCTTTCTATCTATTCCACCCTTGGGTGATAAAATCCATTCTGATGACAAAAGAGGTTTTATTGTAAGTGAAGTATTTTTTAATAATGGATGAATACTTTCACGGATAAGATTGATTATCTCACCATCTTGTCTATTATCATCGGATGAGAATAATAAGTATATCCCGTTATTGTAAAATAAAATACAATTAGAAATGAGTTTTACTTTTTTCTTTAGGTTTTCTTCTATTTGTTCTGGATGAATCATGACTCCATTTGGAAGCTTAAAGGAAAAATCCAATCGACCGGAAAAGAAAAGTCCTTCTTTTTTTTCTTCTACAATGTCGCCCGTTTGAATCCAAGAATTTTCAGGCAGTGTTTCGATAGCGTCTAATTTCCAGTAACCGTAAAAAGAATTCTCTCCTCTAAATAGAAGCTCGCCTATTTCGGAAATTTTAACTTCACAGCCTAAGGGATTTCCAATATAGTTAGGAAAAAATACTCCTCTGTCACCGAGACATATTCCTGGCGTTGCCTCCGTTTGCCCGTAACCTACACGAAGATTTGTATTCTTTAAGTGTTCTGCAAGCAAATTAGAAATAGGCGCTCCACCTACGATTCCTGATGCAAGAGATTGTAGGAATGACTTCCCATTTGGTCTTTGGAGAATTCTTTCTAATACAAGGGGCACAGAGGATAAATGGGAGACATTGTATTTTTTTGCGTTGATACATATTAAATCCAAATTCTTTCCGTTTTCCATATCTCTTACTATGCATTCAGCATTAAAAGTAGATATAAGTAAATCTAGAACGAGCCCAAAACAATGACCCCAAGGTAAAATAGATAAAACAACGGCGCTCTTTGATTCAAAGGCTTTACTATGAGTGTGGATTACACTGAGTATCCCTTTTTCGGTGAGGCAAACCAATTTAGGATTTCCAGTTGAGCCGGAAGACTGAAGAATAAAACGGACTTCCGGATATTTTTGTTTTTGGCTTTCTCTTAATTCTATTATTCCTGAGGGCATACCCATAGTATCTGGACAAATAGAATAAGCAGAAATTTTAGAAGTAATCACTAATCTTACATCTAACGTTTCTATCAGCGCATTATCTGGAGTATCCGGTCGCAAGATTACAAGTGTTAATTTCTCCCAAATAGCTGCAAATACAATATGCACGAAGGCAGGACTTTCGGGATAGGCTAATAGAATTCTATCTCCATTATTTAGTCCAATCTCTCTAAAATATTTCATCCAGGCTCTCACTCCAATCCAAATCGTAGCCGCAGGTATTACTGTATCATGAAATACAAATAGTGGATGCGGCTTTTCTGCGAGTTGATTGTAGAGTAGGTTTTTAAAATTCAAATTGATAGCCTGTTGTGTAATATATTTCTGTAGCTAAAGATTGCGAATAATAATTCTTATTCGAATGAATGAAAAATCCAGAAGTAGTTAAGTTTGATTTATTTGAATAATCATAAAAAAATAAAGCATCTAATAAGTTCAGTAAATAAACTCCAGCTAGGAGGCTAATCATTATTGTTCCTTGAAAATAACTAGAATTCAAATCAGCGCGTGCAGCAATACTTTGATTCATAAAGAATAATGCAATAGGATTTGTTCCTGTAGCAGAATCAGAAGAACCAATAAGGATAGAATTGTTTAATAGCGATTTATACTCCTTATTCGCAGATTCATTATCCATTCTAGTTTTAAAGTATAACCCTGTAAAAAGTAAAATCGTGGGAAAGTAAATATACTTTCGGCGATTTGTGTCTCCTCTGTAGTCCTGTCCCCATCCGGGGAGAACTGCTGAGCGTCTGAATACCTGCCAGCGTTTACTGTCGATTGGCTCTGTAAAGGAAATGAAATTTTTCTGATGCATTATACGATTGTTTGGATTTTCTAGAACTAAGTCGAAAGAATTATACTTATTATTCGCTAGTTTAATCTTGAGAGTAAAAGTATTTTTATCTATAATTTTATATTCGATAGGAATTGTCTCGTCGCCAGATTGTAAGCGAATTTTCATATCTTCTTCGAAGCCTTCTCCAATAATATTTATTTCTTTTTCTACTTCGAAGATTTTTAGTTTTAATTCTTGCGGTGAAGTGATAGAAGGAATTCGAATTCTTCGAACGATGAAAGGACTCCATTCATTCCATATCGGTTTGGTTGGAAATAGGAGGGATCCGATACGGTATTCATATTTTCCAGAAGGAAGAGTAAATTTTATCTTTGTGTCTTTTACTTTTTCTTCTAAGACAATTTTTTCCTCACTCACTTCTCTAACTTGAAATTGATATTCGGAAATTTTCTTTACACCCTCCCATTCGATTTCAATTTCTTCCGAGTCTGCGAAAATACTTGCAGAAATTAATAAGTAGATAATAATCATTAGCCTTACTGTCATCCTGAGCCAGTCGAAGGATACTGTGTCTTTCATATTTTCTACCCATTCGACACGCACACTTGGAAGCTGCTGCTCAGGGTGACATTGCAAATTCCTACTCATTGATAAAATATAAATCCTTGGCAGTTTTAATTTTGGGAATATACTTG
>JANMOF010000456.1:0-16135 GCA_031368925.1 Leptospiraceae bacterium
ACGCGTCCGGCCTTGGTGTCCTCTGCGCCCGACCCCGCGCCCGTGAACCGCTGCATGTACAACTCATGTCGCCCCGACTGCACCGAACAGAACAGCACCCACTTGCCATCGGGCGAGAATCGCAGGGCGTGCTCGTCGGCCGGGGAGTTCAGGTAGGGTGTCGCCTTCCACGTCGCCCCCCCGCCGCCTCCCGCCTCCTGCTCCAGCATTAGCACATTGCTCGTGTTGGTCTTCATCTCCTGCTGTACGATCGCCAAGATCTTTCCGTCGGGTGACCAAGCCGAGGGCACCACAAACGATTGTTGAGCGAGCGGCGTCGCATACATCTTGACCGCCTCGCCCGATCCGCTTGCCGGCCGCTCCATGATCGAAAACTCGTCCGTGGCGAAAGAGCCGTGCGCAATCCGCTGCCCGTTGGGGCTCCACATCAGGCCCATAGCCCATCCCTGGATCGGGATTCGCGCCGACGTTCGGCGTGTGAGGCCCTGCACCCACAGTTCGGAACTCATTTCACCCGGGCTGTTCACCTCCAGGTTGGCCAGCACACGCCCGCCATCCGGCGAGACCACGATCTCCGAGAAGGCTCGTGTTGGTCCTTGGATGGGTTGCGGCTGACCCTTGTCATCGAGCCATGCCAGGCGTCGATCCGAAGAGTCCGATGGACGCGTCGACAACGCGAGCGTGCCGCTGGGCGAGAGGACGAACTGGCCCGCCGCATTGCCGCTCCACACCCGTACGGGGTCGCCGAGTGTGCGCAGCGTGTCCAGATCAAACCGCACCGCAACCAGGCCAGTCTGGTCGGTTCTAATCGCTACGAGCAGATATCCCCCGTGAACGGCGTCAGTCACGAGTTGGGCGGCGCCTGCGTCGGGGAGCACAAGCGTCCGCTTACCCGAAGCCAGGTCGATGACTTCGGTATTCACCTTGATCTTCTCACCCGTAATCGAATAGTGCGTGGCCAGCACGGACTTCCCCGCGACCAGCGGGACAAAGCTATCCCAACCCTCGATTCCCTCGGGGCGTTCTTTGCGCAGGACAACCCGTGGCTCGCCGCCGGATGCCGCAACGGCGTTGATTGTCTGCTCAGTATCCGACGAAAATACAACTTCGCGGTCCGACGCCCAACCCAATGAGAACTGTGTTCCCTGCGCGAGATCGCAGATGGTCTCTGGCTTGCCCGAAGGTCGCCCATTGTCAAGCGCAACCCTTCTGAGGCTGAACTTGGTGCTGGCGCGGTCCTTGGCGCTGGAGAACGCCACCCAGCGCCCGTCCGGCGACAACGCGGCATTTCTTGCCCCTTCGCTGCCTTCGATGACGATGGTCTCGTCACGATCGAGCCGACGCACCACGAGCACGCCTTCGGGCTTGGTGCTGTCGGGCTCGAGTTCGGGCCACGCGGTGTAGACCAGGAATCTCGCGTCCGGGGAGATACCCACCAGCCCGCGGAAGGGCGGCTTGCTGGGCATGGTCGTGGAGACATGAAACGTCTGCGCCGGCGCAACCGGCGCGGGGCGCGAGAGCCTGCTCGCGAGCAACCACCCGGTTCCACCGGCTGCGAGCACCATCGCGCACGCCGCTCCGATGGTGAGAAATCGCTTGCTCTTGGGCACAGGCGTCGATGCGGCCGCCAAGGACCACTCCTGCCCGTTGATCGCACGATCGAGCTCAAGCCTCGCATCACCGATGTCATGCAGACGCTGCTTGCGGTCCTTTGCGAGACAGTTGGTCAGCAAGTCTCGCACCCGCCGCGGCGTCGCCTCAGGCAGCAGGCCAAAGTCCAGTTCCTTGTGCAACGTCGCCCCCAGCGCGTCCGCCACCGTCTCGCCCCGGAACGGCCTTGCGTACCGTTCTCTCAGGATCATTCACAAAAAGCCTAGTCGCATTCGCTTGGGGATCCCAATCTACTAACAACACTCTAGACTCAAATGACAACGCCTCCGATAGAAACAAGGAAATAGTAGTCTTTCCTTCTCCGCCTTTTTGATTCGAAACAGCTATGATTTTGGATAAATGTGAACTAATAGTATCCGATCGCTGAAAGTATTTTTCCAATACATCCTCACTAAACTTACCGGATTTTAACATCGGAATTTTAAGCTCCCTGGCTTTCTTTTGAAACTCTTCCATAGAAACTTGAAAAAATCTTGGAACTTCTTCCAGGCTAAGTTCAACTTTTTGTTTTTTCTTTGTAATCATAATTCCCAATTTAATAATCGACGATAATCTCCGAAAGCAAAAACGATTAACTTACTATTTAAAATTAAGTTTTTTTACCGTGAAATGATTTCACGGCAAAAAGCTAAAACAAATGCTAACTGGAATCTTTGATTTACTTTTAAGTTAGGATAGCAGTTCATGGCTTGGTGAATCTTTTTAAAATTCTTTTCTTACTTTTTGTGCTCTATAATAATTCAATTTTGGCAGACGGCTATATTGGTTTAATCGGCGTTCGAAACGAAGGGGAACATATTTTTGAAACTGGCAACAAATACCCAAACCTTTCCGGGATTCGTGGTGGCTCAAGAATTACCTACCAACGAAACTTCAACTTAGGTGGAATTGAAGGCGGTTATTTCAAAAATAAATTTTCTTTGCGCGGTAGACTTATTACAAATGGCTCATATCAAAATTCCGGAGGAACAAGAGATGAAGACTTCTTTTTAAATAGCACTTCTTCCGAAAAAGGATCTAAATTTTCCCCCGGTCAGGGAGTTCTTCATGATACTGCCTATACATATACAGGGACTACTAATTTTGCAGATGGGAAGGGTAGGTCGACAGTTTTCGAATATAATATGGAAGGCTTTTTTAGATACCATTTTGGTGAGGCATCTCCAGATCCGTGGGCAACTGGCTCTGGATTCTTTCTTTCTTCTGGATTGCGTTATTCCTATGCTAAATTTTATGTCTACGATGTTATGCAGTTCGTTAGTTCTAGACCTGTATTCTACGGACCTATTGGCTCTGGACTATCCTACAGTTATTCATTTACAGAAATCCCGGTTGGGGGTGGCTATATATTCGCCATTGGCGATTTTAAAATTGAGCCTTCCTTTCATTTACTCTACGCATTCGTAAGAACAAGAGATTTTCATGTCCAACGAGCTCTAAACTTTTTATCCTATACATCCGGTCCTGGATTTTTGACACGAATAGAAACTAGCTATATGATCTCCGAAACATCGCTTCTTAAAATTGGGATTACAGGGCATCGTCAATTTACCACAGGTGCATTTACTACGAAAGGTGGGCTTTATGAAAATGATATTCTATCGAATTATCTTGGCTCTTATAGAAGTTATATCAATACAAAGGAAGTAAACTTTGATTTTAGCATTAACCAAAGGCTATAAAAAATAAGTTGACACCTTTAGAAAATTAAAGGTAGATGAACATACCGTTGGGGGTGGGTATTTATTTACTCTGAGAGAGTCCCTAATAACCTGATCTGGGTAATGCCAGCGTAGGAAAACGGATTTAGAGCGTGTAGGACAGGCTCTTATACTTTTTCTGGTTATTGTAAAAATCTCACTAACGGATTTCTAAAAAAGGACGTAGCGAGATTATGAATCTACCAAATCAACTCCCCGAAAACTTACAAACTTTAGCAAATCAATTCCCACTAAAGGAAGACTTACATTTAGATGGACATGAAATTCCTTGTAAAAAAATAAAACTATCCAATGGAACGGAAGCGAATCTTTACAATACCGAAGGACCTACTGGATTCGATCCAAACCAGGGTCTACCTAAAAGGAGATTGGAATGGATTCAAGAGAGATTAAAAAGAGGGGATAAAAATTTTTCTCAAATGCATTACGCGAGAAAAGGAATCATTACGGAAGAAATGAAATTCGTTTCCCTGAGAGAAGGTATTGACCCTGAATTCGTAAGAAGTGAAATCGCTCGCGGTCGTGCTATTATTCCAGCCAATATAAATCACCCGGAACTAGAGCCTATGATCATAGGTCGAAATTTTTTAGTTAAAATCAACGCTAATATTGGAAACTCTGCAATCTCTTCTTCCATAGAAGAAGAAGTTGAGAAACTAAAATGGTCGATCAAATGGGGAGCAGACACTGTTATGGATTTGTCTACCGGAAAAAATATTCATGAGACAAGAGAATGGATCGTCCGGAATTCACCTGTTCCAATTGGAACAGTTCCGATTTACCAGGCACTCGAAAAAGTGAATGGAAAAGCTGAAAACCTAAATATAGATTTATTTATTGAAACTCTTATAGAGCAAGCAGAGCAGGGTGTTGATTACTTCACCATTCATGCCGGTGTCCTATTAAAATATGTCCCATTAACTGCCAAGCGGGTAACAGGCATTGTTTCCAGAGGAGGCTCAATCATGGCAAAATGGTGTCTTGCACATCATAAAGAAAACTTCCTCTATACCAACTTCGAGCGTATTTGTGAAGTAATGAAAAAATACGATGTGTCTTTTTCTCTTGGTGATGGGCTTCGCCCGGGTTGCACAGCGGATGCAAATGATGAAGCTCAATTTGGCGAATTACGGACATTAGGCGAACTCACTCAAATCGCATGGAAGCATGACGTGCAAGTTATGATTGAAGGACCGGGTCATGTGCCAATGCATTTAATCAAAGAAAATATGGATAAACAATTAGAAATCTGCCACGAAGCCCCTTTCTACACATTAGGTCCTCTTGTCACAGATATCGCGCCCGGCTATGATCACATTACTTCTGGGATTGGTGCCGCCATGATTGGCTGGATGGGAACGGCTATGCTCTGTTATGTGACACCGAAAGAGCATTTAGGTTTACCGAACAAGGATGATGTGAAAACAGGAGTGATTACATATAAGATTGCTGCACACGCTGCTGATCTTGCAAAAGGTCATCCCGGCGCACGGGTAAGAGATGATTTATTAAGCAAAGCTCGATTTGAATTTCGCTGGGAGGATCAATTTAATCTTTCGCTCGATCCAGAGACAGCTAGAAAGTTTCACGATGAAACTCTTCCACAGGAAAGAATGAAAGAAGCACATTTTTGTTCTATGTGCGGACCCCACTTTTGTTCGATGAAGTTAACGCAAGATGTAAGGGAATTTGCAGAAAAAAACGGTTATTCGGAAAATGATGCATTAGAAAAGGGAATGCAAAATAAAGCAGAAGAATTCAAGGAGAAGGGCGCTAATATTTACGTTCCAGTTTAGGCGTAATCTTTTTTATTTACTTATCCGCTCTAATAATTTAAAGGTATATTTATGAAAGTCACTTTAATCAACCTGGGCGGACCTAGAAACGCGGAAGAAATCGAACAATTCTTATTAGATTTATTTTGTGATCCACTTGTATTCGATCTTCCACTGCCAGAATTTATACGCATTCGCTTAGCACGTTTTATTGCTCGCAAGCGTGCTCCTAAGATTGCGCATACCTATGCTTCAATGGGTTTTGGTGGTGGATCTCCCCTTGTAGAAGAAACAGAAAAACAAGCTAAGGCATTGGCGAAGGCTCTTCACAAAAAAACAGGTAAAGATTGGAAAGTGCAAATCGCGATGGCTTGCGGTTATCCGAATCTTCGAGATTTGCCAAAAGAAGATTTGGTTGTTTCAGCGGATAATATAGTATTACCTCTATTTCCCCATTTTTCAAGATCAACGACAATGAGCATCGCTAAAATTCTGGAAGGACTCACCGGACAATGTCCTGCAAATTCACAGGACGGATCCTGCGGCAAACATTGCGGCACTCAGATTCAGAAAGCAATATGTCCCCTTAATAGAAAAGGATTTATAGCACCATTTCATACGCATCCAAAATTCTTAGAAGCAACGAGAAATTTAATCCTAGATTATTTTAAGGGAAATCTAAAGTCAGATATTTTTTTACACTTAGATACAAAAACGGGAGTTCCTGATTGGGAGAATATAACAATCCTTTATTCAGCCCATGGAATTCCAATGCGCCTTATAGAGAAAGGTGATGTTTATAGAGAAGAAATCGAAGCAAATGTAAATAACCTAAATGAACTTCTAAGTAAGTCTGGCTTCAAAGGGAAAACATTTCTTTCCTTTCAAAGCAGGGTAGGTCCATCCAAGTGGACAGAACCAAATACGATTAATATGCTACAGGAGCTAGGAAGAGCAGGGCACAAACGAATCGCAGTATTCCCAATTAGTTTTGTTAGCGATCACCTGGAAACATTGGAGGAAATCGGAGTTCAACTAAAAGGCATCGCACTTGATAACGGAATTAAAGAATATTATAGAATTCCTGCTCATGGGACTTACCCTGATTTTATTGATGCTTTAGCTGATATAATCTTAACATAGAAATAAAAAAAATCTTCTAAAAGCGTCAGAATGAAGGTAGGAATAATTTGCATTTTTACATCAATTGAAAACATCCTGATAATTCTAGATTCCTGCCTTCGCAGGAATGACATCAAGAATAAACTTTGTATCGAATTCATGTTAATAAAATTTCAAATCTCCGTAATTTCAAGAAAAAACTGAGTAACCTAGAAAGAAAATCTAGTAAACAAATTATTTCCCTTATTAGATATATAATTACTCAAGGGATTGGTGAAAAAATTTTAACAAATACAACCAAATGAATATTTTTGTTGACTTTAATAAGAAAGATATACGAGTTTTGTAAATAGTGTTTCGAAAAATGAAAAAGTATTTAACTGTTAATGCTAAAAAATCTGAACACTTTTGAAAGCCAAAATAAATTTTACAGATATGAGTTTACTCAGTTCCTTATTTTAAGTATCATTTTGGAACTAGCAGATTACAGTAATATTTTTTGATATTAATACAATAAAGAGAATAACCTATGAATCAATTTGCATTTTTTGAAAATTTTAATCGAAACGTAAAGATTAGAACCAAGATGATTATTCTGATCTGCGGCGTAGTTCTAATTAGCGTGCTACCACTTTCCCTCATCGTTTTATACCGCAACCAAGCTGTTGTTTTAAATAAAACCTTCGAAGTTTGTAGCAATCTTGCACAAAATATTTCGAACTTAGCTACGGAAGAGCTCTTGATGAACGAAACATATGATACTACAAGAACATCGATTAAGCGTTTGAAAGACAGTAATATTACCGGTCTGTTAGAATCCTACGTCGTTAATGTAGATGGAAAGTATGTCGCTGACCTTCATGAAAAACGAATTGAGCAACAAGTCTCAGATGCTGATAAAAATTATTTTAAGAAATTGGAAAAATTAGAAATGAAAGAAGTAACATCTTCTTCGAGTAATGTAATCCTTCGTTTTTCTTATCCAATTTTTATCACTGAATTTGAAACTAAAAATATACGAAAAGTGGGAATTGCCGTTTTCGAATTTGATAAGAAAAAAGTTTATGAACCTGTTGTGCAAATTAGAACGACTATCATCGGAGTTGCCGGCGTTCTCTTTATTGTAGGTATTATTATTGCAGCTTATGCGGCAATTTTCTTTTCTAAACCAATTCAAAAACTTTCTGAGGGTGCGCAAAAAATTGGAGGTGGAGATTTAAATCATAGGATTAAACTTTCGGGTAGTGATGAACTCGGGCAACTAGCCAAAAGTTTTAACCAGATGACTTCGCAAATTCAGGATTTTACACAAAACTTAGAGTTGAAAGTTGCACAAAGAACAGAGGAATTAAATCGAACCCTACAGGAAGTCCAGGCTCTTAAAATAGCACAGGACGGCGATTATTATCTGACATCCATTCTATTAAGTCCGCTTCAACCCAATAACAATACAAGCTCAAAGGTAAAGACAGAATTTATCATTGAACAAAAGAAGAAATTTTCTTTCCGAAAATGGAATTCTCAGATCGGCGGGGATATTTGTATCACGGATACAATTTTACTCAATGGAAAAGAATATACAGTATTTATCAATGGGGATGCGATGGGTAAGTCTATTCAAGGAGCCGGTGGTGCCCTTGTTCTCGGTGTTGTATTTAATGCTGGTCTTATCCGCTCTAAAATTGAAAAATTTCAAAGCACGTATCCAGAAATCTGGCTCAAAGAAAGATTCTTAGATTTGCATAATGTATTTTTATCCTTCGAAGGATCCATGTATATTTCCATCTGTCTTGGATTGGTAGACAATACGACTGGAGTTTTATATTATATCAATGCCGAGCATCCTTGGACTGTTTTATATCGAGATGGAAAAGCTTCTTTCTTGGAGCAAGAATTAGCTCTCAGAAAAATTGGGACTCCTGATCAAGAAGATCAGTTTCATGTTAGAATGTTTCAGCTCATGCCTGGAGATATAATTATAACAGGTTCTGACGGTCGTGACGATTTAGTTCTTCACAACCAAGACGGAACAGAGTTTATTCAAGAAGACGAGCAACAGTTCCTCTTAAGAGTAGAAGAGGGTGAGGGAAAACTTCCTATGATTGCCCAGAGAGTTAAGCAAACCGGAGCATTAATGGATGACTTTTCCTTACTCCGCATTTCCTTTAACGAGTCTTACAGCGAAGCAGACCTTCCGAAGGAAATGCCTTACCAAGTAACCGAATCTGTATTAGCAGGAATGGAATTAATAGAAGAAGGCAACCCCGAAGAAGCGATTAAAAAAGTAGAGCGCTTCTTGTCGGATTACAGCGATTTTCCTGATATGCTAAAACTTTTAGGGAAAGTATATTTTCAAAAAGGAGAATTCCCAAAGGCAATAGAATGCTTCGAACAGTATCTAACCATTAATCCAAGTGATAATGAATATTTGTATGCATTATCGAATACCTACCGTGTATACGGCAAATTAAATTTAGCCGCTGATATAGCAGAAAGATTATTCCTTCGAGATCAAAAGCATTTTTTAAACTTAATGAATCTTGCATCTATCTACTACGGACTGAGAGTGTTTGGACGGGCTGAATCCATGATCAAGCGTGCTTTAAATATTCAACCTGAAAATAACCAGGCAACTCTTTTGTATGAAACCATTAGAGATGCCATTATTGAAAAATCTTCGCTTAGTAACACTAACCAATCTAAGACACTTTCTGTCTGGGATAAATTAAAAGCAGAAAACGAACAGCTATTAGAGCAAGCAGAAGAGAAATACAAAAACAAAGAATACCAAACAGCCTTGGTTCTTTACGAGCAACTATTGGATGAAGAAAATGCAGAGAATTCCAGAATTCTCCTAAAAATTGCTAATTGTCATTCTTTTCTAAATAGGCTAGACCAAGCAATTCTATTCTATGATAGAGCTTTGAAAACAGATCCTCTAAATTATCATGCGCATAATAATTTAGGTGGAATTTATTTTAAACAAGGTCTATACCTTAAGGCAAAAAATCAATGGTCTCGAAGTTTAGAAATTAAGACAGACTTCAAGCCTGCAGAAATAAATCTGCAACGATTAGAAAAAATGGAAAGCAAACTTAGCTAATAAAAATAAACAGAAACAAGGGATCTAGCACTATGAAAAAATGGAATAAATTAATTTTTCTCGCCGTGTTCCTAACTCATTCAATTTATGCAAACAAACCGATTGAAGTTTTACTTTCGTCGGATAATAGAATTTATGAGCAAGGATTATACGGCATACAATCAGTATTCGAAGGTGAATTAAAAATTTCTTACTTAGACATTATTACTGCCGAACAGCCGGATATTGCTGGCTACTTTAAAGCAATTGATGACTCGGAAGCGCCACTTTTTATCACCATAGGTCCTGCTGCGACAAAGGTTGCAAAAGAAAACTTAAAGAAAACGCCTATCGTATTTTCTATGGTAAATTCTCCAAAGTCGCTTGGAATTGAAGGTGGAAATCTATGCGGTGTAAGTATGGACATTAGCATTGGTGAATTTTTTCAAGCATTAAAGGATATTAAACCAAATGCAAAAAATGTATCTGCATTTTATACTACTAACGACGGTGAATATTCTGCGGGAGAAGGGGAATACACTGATTTAAAATACAAACTCATTTATAACCGAAAAAAATTAGCAGATAAAAAAGAATTCAAATCTGCGTTAGAAGAACTCAAAGGAAAAACAGATGCATTCTTCATGGTCAATGATCCATTATATTCCAATGTAGAATTTGAAGCACTTTCCGAGTTTGCTAAGAAAAATAATATAATACTTATGACAAGCTTTCCCGCTCTAGTAAAAGTGGGAGCGACATTTGGCATTAGCCCCGACTATAGTAAAATCGGAGTTCTCACAGGGCAAATGGCAAATCGAATTAATATGAAGAGCACTACTTGCGGTGATGAACGAGTTTTACTTCCTGATCAATCTTCTTTTTTCCTGAACGAGAAGTATGCAAAAGAATCTGGTGTTACTGTACCGGATGCAATCGTTGAACGTGCTAAGCTAACAAAACTTTTCGACGTAGGAGTAAACTTAATTAACGAAGGAAAGTTGAATTCAGCTAAAATTGTTTTTGAAGCAATTTTAAAAAGAGATCCAGGTAATAAATCTGCATTTTCTTTTCAGCAATTAATTCTAGAAAAACTTTCGGGGACAAAAACAAGAGAACTACTAAATAGTGCAGATACAAACTTCAAGAACAAGAATTATGCACAAGCTAGGGCTGATTACCAAAAAGTTCTAGCAATAAATCCAAGCATCTCCTCAGCAAAAGAGGGGATACAAGCTAGTTTACTCGCTCAAAGTGAACAGGAAAGATTGCAAGGTTCAGATCTCGCAAAAAGAGGAAAGCCTTTTGAAGCTATAAAAATGTTTATGGCTTCCCTAAGAACTCTCCCATCAAATGGGCAAGCAACTTCTGATCTAAATGCAATTAGAAGTTTTGAAAGCTCGAACATGAAAACCTACGTTGAAACAGGAATCAATCATTACAATGATAGAAATTATAACTCCTCAATAGAAATTTTTGAGAATGCATTACTTGTGGTTCCTAATAATAAAGAGGCATTAGAATACTTACGGTTATCCTACAAAAAAAGAGACGCTATGATTGTCCTTAGAAAAAAACTAGAAAACCAATAAGTTCAATTTCTATATAACAGCATAGAATGAGTTTTATGCTGTTATGCCTTCTATTCCTAATTCAACGAAACAAAACCCCTACCTATTATATAACAATATAAAGCTAGATTCAATAGTTCCTGCAACGCTAAGGGAACTCAATATTATCCTCACCAATTTAAAATTCAAAAACTGCGTTTAACCTTTACCACTCGAATAACATTCTTGTGAGAAATTAGTCTTGGTATTTGGTATATATAACAGGGCGATACTATTTTCAATAGTTTTTAAATTATTTCGGCAATTCTGCATTATCCTCAAAGAATAATATACCAAACGCCAAAAGAAATTACCCATTCGTTTTTAAAAGAGTCTTATTTTTGGCGTTTGGGAATACCCTATTTTTTACAAAAAGGGAAATTACTTTTGGCGAAGGGTATATAAAAAAAAATGTTTCTTATCATTAAAAAACTCTATTCTGTTTGACATCATTATACCAATTGCCAAAAGTAAATTCCGATTTAAAACTAGTTAACTATCTTTTGGCAATTGGGAATACCCCTTTTGTGAAAAATAGCGGAACTTATTTATGAGAAGTGGTATATAATAAATCAATGAATATAAAAACCATTTTAAACAAAGAGCGAGCTAAGTGTTTTAAATCGCCAACGAGTTTTTTTCAAGAGGTTGTTATATGAAAGTTATCCTAATAGGTTTTTTTGTTTTTTTCAGCATGGAGATATTTTCTCAGGAAAGTCAAAATAATTCTAAGATTATTTACCTAACGCATTTCAATCCTTATAAATCTCAAAAATCTGAGTCTATCTCAAATAGAATTTATACTAACCTAGACGAAAGTTTTAAAGTAAATGGATTTGATGTTAGGGAATCAAAATCTGATTTAAAAACAACAATGATTACCGCTAAAGCAAATGGAGCAAAGTTTGTCGTTGATGGTTATTATAAATTGAACGAACCTGACGGGGTAAATATTTACTCTCAAATCTATAATCCAGATACTGGACTTATGATCGATGCCTTAAATATTACAGATGAGCTATCCGGAGTAGAAGGTGTAGCATTAGATCCCAATGAAACGAAAAAAACTTCTGACTCTTCCATCGACGAATTCAAGAAGAAAATTACAATTCGAGTTCGCACGAATACGAAGAGAATAGAACGAAGAGACAATATCAATGAAGCGATCACTACAACTGCTCTTGGAAAGGATAAAGATTTATTTTTCCCAATTGCTGAAGAGAATGTAGCAAGCGCCTCTGCCGATGTATTTAAAATTTTAGCAGAGAAAGAAACAGTGTCCGTAGCGTCTAACGTTATTAAAGATGCAAAGAAACAGCCAGCATCAGTATCAATCATTACCAAAGAACAAATTAAAATGAGCGGTGCACGGACTGTTAATGAAGTATTAACAACCTATGTTCCAGGGTTTTTTACAGTCGAAGATCAAGATGACACCATTGCTGGTTTTCGAGGATTTGCTTCGGATAACAACGCGAAAGTGCTACTTCTCATCAATGGACACAATATGAATACTGAATGGTTTTGGGGTCCACCCGATTCAATTATTAATGGAATGAATATGGAATACATTGAAAGAATAGAAGTAATTCGAGGTCCGGGCTCCGTAACTTTAGGGCAAGGAGCACTTTTGGGGGTAATCAACATTATCACCAAGAATGGAAATACTACAAACGGTACAACTATTTCTAGCTCAATGGGACAAAACAATTATTCAACCGGCACATTGCAAGCAGGTGGGAGCGGAAAAGAGAATCCAGATTTAAAAACTTTTTTCCAAATGTCAACTGCTCGTTACAATGGACAAGAACTAAGAAGTGAAGGCTGGGCAAAAGCGAAAGGCTTAGAAGGTCAAGAGGGCTACTATGATTATCAGAGAGGACTAACGGAATTAGTCCCTACTTCTAAAATACCCTCCGATGCAGTAAGAATGTTTGATACTTATACTCCTGATCCAACTGGCGGATTTAATTCCGTAGCTACTCGTAGAAACGTAGCTACGAGTGGTGCGCGATTAAAAAGATCCGACAGTGATGTTGTTACCGGTGTAATTAATTATAAAAATTTAGAACTCACAGGTTTTTATACAAATCAAACGAGAGACTTATATAATTTTTACAGAGATAGAAACCGACTGCAAAACACAGTCAAGAGTGGAACTAGCACTTATACTTATGACGTAAATGAAAAGATTTCGATCAAATTTAAAAACTATTACACGGTTGATGACATATTTCTAAGAAGTCAGAAAGGTTTGGCGCTTGGCGGAACACGCGAGTATAGGTATGGTGGCTCAATCATATTAAGCTTAAATGATCTAATCAAAAATAACAATGCTGCTATCGGAGTTGAATATAGAAAATACGACATGGGACAAGTCAACTCTGACGGAAATAATTTCATTATAAATAACTCGGATAACGCTGTTTTGCCGGACAAAAATGGTCTCACTCCAAATGAAAGAAATCGTTATGTTTATCCTGGAAGCATTTCTGTTAGAAGTTTTTTCATGGAGGATTTTTATAAGCTTTCAGACAAGGTAGATATTTTCGGAGCATTTCGTTTTGATAAGCATCCATATTGGGGGAGTAACGTTGCACCGCGTATCGGGGCTCTTTATGGAATGACAAAAGATTTACGATTTCGCTTTTCTTACCAAGAAGGCTTTCGTGGAGTAGTAGGGGTATCCTATGCAGGTGGTTTCGAAGGCGACGGGCATTTACGAAATCAAAATTTTCCATTTATCCAAGCTTCGAATATTCCAAATTCTTTCGATGGGCAAGGATTTCCGACCAGCTACTACAAAGATGTTCCAAGAACTAAACCAGAAAAAATGCGAAGCTTTGAATTTGCTACTAATTATAATTTCACATCAAACCTCTCAATTGAGAATATACTATTTTTCAATAAAGTAGAAAAGGTAATTGATGTAGGGGTTTTATATTGCGATAAACCTAGCACACCAACCGCTACAACACCCGGTCCGAATGGTTGTAATATGCCAAGACTTGGAACTGACGTTCCAGGAAACTGGAATGGGTATTGGTTTTACAAGAATAATCCTGGTGAGATTAGACAGGGCGGAGCGGAAATTTCTATTAGCTACAAAACAAGAATGATTTCTTCTACGGTAAGCCAATCAATTGTAAAATTACTTACAGCGTCACCGGAAAAAACTGATAGTATATATCTAACCAGCGATCAAAACAATCGACAATTCAAAGGCTATCCAAGCAACGTGACAAGGTGGCATACATTATTTTACCCCGTCGATAAAGTAACAGTCTCAGTAACTTATGTCTATTATCCGTCATGGTATTCTCCTAAAAACCAAAGGGTAGAAGGAAACCATCTAGCCAACTTAGGCTTTAATTATAAATTCTTAGAAAACATGGAATTTTATTTTATGATTAAAAATCTTTTCGCTGCTGGAAATTTATATCCAATGATAAGTAATGCAGGTGGAAAAGATATTTCTGATGGCGCTCCTGCCGTAGAAAAAAGAACTTTCTGGGCAGGCTTTAGTTATACTTTTTAGAATCCTCCTTGGAATAAACCACCGCCACCGAAAAAATCTTTCGGTGATATATTGCAACTATAGGCAGCCGAATCGACGCAGGAAACAAAAAGTATGCTCTTGACACAGGAGTCGATATCCTTCGTTGCATAGTAGGCACCGTCCAAGTTCTTTCTATCACTAACAGAAAATCTAGCCACTAATAGCTTGGCATTTGTAGAATCAAAACCACAAGCTGCAAACTTTACTAGATACGCATCATTGATCTTAGCCACTGCATCATTTCTGGAAATAACATCAGGTCCATCAATCCCATAATAAACTCCAGTGCAACTTTGAAGCAATAAAATCAGTATAAATGAAAATTTATTTTTAAAAATCATATCCACATACTTAAAATTAAATCAAAAAAAGAAAGAAAAATTTTAAAATAAAATCACTGTATCACATAAAGTATATATAACATAATGACTTGGATTTCAATAGTCTTAAAATTAAAAACGGAGAAATTATAATTTCTAATTCCAATGCCATAAGTATGCCCCTTCTCGAAAAATAGCGGCTAATAGCAAATTCATCAACTCTTAAATAGTTTTATATCTAACTAATAAAAAAGTGTCAAACAAATAATTTTCTTGTCTTTTTCTGTAAGGAAAAAGAAATACGAATAAGCGCACAAAGAGACTTATGCTAATTATTCACAAGATAGGGGCTTACTTGCTTTAGCCTCATGGAGAATTTCTAAATAAAAATATAGGATAAATCACTTGAATCGGATTAATACACTAGCGTTATTACTTGGATTTTCTATTTTTATAAATGCTCTTTCTGCGCAGGAGAAAAAAAATAAGAAAATATATCTTGCACTATTTAATCCCTATAAGACTGCAAAGGAACAAAATATATCAGAAAAGATATTTGAACAACTCGCAGCTAAGCTAAGTAGCTTGGATTATGAAGTAATTCAAGCTGAGCAATCCTCCGCAAAACAAGGTATTACCAAAGCCAAGCAAGACAATGCCTTACTTTTTTTGGATGGATATTATAAACGAGAAGAAAATGGAAACCTAAATCTATACGGACAAATTTATCATCCCGAGAAGGAAGTATTAATTGATGCCTTTAATTTATCGAATGACTTATCTGGTATAGAAGGAATATCTTTAGATCCAAAAGAAACAAAGGTTTCTGACGATCAAAACATCAGCGACTTTTCAAATAAAATTGCGAATAGAATAAAATCAAATGTTAAAAGATCAGAGCGTTCTGAAAATATTGATGAATTTATTAAGAATAATTCTATTGGGAAAGACATTACATTTCCATTACCTAAAGAAGATCTTACTGCAGCATCGGAAGATGTTTTTAAAATACTTTCAGAAAAAGACGATGTAGTTGTATCAGTCTCTAAGTTTGCACAAAAAACATCAGAAGCTCCGGCAGATGTAACAGTCATTAGCCGTGAACAGATACGAAGATCTGGATTTAGAAATCTTACAGAAGCGCTTAACTTTGTTCCGCAGGTTTATACTCATTGGGTTGGTCAAAATTGGAGTTCAGACTTTCGAGGTTTATATGTAAATAACCAAATAGAACGGAGAGTTTTATATTTACAGGATGGAAAAAAGCTAAATGAT
>JANMOF010000457.1:0-5647 GCA_031368925.1 Leptospiraceae bacterium
GTAATCTCAATTGAGCCGTAACCCGTTTGTTGCTGTACTAGCAATAACTCATGCGCAATTGCTTGCAATACAGCTACATCATTTTCTAGCAATTTTTGTTTGGCTTGGCTCATTTGAGTTTCTATCTATTTCAAAGAATGAGCGCACTTTAACAAAGCTTTTAAATAATTAAAAAGAATTTGTAATTATATTTATATAACCATTAGTTATATAAAAGAGAAAATTGATTTAGAGATTGGACTAATGAAGAAAAAAGGGGATGGGGTGGCTGATGGGGCTCGAACCCACGACAACAGGAATCACAACCTTGGATACAGAATCGCTTAAGTATATGACTAATATTGATAAGCCAGTATTTGCTTTCTAATATTAGTATCTTCCTTACTATATCAAACATATACCCCTGTCTTGCTACTATATTAAGTTATTAGACATATATGCATATACCCATTCAGACTATATTGCTTTTATCTACTATAGGGGATAATGTTATTGATTTTATTGTATGTATATTATAAACTTTGTTAGCTATCCTATTGTCATATAATAATAAATTACTAGGAAATACTATGGTGAATAGACAATCCGTTTTCACTTTAACAAGAAACAGCGATTCTAATGGTTGTGAATTTTTGTTCGGATCAAGTAATACTCAAAAACTAGTTAAGGATGAAGTTGCATTTGCTCCTACGCCTGAATCTTATCAATATCTTCAAATAGCAGCTGAGCGTTTTCAAGCAGGTAAAAGCGTTTTCTTTAATACTATTGAAGAGGCAGAAAAGGTTTTGGCTGAAGCTAAGCATGCCTGACAAGTTCCCTAGATCTAAAGACATCCCAGAGCAGTCACCCTTATTCTGGGTGAGTCACAAAGACAGGTATCTCAGACAATTACTAATTCGTGACATTGAAGAAGTCACAGGCCGCCAGCTAATTGTTTACTTCACCAATTGTGATACAAATGCCCAAATTGATCAAGGTGATGACGTTTATTTTGCCGAGCTTCTTAGATCAATTGGCAACCAACCTATTGATCTACTTTTAGAGACTAATGGCGGGGGCACCGACCCAACAGAAAAAATTTGTTCTATTTTAACTCATGCCTCAAAAGATTTAAGAGTCATAGTTCCAAGACGTGCAAAAAGTAACGGCACTGTCATTGCTTTGTGCGGCTCAACTATTTTGATGGGGATGGAGTCTGAATTAGGGCCGATTGACCCTTCAATTAACAACATACCTGTTGAGTTCATTCTAAACGCTCCAGCTGGAAGCTATACACCCCTTGATATGCAAATTGCAAAATCCTTTCACGATCAAACCAGAAAGCTTGCAATTAATCTCCTATCTAACGGGATGATGTCATCATTAAAAGTCGCTGATATTAAAATTGTGATTAATAAGCTAGCAACTAGAAATCATTATCATTCACATGGCTCAGTAATTGACGCTACAGAAGCAAAAGATTTGGGCTTGAATATAACAATATTTGATCCTAAAGATTTACTTTGGCAAAAAATCTGGTTACTTAGAACTATGTATCACTATGATTGTGTTCAAAGTAAATACTCTAAGCTTTTCGAAAGTCATTCGATTAGCACCGCAGTTACTACTTAATAAATTCTCATTTTCTTAATAAGGGTTGCTCAAATCCCCTTTTTCCACTATCGTTCTCCTATTGAAGGAGTATATAAATGAGCATTCAGAATCCCAGCACATCTAAGCCAGAAGATGACATTAACGAAAAGCTTGAAAAAAACAAATCACTTACTTACAAAGCATTTGATTTAATAACTGAAGCAATCATACCGCTGCCTAAGCGCAAGAGCAAAAGCGAGGTAATTGCAAAACTCACTGACGACCAAGTAAAGCAACTATCAGATATCCAAGAAAATGCTATTGCTGGATTCACAGGGCAACTAGATGAGCTTGAATCTGCTCTCGGTATGTTGGCAATGGGGCATCACTTTGGCTGGAAGGTGCTATATATGATCCATAGCAAAAAAACTATTCGCAAATATGAAGATATTTTAGGTATAAAAATACGCGACATTTTCCCAGAGAAAGGACCAAGTAGTTATCGTTCGATTGGCCTTAGCTTAGCTGAAAAAATTGGTAACTTTTGGAAAGTTGCAGGTGGGGACATAAAGATTCCAGATCGACGCAAGGTCGATTATGAAGGATAATTAATATTTCCTTAAGGATACTTGAAAAATCCTTAATTTAAACTCATAGTAGAAAAACTTGATATTTCTCTACTATGAACGAATTAAACACATCTAAATTTGGTTTAAATGAAACCGCAATCGGCTCGAAGATTTGGACGGATGCGCCAGCACCGCCCAAATCTTCGAACGAAGGCGGAACAGCATCCGTTCAAACTTCAGCGACGCAACAAGAATCAGAAGACCCCCGTCTGGTAATACGGGGGGAAAGTTTAAATAGTAACAATAACGATAGTGGTGAAAGTTTTGAGTTTTTTAGTATAAATGGTAAACCCACCCTAATATCCACCCCTTTACCTAAAGTTGATGGTGAACCCTACGCCGCCATTACTGACTTTCTAAACTGCACTTTCACTTTTAAAGAATTTGACCTTGATTCTGTCATTTATGATTTGATAAATTGCTTAGGCTCTAGCTTTTCACCAGTCAAAAATAGATTTAAAGGTTTGCACGGCTGGGAACAATCAATTCAGCTAGGCGAATCAAAAACATTCTTCGCATATGGCGGGCAAAATAATACTGCCTTTATATCCATACCAGCAGAAGGCTGTCATATGGTATCTAGCTGGATAAAATTAGCCACCCTATTGCAAGATAAATTTAAAGCTAAAATTACTCGCTGGGATGGAGCAGTTGATGATTTCTACGGTATTTATAATGTTGATCTTGCTGTTAAGTTGTATGAGGAGGGCATGTTCAATGCTGGTGGAAAAACTCCATCTTGCTATCAAATTGGTAATTGGTTAAAACCAGATGGTAGTGGCCGAACTTTTTATGTTGGAAAACGTAAAAATGGAAAAATGCTTCGTGTTTATGAAAAGGGTATGCAACTTGGTGCCAAATTCCATACATGGGTTCGCTGGGAGCTTGAGCTTCACAGTCGAGATCGCATTATTCCTTTTGATGTATTAATGGAGCCTGGCAAGTATGTTGCTGGATCTTACCCTAATGCAACAAGCTGGATTCAGGCGAAAATGGAGAGGATCAAAACCTTACAAAGTACTACTAAAATTAGTTATGACTTCTTAACAGCATGTGCGTCCCAAGGATATGGCAAACATATTAACGTGATGTTAGAAATTGAAGGCTCTGCAGAAAAGGTTGTAGAAAAACTAATTCGTAACGGAATTCCAAGAAGATTAGATATACCAATTCTTGCTAATAATGAGGGTTGGTAAAAATGAGCCTACTGAATGTTTTATTTTTATCTGCTGAAGAATTAAAAAGCTTAACCGATCGAAAAGTCGCTAAATCTCAAATTAATTGGCTAAAAAAACAAGCATATCCTTTTGAAATTAGCGCTGCTGGCAGACCAAAAGTTTTACGCTCATTAGTCATTGACCGACTTAGCAACACTTATCAATCTACCAACCCCAATGAACCAAATTTTGATGCGATTAGATAGCGAGATATAAATGGGTCGTCGTCGTAAAAATAATTTCAATTTACCGCCTAGAATGTACCTAAAGCATGGTGCTTATTATTACGTCTCAAGAGAAAACAAGTGGACTAGATTATCAGATGATAAAGCAATCGCATTTTCTAAATGGGCAGAAATTGAAGGCGAGACACCTAGAGAGTCGGGTTCAGAAAAGCCACCTACTGGTTCAATGGCTGCATTGATTGATAAGTACATGATTGAGATAGCACCCAAAAAAGCAAAGTCAACTTACACAGGCAATTTAATAGAGGCTAAAAATCTTAAAGGTGTATTTGGTAAAAATCTAGTCTTAGAAGTTAGGCCAATGCATATTGCAAAGTATTTAGATATACGCGGAGTTAAAGCACCTATTCGGGCGAATAGAGAAATATCTCTACTCTCTCATATTTTCAGCTATGCAATGCGCTGGGGTCAAATAGACAGAAACCCTTGTCTTGGTGTAGCCAAACATCCTGAAAAGGGCCGTGATCGTTATATTAGCGATCACGAATTTGAAGGGGTGAAAAACCTAGCTAGTGAGTTGATTGTAATCATAATGGATTTTGCATATATCACAGCCATGAGAAAAGGTGACATACTAAAAATTAGACTAGATCAAGTTACAGATGAGGGAATATGGATTAAGCAATCTAAAACAGGCTCTAAACAACTCTATGAATGGACAGATGGTTTAATTGATGTGGTGGCTAGAGCAAAAGCATTAAAACGACCTATACGAGGTTTATTTCTGTTTTCTACACGACAAGGACAGCCTTATTCCGATACTGGAATTAAAGCAATGTGGAATAGAGTACAAATCAAATGGGCTGAATCTGGTGGTCGACGTTTTACATTTCATGACATAAGAGCCAAAGCATTAACTGACGCAAAAAGAATGGGTATGGACGCTCAGTCTCTAGCTGGTCATGCAACTGCAACCATGACAGAACATTACATCAAACAACGAGAATTCAAACGAATAAAACCTTTGTTTTGATA
This sequence comes from Leptospiraceae bacterium, assembly GCA_031368925.1. Taxonomy (GTDB): domain Bacteria; phylum Spirochaetota; class Leptospiria; order Leptospirales; family Leptospiraceae; genus UBA2033. The sequence continues at coordinate 4,639 of JANMOF010000457.1, forward strand.
TTTAAAATTAAATATGATTGAATTATTTCAACTTATGATCATCTTATGTTGAGCAATAACGAATTGATTATGACTATTGACATATAATTTTATATATATATCATTAAGGTCATATTGGAAAAGTTTATTTTGGAAGGAGTTATTTTATGAAAAATTTATCTGAAGGCGTTGGAGTTGCGTAAGTGTTTTCCTCCACATAATCGCTTTTTCTTAAAACTAAGACCCGGTCAAGTACTGGGTTTTTTGTTATTTGTTGTCAGCCTAATTTTTTTACTGTTTGTAGGGTGGGAGTTACTTTGGTTTAATAAAACATTCTTAGACCAAACACCACCTAAATTCGAAGTATCGAATTGGTTATTCTTCATTGTTGGCTATTCAGCCATTGCTGGATGGATTATATCTTCATTAGTCACTATCAGAAATTCAATAAAACAACATACTATCAATACAATACTCCAAACTCGTCTTTCTGTTCATTATATGTCTCACGCAGAAATATTAAACAAAAAATTTTTTAGATCAGTTAGTGCTGAATTACCTGAAGCACAAAATATTGATTACTGGAAGAAAGAAGATCTTGCAAAAGAATTTGAATCTTTAACCTATATTTTAAACTTCTTTGAATTTATTTCTGCAGGTATTCGATACGGTGATTTAGATGAAAACTTAATGCAAGGAACCATGAGAGGTATCTTAATAAGACTTTATCAAATATCTCATGTATTAATAAGTGAGTTTCGCGCAACAGACACTAGAAGATTCGAACACATTGTCGCACTCCATAATAGATGGAAATAACAACTTATTAGACAATTGTCTAATATCGCTACTACTACTTAATTCACTTTAGCAATAAACCCTTGAATTAATGGGGTGGCTGATGGGGCTCGAACCCACGACAACAGGAATCACAATCCTGGACTCTACCAACTGAGCTACAACCACCATTGAAACGAGACTATCAGTAAAACGAATGGTCTGCCCGACAGGAATCGAACCTGTAACCCCC
>JANMOF010000502.1:0-7957 GCA_031368925.1 Leptospiraceae bacterium
ATAATTACAGAAAACCAAAAGTGTAGCGGTCACAAAGCTACCTAATTCTGATCCTGTAATTGTTTTCGATCCTGATTCGTAACGAAGCCAGGACTGCCAGAATAATACTCCCAAATACAGATATCTTGCAATTAGCATCCAGTCTGTTTTTGGCGTATCATTTTTTTCTTGACCAATCTCTTCGATTGGTCGATTGTCTACTTGTTCCATTGTTTACCCCCCTATGGTAAATTGATTGAAGTGTAAGAAGCTTACGGGGTTCATCCGCCAAGATTAGTCCCTGTAAGCTCTCTGCTTTATTTATAATTCTTAAAAAAACGTTCTACATAGAATGCAAATTCATGATTGCTCTCATAATTTGATTCAACGAGTACTTTCTGTTTCTAACTTTTTGCTTTGTATAAACTACCTTTTCGCTATTCAAAGAAATTCTTTTCCTGCCTTCAATAAAATCTAAAGCGATTGCTACTAAGACAGAATCGTCAATCGGCTTAATGTATTTAGCCTTAAGATACTCAATTCGGTTTTGCATCGCCTTTCTCGAATTCGTCACAGACAACATAGCCGCTTGTCATTCTGTTATTCAGTGGAGACTTTACATTTTTACAAATTACATGCATTCCGTTTTTTTCTCCACTCACACAAACCAAACAATTCTTATCCGCTAACTTCTTTGCTATTTCCGCATTAGTCATATTAGCCCTCATCCCTCGCTTGAAATTTTTTACAGACAATTTGATCGCCAACTAATTCATTGCACATGAATGATTCTTGATTATTGCATTCGGGCAAATTACTACTTTCACTTACTTTTGAGGATTCGCAATTTAAGCAATTCCTGCCAGACTCAATAAGTATACGTATTACGTTGTTAGCCACTGGATAACTACTCATATTATTTTCCGTCCTTAAGTTCTAAAACTTTTCGAGCTATGTTAATTTCTTGCATCGTGCTGTAATTAGCCAAGAATTCTTCGTCGTCGATTGCGTTTTGGTAATCTCTGAGTATGGATAGAACTAATATATGATTACCCATACGTGCTTCATTGATTAGGAATAATTGCGCTATGTCCTTTTTTGTTTCCGGTGCGGTTGCTGTTGCAATCATGCTGCACCTCCGATAAGTTCCCGATAGTCGGCAGATTCGAAAAATCTCTCTTCACACATTTCTTTTAAACGAGAATAAATTCTTTGTTTGGAAATGTCCTTATCACTTTTCCAAGAGTCTATCGGGCTGTTAGATGTAATGATCGTTAGCCGTCTTGCTTCATAACGAGTATCAATTAAGTCGTAAATTTTTTCTAATACCCAAGGGGAATCTTTCTGGACTCCGAAATCATCTAACACTAGAACGGGAACTTTCTGGAATTCGTCTTCAATTGATTTGCTAGTAGATTCTTCATTCCAATATTTTTCTTTGCTGAAAGTCGCTTTAATGGCTTCCAGGAAATCTTTTGATACTTTGCAGTATCTACATTCAATTCCTCTCGTTAGAATTAGATTATTAAGAATCGCACAGGCTACATGCGTTTTGCCGCTACCTGTATTTCCACTAAAGTAATATCCTCTGTGAGATAAATCTTTAGCTTCTAGAAAACTCCTTACGTTATCAGTATTTATTAGTAAGGACAAACCCTTTTTGTCATGCTCAGTATCCATTTCTAAAGTTGCCAATTTATAGCGGCTTGGAATATTGGATTTGTCGTAGAGTTTTTTTATCTGATTAAACTTCAACGAAAAAGGCATACATTTACAGCTTTCCAGCTTGGTCGTTGATTCGTTGTAAATGTATCGCCTCTTCTTATCGAACTCGTTGCTATCACATGACTTGCATAAATTGTTTACACATTCGCATAATTGCAATTCGCCGTTGGTCTTTGCTTGGTAGTATCCGAGTCCTGAACATGCGTAGCATGATTCTGGTTTGTTCGCGGATACTAGTTCTAGTTTTGGTATTGCTGTCATTTTTCCTCATTCTCCTTTTTGGTAATTTTGTTTACAATATCCGAAAAAACTATTTCGTAATAGATGTCAGTTTTTGAAGATCTGATTGATAGAGATTGACTGGTATGGCAGATTTCAACTGCCCAATCAGAATCATCCATCGGTTCGACTTTATATGTACTAATGCCCGTTGCAAAGGGAATCTTTCTCGTAGTCGATCCGTCCTTCTCTTTTACTGGTATTGCTCTTTTGTTTACTTTGATTTCTACTTTCATTTTCATATTTTCTATTTCTCATTTTTCCTTAATTAAGTTTTCCAAAATCGGCTTTATCGGCTTTATCGGCTTTAAAGTATTCGATAGCTTCTCTGCTCTTGAATTGAACTAAGTATGTTTTTAGGGCTGTATTTTTGTTTTTACTATACCCTGCTTTAGATAAAGCCCTGCCGATTCCGTTAATATTGAAAAATAATTTCGGGTGATTGGTCGATAGAAATTCTAGCACCTTAGAGGCTGATAGCCATTTTGCGCTTTCAGATTCTTTTCCTGCTGGTTCAAAGTGTCTGCCTATTACATCGTATTCGTTATGATTGCGTTCGTATTGTCTTGCGTTATCTATAATTTCATTCTCTTCTTTTGGGGATAAAAGAATTTCGTTTCCTTTGAGTTCGAGATACTCGTTATATACCTGTGCTAAAACCATGTCTTTCTTAATTCGAAAGAACTTATCGAAGTTCATTTTCTTTTCTGTAGTGACTACTATAAATCTACGATTCTCCGTATCCCATAAAGGCTCTTCTACGTTACATGATCCAATGAACGATACCATTCTATTGAATCGCTCAGGGTCTTTGCCGTAAGCCTTTCTTGCGATTGCCCCTGTATTAGAAATAAATCCTCTTAGTTGATCGGCTTCATAACGATTGCTAGCGATTCCCTCGAATTCGTCCAAGTCCCAGAACATGCAAGTTGAGGCTAACTGTAAACTGTCTTTAGATTTGAATTCAACGTATCTTGCAGAATTTTGAAATCTTCCTTTTATGAATGGGGGGGCAAAGTTAGTGCAAAATATTGTTTTGCCTTTACCCCCTCTGTCGGACTGTATCAGGAAGCAATATTCATTTACGAAATTAGGGACGAATATAGAATGAATTGCCATCATATACCATTTTTTAAAATAGTATGGAACGTTTATTTTATTTGTAAATTCGAAACAATTAACCATCTCGCCCAAATAATCTCTATCGCCTTTTTTCCATTTGCCTTTGAATGACTGAATGTATTCGATTAGTGGATTGTAGTCTTTGACGAAAGACGAATTGAGGCTAATTCGAATTGTCGCTGGCTGAACATCCTTTAGTTTTGGATTCGTAAGTAGTTCTTTGTAAATATCATTGAATGCGATTTCGCTCCATTGCTTAAACTCGGATTCATTTTTCTTTTTATATTCAATTAGTTTAGAGATTGTGTCACGTCTAAAATCGTATTTAGCGGATAATGCCGATTCTAGTATTGTAAATTCTGTAGTTTCGTTTACGGCAAAATTCACAAAATCTTTTTTTTCTTTTTTCTTCTCGGCATCCATCTGATAAGCAACTTGGAATTTTGCTTTCAACTTGGTATTAGTGATTTCTTCTATTCGCTTTTCGATAAATCCCTTGTAGGACTTTTCGACTTTGTTCATAATCGAAATAGAAGGACATTCAATAACGATCTCTTTGTCAGTACTTTTGACTACCGACAAAGGATGAATGAATAAAGTGTAATCCCCTAAGACTATATCTGATTTCAGTAGACTTAAAACTTCTTGCCACATTTACGCTGCTTTCCTTTTTATTTTTTTATTTTGAGTGATGGAGAGATTTTTATAAGCCAATTTATTATCTAGTATAGACCGTTCGCCTACTAGCTGTTTGCCTGTGAGATGATAAAGATTTTCTAGCAATAGAATTAAATCTTCTATTTCACAATTTTGCAATAACCCAGTAGGGATTGCAGGAAGAAAGAATTCGATATAGAATTTATCAATCTTGAGTCTGTTTTGTAACTCTAAGGATTTCTTTTCTAGTGCTATTGCTTTGTTACGGTCAAGAATTAACATTGATTTAATCCTCCTGGTTAGTGATCTTGTAGGGAATATTTAGAGCATCTGCAATTTCGAATAATTTCTCTTTGGCGATATGGTTCACTAATCCAAGATAATAATTCCTTGCTGTGCTTTGTGAAATCTTTAAGAATGATTGTAATTCGCCTGCATTCGAAAACCGGATTTGCATTTGCGAAAAAGCTTCCTGTTCTAATTCTTCTACTGTAGTAATCATTTCTTGTTTTCCTCTTTTAATTTAGAATAATGGCGTTGGTTGATTTCTGGAATGTTCAGCTCTGGCGGATTAAGGTAATATTTCTTGAGAGTCATTTCCGTGTGTCCGAATAATTCGGACAGAACGTAGAGCGGTATAGTTGTATTTTCCTTAACGACTTCATTGATTCCTTTGTGTCTGATTAAATGAGGTCTAACGGGTCTAATAGTGAATTTGCTCGCTTTGCGTAACCATCGTTGTGCAGTGCAAGTATGTAGATGTTTGTTCGTGCTGTAAGGAGATTGAAAAAGGAATGCGGTTGAACCATATTCTATTACGATTCTATCGTAGAGTTCTTTTGGTATCCAAGTCTCACGTTCGTAGCCACCCTTACGTGTAAATTTAATTGTATAGCCTTGGGTGATTCTATTGAATGTGCAATTTGATAATTTGACATTTACGCTTTCTGCAATTCGTAGGCATGTAGTATTAATGAAGTCCATGAGTAGATGTGCTTTGATTTCTAGATGCTCTTTCGCTGTATCTAAATCTTCAGGAGTTGGCACATCCCCTGGCATTACGGTTTTTGCGATTTTTCTAACTTTAAATAATTTTATTGCATCATAAAAATGCCCTTCGTATTCCATCTGTCGCATTTTAAGCAAAGACAACTTAATTACATGCTTTACCATTTTTTGCAGATTGCCTTTAGCGGATAATCCTAGTTTGCGCTCATTAGAATATTTGTGTAAAAATTCAAGTGCTTGGATTGGTCGCAAGCCCTTATTTCGTTTAGCGTGTTCTTCTAGATACGGGAATGTGTATTTGTAGCAATCTACTAAAGGAGGTTGTAATTTTTTAATTATAATCTGTTTTTTCATAGTTAATTATCGACTATTGAAAACAGTAAAATTAGCTAGTTTTGTTATTGTTTAGTGTTTGTTTAGTAGTGCTGCAAGCCGAACTACCACTAGCAAGTCCCGTGACTGAGTGTAGGGCGCAAAACTTGCATTATCCTCTTGCAAGTTTTGTGACCGGAACGAAGGCACTGGACTTGCGTGAGTCTGACAAATATACTACAAAGTTTCACTTACACAACTAAGCCGGCTTGGAGCAAGGAGGTGAACAGCGTCCGAACATAGTTCACCTCCGCAGTGGATACTCGCAGTTAGTTGCTTTTTTTTGCGTCTACTACTAAATGATTTACTTATTACCTTCTTTGTCAGATGGATATTTCATATAATAGTCGTATGCCCTAGAAACTAAACAATCAACTTTATTCATACTAATTTCTTTATGATATTTTTCGTTCTCTTTCTTTAATTTTCCCTTAAACGGATTTAGTATTTTTATTTTTTCCTCGAATTCAAATCTAGCTTTTACTTTTATCATTAATAATCTTTCAAGTTCATTTATTTCATTTATCGCACTTCTATTATCCTCTCCCTTTTTATATTCCTGAAAGTGTGTAAAATAAAATTGATATTCATACTCAGTATGCTCCTCTCTTAATTTGTTACGTACCTGAGAATGAGCTTTGTTATAAGAAAAATGATTTCCACATCTTGAGATAACAGGATTGCAGCCTTCTCTGTTATCACCGGTTTTACCTGAATAGATTTTTGATTCCTTTCCTGATGAAGTTGCTACCACGATATATAATGAAAAATATCTCAACGTTGCTTCTGGTTTTACATTAAATTCATATACTATTGGATTCATTTTTACCTACTTTCTATTTTTTTAGAGTTCTATTTTTATCTAGGGTAAATTATATTCTTGATTTATGGAACAAACTCACCATTTTCCCAAATTCCTTTACTAATAATTATTCCGTGGTTATTATACATAATACCTTTTCCATGACGCTTACCCTCTTTCCATTCGCCTTTATATTTTAATCCGTCTGCAAAATAATAAACTCCCATTCCATGTTGGTTATTGTCTTTGAAATCGCCCTCATATTTTTCACCATTAGAAAAAATGAAAACTCCTTTGCCATTGAACTTTTCATTTTTAAATTCGCCGGTATATTTACTTCCATCTACTTTTGTTAGCGTTCCTTTTCCGTCTTCACTTCCATCTTTAAAACTTCCTTCATATTTATCTCCATTTGTGTAGGTTACAGTACCCTTGCCATTCGGCATCCCATTCCTATAATCTCCTGTATATTTAGAACCGTTTGAGGATAATACCATTATTGCTTTACCATGACTTTGACCTTCCACCCAGTCACCATCATATTTACTACCGTCCGCAAATAAAAGAATGCCTTTTCCATGACGTCTACCATTTTTAAACTCGCCATCATAATATCCGCCGTCTGAATAATACAAAATTCCCTTTCCATGAAATTTGCTATCTTTGAATTCACCTTCATACTTGTCGCCATCTGTCCATGTAAAAATACCTTTTCCATTTTTACAATTTCCAGAAACGCACTCTTCCAAATATTTATTAGTTGTCTGCTTTACCTCTTCCTTTATTGGTTCAGATTTTTCCTTCTTTACTTCTTCACTGGCACAACTCCATGCGAAAAAAAGAAACAATATAATTACGGAAATAAATTTTCTCATAACCACTCCTTTTAAATATATCATTATCAAAATTTTTTAAGATTTAGCAAAAAATTGCAACTAACGTTAAGCGTATCTGACGTGACTTTGAAACTCGAAAGTGCGGTAGCATCTTTTGAGTTTCAAAGTCATGTCTCCGAGTCGTACTATTACTAGCAAGTCCTGTGACTGAACGGATGGCACATAAACTTGCTTATCCCCTCTTGCAAGTTTTGTGACAGTAGTGAAGGCACTGGACTTGCATAAGTTCAACAAAACTACTAAAAAGTGTGGCTAATACAATTAAGCCGGCTCGGAGCAAGGAGGTGAACAACTTCCGAACATAGTTCACCTCCGCAGTGGCTCACGCGAAGTTAGTTGCCGTTTTAGACTTGTGTAATTCTAAAAAATCTGACTAATGCCTTCAACTAAAACCAGTCTCGACACGGATGTCGAGTGTAGGCTTAACTCCATTACCCAACACTATTCTTTTTTATATGTTGGGTTTGCGAAGTTGCTTGTCAATTCTATTCTGTAGCAATTTTGCAAATCCAACGTTAGGCGCTTATTACAATGTTTATTTTTCAATTTTTTCTTTTCCATCTATGAAAATCTTCCATTTTCATTTATTTTACATTAATTTCTTATTAAAGCTATTTTATTTTCCTATATTTCCCAGTAAAACTTGCCCCGGCTCCATGATTCCCGCAAAAAAAGTTTGAATCTTCTTTGACTTCAATTATATAGGGTTCAATCTTAAAATTCAATTTGCATTTATTACTCTCAGACATATCAGTAGTATCCTCGCTATCGCATTGACTACAATCTAGTTTTGAATCTTTAGCTTGAGAATCTTCTACCTGAACGAAAGTAAAGTTACTTTGATTTATTGGAATTTTTCCTTCAATTTCGCCTGAATGACTTGTTATACCTTGAACTATATTTATTCTAAACTGATAGAAATCCCCTTTTCGTTTAATATAAATATAATCTCTAAAACCGTCATGATAAGTGCCTTCGAGACTACTATTTAAATTTTCTCTACCGAAACCTTTTTTAAGATAATTAATCCAATTAGATGTAAAATCAAACGTACATTTATATTCATTACGTTTATTCACCTCTCCGACAAATCGCATATCTTTACAATATTGTTTTG
>JANMOF010000423.1:0-9980 GCA_031368925.1 Leptospiraceae bacterium
CGAGAGATCTTCTATCGTAACGTTTGTGGATAACCATGACATGGGTGCGTCTCCTTTTAGTCCTGCTAATGGTTGGGGACAAGAATGCTGGCCCTGCCCTCCTCATTTCAAATCTTCTGCCTATGCATTTATATTAACTACGCCCGGAACTCCGTGTGTATATTGGCCTGATTGTTTTGATTGGGGATTTAAAGAAGAAATTAAAAATCTAATCGCACTCAGAAAAAAAGCAGGCATCGTTGCTGCATCGGACTGGATTGATTTGACGCACAAGTATTCTGGATTTGCAGGAATTACTCTAAATGAATTAGGACAAGAGTCACTTGCTATATCTATTGGATCTCACTTTCATGATCCGGGTGAAAATTGGAAACTCGGTTATGAGAAAAAAGGGGAATGGAGTGTGTGGATTCGGGAGAGTTAAAAAATCTCTTTTCAAAATAAAAACACTATTTTAAATAGAGTTTCTATGATGCATTTAAAAGATTTCGAAGATTCTCCGACACTTGAAAAATCCGCCTACGATATAGTAGAAAAAGACTTACAGGAAAGATTATACATACTTTTTAGTGAAGCAAGTAAACAACGATTCGGCACAATTCTTATACTCGAAGGTTGGGCTGGATCGGGTAAAGGAGATTTACTAAAAAGTATTACTACAAGATTAGATCCGCGCAAACTCAGAGTTTACTCCCTCGAAAATTCAGAAGAAAAAAATAAGACTCATCATTTTCTTTACGACTATTGGAATCGACTTCCCTTATATGGTGAAAATGTAATATTAGATGGTTCGTGGTATTCGCGTGTTAGCTACGAGAAACAAGAAAATTTAATTAGTAAATCTGAATACAAAGAAGCATTCAAATCAATTTTAAATTTCGAAGAAACCATTTTGAATGATCGTTATATTGTCTTAAAATACTTTCTAAACATTTCCGCAAAGGAACAAAAAAAACGATTTAAAAAAGCGAGTGATGAAGGAAAGAAATGGATGGTATCTGAAAGTGATTGGAAGCAATTCGACCACTACGAAAGCTACGAAAGACTTTTCGAAGAGTATTTAAACAAAACGGATACTCAGATTTGCCCCTGGAATATTATATCAGCCAAAAATAAATACTATTGTAGAATCTCTATAATGGAGTCCATCATTAGAATTTTAGAAGAGAAACTGAAAATCGACTCAAGACAAATGCTACTCGTATTAAAATCTCAGGAACAACAGGCAATCTAATGAACGATAAACTTAAATTTCAAAATGTAACATTTTTAGAAACCCTAAGTAGTGAAGACTATAAAGATAAAATAGACAAGTTGCAAGAAAAAGCCCGTCTTGTATCTCACTTTAGCTACAAGAAAAAAAGAAGTATCATCTTAGTATTTGAAGGCTGGGATGCGGCTGGAAAAGGTGGAGCTATTCGACGTTTAACTTCTAGAATTGATCCGAGGCTTTATACAGTAAGTTCAATTGCTGCTCCAAATGAAATTGAGCGTAATCACCATTATCTCTGGCGATTTTGGAATAAGCTTCCGGCATTCGGAAGTATAGGAATTTTTGATAGATCCTGGTATGGTCGAGTATTAGTTGAACGCGTGGAAGGATTTGCAAAGGAAGAAGATTGGCAGAGATCTTTTGGCGAAATCGTAAACTTTGAAGATGATTTGTCAGACTCGGGTGCAATCATTATAAAATACTGGCTGCATGTTTCTCCCGATGAGCAATTAAAACGCTTTAACGCAAGAAAAGATGATCCACTAAAAAGATGGAAACTAACAGAAGAAGACTGGCGCAACCGCGACAAATGGCAGTTATACGAAGGGGCAGCAGAAGAAGCATTTTCAAAAACGCATAAGCCATATGCGCCATGGCATATAGTTCCTGCGAATGATAAGTATTTTGCGCGAACGGAAGTTCTTAGGATTTTTTGTGATAGACTTGAAAATGAATTGAATATCCCTTCCAAGTTTTCGTGAAATACCTACTTCTAATTCTAATTTCACTCTTTCTATTTTGCAACCCTCGCTTGTCTAAAGCGAAAGCTATAGAAGGAGTTTTAGACTTATCCGGTGTGACATTTTCAGACAATAAAGTCTACAAGCTAGAAGGAGACTGGGAATTTAGATGGAACGAAATTTTAGATTCAACAAATTTTAACTCGGCACAAAATCCAACATTCATTAAGGTTCCAAAGTCCTGGAATGGGTTTGATTGGAAGGGTGAAACGTTAGACGGTATAGGATTTGCTACATTTCGTCTAAAAATAAACCTTCCACCTAACTCACCTCCTCTTGCTCTTACGATGAAAGAAGAAGGCACTGCATTCAAAGTAATTGTAAATAACGAAATAATAAAAGAATCCGGTAAAGTCGGTAAAAAATTTTATACGTCTCAACCGAGGACTTTGCCGCTAACTATCTATTTGCCGCAATACAAAGAAAATATAGAAATCCTAATGCAAATTTCTAATTTCCATTATCGAAAGGGTGGAATGTGGAATTCTCCAATTCTTGGAACGCATGAATCCATTTCCAAGTATATTAAAATTAAACGTGATATGGAAATTTTTCTTGCAGGAGTAATTTTTATTACAGTTCTATATCATTTAGGACTATATTTATTTTATAGGCTGGATAATTCCTCATTAATCTTTAGTATTTTTTGTTTTTTTGTTTTACTTAGATTAGTATCTACCGGTTACAGACTAATAGCCGAAGCGTTTCCCGATATCCCCTATGGTTTTTATTCACGTCTGGAATTTTTAAGTTGGTTCTACGTCATTCCACTGGGAATTCATTTTATTTGTAAAATATATCCAAGCCTGACAAGATTTCTCTACATCAAGATTTTTTATGCCATAGCAACTTGCTTTTCGCTATTATTAATTTTTCCTTCCGAGTTTTTTAGTAAATTAGCAATTCCCTCTCAAATAATTGGAATTTTAGAATTTCTATTCGGGTTTTTAATTTTAATCAAAGCAGTAAATGAAAAGCGGGAAGGTTCTTATCTTTTTTTTACGGGCTCTATTGTTCTTCTTGCGGTTATTCTAAATGATCTTCTATATACAAATGAAATTTACCGTGGAGAAGAGCTTGGTCCTTTCGGAATACTTACCTTTATTTTATTTCAATCTATACTTCTCTCAAAACGATTTCTAAATGCATTTATTGAAAAAGAAAAACTGAAAGATACCGTTACCCGCGAACTCGAAGAGAAAGTTAAAATTCGAACCTATGAATTAAACCTGGCAAAAGAAGAAGCGGAAAGAGCAAATCAAGCACAGAAAGATTTTCTGGCTAATATGAGCCATGAAATACGCACTCCCATGAACGGTGTCATTGGAATGGCGGAGCTACTCATGGATAGCCAGTTAACAGAAGAACAAAAAGACCAAGTCCTGACATTAAAAAATAGTAGTCATAGTCTATTGGTTTTACTCAACGATATATTAGATTATTCTAAAATAGAATCAGGTAAGTTAGAATTAGAAGCACAACCTTTTAATATACGCCTTGCAATCAAAGAAACAATCCAACTTTTTATTGCACAGGCAAAAAAGAAGAATATCGCGATAAATCTTTTTATCTATGAAGATTTTTCAGAAATGGTAATCGGAGATGTTACGCGGCTAAAGCAGGTTATCTCTAACTTACTTAGCAATGCAATTAAATTTACTGAGAAGGGTAAGATTGAAATTTCCGCTAAGAAAATAAGTGAATCCTTTGATTCAGAATTCATTTCCATTCAAGTCAAAGACACTGGGATAGGAATTCCTGCGAATAAGCAGCATTTACTTTTCCAACGGTTTATTCAGGCAAACTCATCGAGCACTCGAAAATATGGTGGAACCGGACTCGGGCTCGCCATTTCGCAAAAATTAATACAGCTTATGGGTGGCAAACTTTCCTTAGAGAGTCAGGAGAATGTAGGCTCTAAGTTTACAATTAAACTCTCCGTAAAAAAAATCCTACTAGACAATGATTTTCTACAGAACAGGGTAAAAAAGCAGCAAGAAAAAACTATCGAAAGACGACTCAAAATTCTAGTGGCTGAAGATGATCCTACCAATAGAAAATTAATGAATTCTATTCTAACAAAGCTTGGATACTCACCAACGTTAGTCGTCAACGGTGCAGATGCCACGCGAATAGTAAGAATAGAATCCTTTCACTTAATTTTTATGGATATTCAAATGCCGGAAATGGATGGTCTAGATGCAACTAAAACTATTATGCAAGATAAAAGTATTTCTAAAAAACCTCATATCGTGGCTCTTACGGCTAACGCTATCAAAGGTGACAAAGAAAAATACCTTGCAGCCGGAATGTATCATTACTTGAGTAAGCCAATTCTAATTGAAGAAATTAAGAACTTACTCGATGATCTTGAAACAAAATTATTTCAAGGTAAAAAATCAAATGAATCCACTATTAAATCCGGTGGCGAATAATTAGAATAATCCCCACTTCCTTTCTCTAACAAAATAGCTAATTCTTTTAAATTTTCAATGAGTGCAAGAAGGTAAGCTTTTTTCTCTGCTGAAAAAGAATGGTTTGTTTGTATAGATTGCAGTTTTTCTAATGCCAGGTTTGCCTGTGAAAATGCACCTTTTAAATTTACATTTACAAAAAGTTTATTCATTGCCACAGAAATTTGAATCAATGCCTGTATAAAAATCTTTCGGCTTCCTGATTCTTTTTTCCATTGAAACTCAAATACCTCATGCGCTTCGAAATACTTTTTTCTATTATAAAAGCCAATTGCATGTATAAACGCATACTCTCTAGTATCTACCGGATCGGGGTAATTACGAATGTGCTCAAGAATTGGATTTATCTCTGGATCAAACTTCAAGTCCTTCTAAATCCTTTTCTGTTAGACTGGGAATTTTAGAATTTAAAACTGGCAATATATCCTGCACATAACTTTCCTTTCGCATTCCAACCAGGACAGAATTAATTCCCTTAAAACTTAAAAGACTAAGCACTGCTGACTGCGATAACGTTTTATCGAAGAGGGAACTATCAATTTGCCGCAAACGTTCTAAGAGAGGAAGCATCTTGGTGCTAAATTTTGCATCCAAGTAATCCCCCATTTTTTCAATTCCTTCATTGAGCAAATGTAAATAGGAATCGTAAAATTCCTTTTGTTTATCAAGCCTTTCTACTCTTGCGATGAGTTTCTTAAGCTGCGGGATAATCGTATAATTTAATGCCTGCTGGTAATGCTCTACCGTTCCAAACTTATCCTTATAGGTTTCGATAACAGAAAGAAATGTAAAATTCTCGTTGTCAATTCCCAGGGACAGAAATATTTTTTCTTGAAAATTTTTAAGCTTAGTATGAAACTCCAAGAGGATACCTTCCATTAACTGCAAATTTTTTCCTTCGTAAATAGCAAGTCTGTCCATTCCACCTTTTTTCTTCATTGCATTTAAAGGACGATTGATAAGGCTGAACAAATTATTTTGAAGCGCAAATTCGGAAATTGATAGGTCACTGTTATTTTTCTCGGTAACAAAACCAGTTTCATACAAATTCGCAGGGAATTGAATAACTCTAAATCCGAAAGAATCTAATTTTTCTAACTCACGAATTTTTTCGGCAATCGCAAATACCTTCTGAAGAGAAGTATGGGTATAAGAAGATTCTTCCTTAGGAAATGTATTGCTAGAAATTCCGTAATACCGAATAACGCCTAGTTTGCGCTTAGATTCTAAAAAGGTAAACGCTTTCTCAATTCGATCATAGTATTCCGATTTAGATTTTTCTTCACTTACATTGTGTTTTTCTCTATCCATTAAGAAATATTCTGGATTATGCAAAAGCACAGCGTCAATGGTTTCTAAGCCAAGTCGTTTTCTTGCTCTCTCTAATTGGTCTTCTAAAAAATCAGGACTAATACAGTGAAAGCAATTTGAATCATAATAAGTGACCTCGGAAAATCCATCGCCAAACTTTTCTTTCTCCTCTACAAGTTGTAAGTTCCTTCCTTGAATATATCCAATCTTTGTAACAATGAAAACTTCTTCGCGTTTTAGCTTTTCACGATCAATTAATTTTCGAAGCATATCCCCGATTAGAGATTCACTCGAGCCATCTCCATAATTGCTAGATGTATCAATTAAATTAATTCCACCAAGTAGCGACATTTCTAAAGCAGAGGCAAATATGGGATTACCTCGAGCGATTCGATAAGAGCCAAAGCCAATGCGAGAAATCTTTACGCCGTCTAATAGTGTGTAGGCGTTATTACTGTCTTTACCTAAATTTCGTTCAAAGTAATCAGTTGTGTTTTCTTTTTTACAATAACCTGGAATTAAAGTTGATTGGTAAAATTGAGCAAATGGATCCAATTAGCTTTGTTCCAATTGTTTAAATAAATCATAGTATCTATCAGCCATTTCCATATCTCCTTCTCTCGTTATCTTCATATTAAACGGGTTTGAACGAATCAAATAAGTCTTGACTCCAAATTGAATCGCCCAGGAACAAAGATCTGTTGGGTCTTCTTCTAATTTTTCTTTTTGTAATATCTGCAAAAGAGAAGTATGTAAGGACTGAGGGGTTTTAATTAGATTAATTTCTTCTCTGTTTAAAATGCTTTCTACCTTACCATCCACACAGGATACAACTGTTTCAGAAACGTTATCCGCAATAGAGGCTGCCCCATACATAACAGCCGCGTTGGCTACTGCGTGTAATTCGGATTTCAAAAAAAAAGGTCTGGCACTATCATGAAATATAATAATATCCTTATCGTCATACTTAAGTGCTTCAAGCCCACGAAGACAACTCTCATGACGTGTATTTCCTCCTGGAACAATTCTGTCATTTGCTAGTAGATATTTAGAAATAGAGTTTTCTGTTTCAATCAGATAATCAGGATTAGACACAACTACTATAGATTTAAAAAATCCCCAATCATTAAAAGATTTTACAGAATGCTCAAGTAAAGTCAAATTCCTAAGTGTAGAAAACTGCTTTGGCTTAGCCAATTTCATTCGACTACCCGAGCCACCCGACAAGATAATTCCAAATATATTATTCATTTATTCGTCCTGATTCTTCTAACATGAAGCGTATCTCTTCCATATGCTTCACATTTGCGAGTAAATCTTCTACATAGAATGGAAACCGGTATGACCAATTTTTATCTTCCGGTGTGCCGGGAACGTTAATTCTGTGTTTTTCAGGATGGTATAGTATATTATTAGGAGTAGATTCATCTGGAAAGAAACTTGAATCAAATACAAAATCATGTAAGAGGTTAATAGAGAATAGACTGTTCGTGGAAAAACCAAATCGTAACATAGCCTTTACAATTTCAGAAGGATCATTGTGAGTTGCCTTTAGATGGATTAATTTTCGAAAGCTTTTTTGATCTTCATGGGATGCTGTATTCCACCAATCCAATGCAATCGAAGTGTCGTGAACGGATAATGATGATACTGCTAAAGCCCTATACTTATCTGCCGGGATATAACTTCCATCTTCGAACGACCGAGTCCATCGGATAATATCAAGACCAATGATTTTGTTTTCATGAATGCTATCTCGCACGAACGAAGGAACAGCACCTAAATCTTCTGCACAGGCTTGCATCTCTGTATGATCAAAGAAAAATTTCAAAACATCTTCCCCTTCTTTTCTCCATTCAAGCTCATCCTCTTTTAAATGCTTATGGGATAACGGGTATAATACTTTCTTAACTTCTTCGGATAACGTATAGTATCCTTCGAGCTTATAAAAATCCCAGTAGAAGATAAACGCGTCTTTCTGAAATTCATATATAATTTCTCGCTTCACAAATTCAGCAGGATCGAGTCCTACTTCTAAAAATTCCTCTCGCTTAACTCCGATTTGAGGATGATAAAATCCGAGCTTAGCAGATTTTGCCCCATGTGGAATCGCCCAAATCCGATACATGCCGAGCACATGATCGATTCTATATAGATGATAGAAATGTTCCAGGTATTCGAGTCTTTCTTTCCACCAGGAATAATTTTCCGCCTTCATCCTGTCCCATTCGATGACCGGAAAATGCCAATTTTGCCCTTCCTCGCTAAAGTTATCAGGCGGGGCACCAGAATTGAGGCTAAGGTCAAATAACTCCGTTCTAGACCATACATCCGCACTATTGGAAGAAGTCAGAATTGGCATATCACCTTTGAGATAGACTCCTTCTTTTTCAAATTTCTTTTTTACTTCGCGTAATTGTTGGTATGCGATATATTGAATCCAGACTAGAAAATAAAACTCATCTTCGTTTTCACGTATAATTTCTTTTTGTAACTCGGGAGTATACCTACTCCCATAATTCCAATCTTTCCAATTTGCCCCATTATTTTTATTATAAAGAACTTTAAAAGCGGCATAAGGGGAAACCCAAAGGTGTTGGTTCATAAAATTTTTAATGACATCTTTTAGAGTTTCATTAAAAATTTTATTATAGTAAATCCGTAAATTTTGGACTTTTAGTTCACGAATCCGGCTCATGTTGAGTTCTAAGGTTACAATTCTTTCCTTGCGGCTTCGAATGTTTATTCCCAGCTTGTGAAGAGAAATATACAGAGGGTCTATAGCAAATGCTGAGATAGAACTGTAGGGACTTCTTCCATTTCCAAGATCATTTAAGGGAAGTATTTGGATGATAGAAACACCTGTATGCCTCCCCCACTCAGCCATTAATTCCAAAGTGTGGAAGTCACCACCTTCGAAGGATTCCTTAGTTAAAAGTGCAAGCAAAGGGAATGAGACCCCTGCTCTCTTGTTTGCTATAATTTTTTTGCGTATCGAAAACGCTTTCTTTACTGAATCATTAGAACTCATGAAAACATCCTGAAAAAAAGCCTGATTTGGTAAACTTAAAAAAACAGGTTTTTTTATTGATTAATTTTAGGGCTACCTTAAAGGTATTTTAGTTGGTGAAAAAAATATGAGTCTCAATCAAAAAAATGACCAAGTAAAATCTACTTCGTCCAAACCTGAACAAGCAAGTTCGAATTTTAAAAAATCCAAATTTACTATTCGTTTTAAATTGCTTTTAATTATTTCAACAATCATCCTATTCTCTCTTTCTACGATTATAACTATCGCTACCTACGTATTTAAGGATGATGCAAGAACAACTATCGAAGCGAATACTCTCGGTATAACGCTCATCCTTACGGATAGTCTAAGCTCGAAATTTTTAGCCCTGTCTAAGAATTTAAAGTTAGCCGCAGAGAACCTCCTCGAGCAAGGAGGAGCTAATGGCAAGAATAAAGATTTTAAAAAGATTTTTTTTGAGAACGATAGCGATGTTTTATTTCTAGGAGTTTACAGACAAGAAGGTGAAGAACTTGTCCTTATCGAAAAACTTTATAACGAAAATAAGCAAACCAACGTGGCGACCGAGGAAAATGATTTTTTGAGCACGGCTAATGCAATGTCTAGTTACTTTTTAAAATCCTTTTCGGGAGCAGCAATCCTTCGCAATGCAAGTCCCATTTTTAAAGCACCTATCCTTGGATTCAGTCTTCCTTTTAAAGAAGTTGAGAATAAAAAAACAATCATTGTTACATTCATTCGCTTAAATGCAATTCTAGAATCATTTCAAACAACTGGGATAGCAACTAATTTTTTAGTAGATGAGGAAGGCAATCTATTAGCACATCCTAATATAGAGTTTGTCACCCAGGGAAAAAACGTTTCTAATTCACCAATTATTAAAAATATGCTAACTAGTAACGCACCAAATCAAAACATGCACTTTCTAGATGAGGATAATCTCTATTATCTTGGTTCCTGGAAAAAGTTGGGATTCACCTCTGGCGGAGTTATTTCTACAGTAAATGAAGACAAAGCCTTTGAGCAAGTTTATAACCTTCAGAGAAGAAACATTTACCTTATGGTAATTGTCCTAATGCTCTCGATTTTGTTTGTATATTTTTATGCCAACAGCCTAACGAATCCAATCCTGACCTTAGTAGATGCTTCTC
>JANMOF010000597.1:0-19596 GCA_031368925.1 Leptospiraceae bacterium
TGAAAAATGTAGAATGAAGAATGATTTAGACTTAGAAAAGAAAATGAAAGAATTCTGGAATGACAAAGAAGGCTTTGAAACATTTCGCAAAAAACATTCATTACGCTTAGATTCCGAAGAATGTTCTCCTCAATATATAATTGATTGCATCGAGAACGATAGAGTATGGAAGGAACTAGATAAATCTCATGACTATTCATTTTATGAAAACTATATTCTTATTGGAGAAGTCAAGAAACTAAAATACTTCCTATAAATCTTGACAGAAAAATTGATAATAAAAACAGTGAATCTGTAATAGTTTTTGTTTCTTCCAGAAACTCATAGGCTTGGTCTCTGACCAATTTGAGCCTAGGAGAAATAAAAATGAAGATTAGTTTAACGGTGAACTTTCACCTTTTAAAAAATTGTAACTTCCGTTGTAAGTTTTGCTACGCACACTTTAAAGATTCATCTCTCTTGAGTATAGAAGAATGTAAGCAAATCCTAGTAGAACTTAAAAGAAATGGAATTAGTAAAGTAAACTTTGCAGGCGGTGAGCCTCTCCTCTATAAAAATTTTGGAGAGCTTCTAGCATTTTCAAAGCATTTAGATTTCGTTACTTCTATAATCAGCAATGGTTCCAGAATAACAAAAAACTGGATTAATGAGTATGCTCAATTCTTGGATGTAATAGGCATTAGCTGCGATAGTGCAAACGAGGATACACTTATAAATCTAGGTAGAGGCAATGGCGACAGTGCTTTAAATACCTTTGAAGTATTTCGCTTAATGGATGAGTTTAGTTTAAGGTCAGACAAAAGAATTTTCAAAAAACTAAATTCGGTAGTAACTAGTTTGAATTGCAACGAAGATATGAAAGGTTTCGTTAGAAGCTTAAATATCAATCGCTGGAAAGTTTTTCAGATTTTAAAAATCAATGGAGAGAATGAACTTCATTATGATAGCCTTAAAATTACCGAAGACGAGTTCAATGGTTTTGTTACAAGACATTTAACTCTGAATACCGAAAGAATGTCCGTTGTTGCTGAATCAAATGATGCAATGACAGATTCCTATTTAATGATAAATCCTGATGGATGTTTGTATCAGAATTCAGAAGGCACGTATATAAAAAGCGAACCAATTCTGAAAGTTGGATTCGAAAAAGCGTTGAAACAGATTTCCTTTTCACAAAAGAAATTTTTGAATCGAGGCGGAGTATATAGTTTTCTCCCAAATATTTAACCTATTTACCCCTCTCTTACAGACGCATCTGTAAGAGAGGGGTTTTTATATTATATAACAAAGGAACCAAAACTCTGTGTCTCAGTGGCTTTGTGGCAAAACAAAACTCCTTGACTAACCTTATGTCCCTAAAACAATGTAGCCATGTCCCAGAAACTAAATGAACCAATTGCGATAGAGTCAGAAAGCCCTTTAGCTTATGCAGAGAGAATATCCAATTACTACTCAGCAACAAATCTTTCCAAGAGAAAAGTTTTAGGGCAATACTTTACACAAAGTGTAATTGCTGATTTTATGAGTAAGCGAATTGATACAAAGAAAAAGAGAATTCGACTTTTAGATCCGGGAATGGGAACGGGAATTTTGGCAGTTGCGGCTAGTATGCGATTAGCCGAGCTAGGGGTAGAGGCGATTGAACTAGTCGGGTATGAAGTAGATTCGCAGATTATTTCTCTAACAAAAAAAGCTTTAGAATACTTAGCGTCCAATTTAAAAGAAAAGAATATTCAGTTTAGTTATGAAATTCATAATTCAGATTTCATCTTGGAGAATTCTGAAACTTTAAATAATTCTTTCGAAGAGTCATTGATTTCTTTTTCGGCTAAGAAAATGGGATTTGATTTAATTATTGCAAACCCTCCTTATTTTAAAATACCAAAAGCGGATAATCGTGCGAAACTTTCTGAGTCGGTCATTCATGGACAACCTAATATTTATTCTTTATTCATGGCTCTTTCTGCTGCCTCTTTAAATCCAAATGGAGAAATGATTTTCATTGTTCCTAGAAGTTTTACTTCTGGTTTTTATTTTAGAAAATTTAGAGAGAACTTTTTTAAATTAGTCACACCTACTTACTTTCATATCTTTGATTCTCGAAAACTTGCTTTTAAGAAAGAAGAAGTGTTGCAAGAAAATATAATTCTGAAAGCCGTTAGAAAAAATATAAATGAAAAATCATTGGTAACAATTTCTACCTCGAACGGGTTAGATGACCTAGAGCATTCTATGGAAATAAATTCTACTTTGAGCGATATAATAGATTTATCCTCTCATCATAAAATGATTTATCTACCCAAGTCCAAAAAAGAAAAAATGATTATGAATGTAGTCAATTCATGGAAAGGGAGTTTAGAGAAATATGGATTACAGGTATCCACAGGTCCCGTCGTTCCTTTTAGAGCAACTGAGTTTATTCAAAGTAACTCCTCTAATTGCTGTGTGCCCCTTTTACTCTTAAATCATGTCAGACAAATGGAAATTGAATGGCCTATGAATATTAACAAAGGACAATACATTGATGATTGTGAAGACGCAAAGCAATTATTATTGGATAATAAAAATTATGTATTACTCAGACGTTTTAGTGCTAAGGAAGAAGACAAACGAATAGTAGCCGCTCCTTTACAAAATAACCAATTTGCCTATTCAAAAATTGGAATTGAAAATCATTTGAATTACATCTATAGACCCAAAGGTGACTTATCTCTAGAAGAGTTATATGGTCTTTCTTATCTTTTAAATTCTCCCTTGATTGATTCTTACTTTAGAATATTTAGCGGTAACACACAAGTTAGCGCTACTGAACTACGACTTCTCCCTTTGCCTGATTTAGATTTGATAAAATACATTGGTTCAAATGTTCAACAAAGAATACAAGCAGGAAAACCACTAAGTGATTTAGTTATTGATATTGACTTTTTTGAAATTCATAAAGGATTAAAAGTAGTCAATGGATAAAATAAAAGAAGCATAAGATATTTTAGAATCATTGGGTCTTCCGAGTTCTCAACAAAACGAAATGTCCGCTCTAACTCTATTAGCACTATGCGGTATAACGAAAAAAACATCTTGGAAAAATGCTTCTAGAACTAGCATGAGTGTTACAAAAGGAATCATGGATTTTTTTTCTTTAAATTATGAGAAAACATATGCTCCTAATACAAGAGAAACAGTTCGACGACAAGTATTGCATCAATTCGTTCAAGCAAGCATTGCTGATTATAATCCGGATAATCCTAATTTACCAACAAATAGTCCCAAAGCTCATTATGCTATTTCAGAAGTAGCATTAAAAGCAATTCGTTCTTATGGAACTGAGGCTTGGAAAAAAGAAGTAAAGAAATTTATTAGCCTAAAGGGCGCGTTACTCGATACCTATGAAAGAAGAAAGTCTATCAATATGGTTCCTGTTCAATTACTAGATGGAAAAATCGTAAACCTATCACCGGGTAAGCATAATATTGTGCAAGCTGCTATTATAGAAAAGTTTGGTTCTAAATTTGTTCCTGGAGGAATTCTTTTATATTTAGGTGATACAGCAAAGAAGAATCTAATCATCGAAAAAGAAAAGCTAGAATCTATGAATATTTCGATTAACGATCATGATAAATTACCTGACGTCATTTTATATGATTCCGTAAAAGATAAATTATTCCTAATCGAAGCAGTTACTTCCCACGGACCAATGACTCCTAAGCGGGTAAATGAACTTATCCCAATCTTCAAAAATTGTAAATCAACAAAAATTTATGTTTCTGCATTTCCCGATTTTTCTGAATTTAAAAAGCATATGAGTAGCATTTCTTGGGATACAGAAATATGGATTATGGAGCATCCAGACCATATGATTCATTTCAATGGAGATAAATTTTTACATTAAACAACCCCCATGACAAAACAATGCACTCATTGCGGAAAAGAAAACGATAGCTCTATCCAAAACTGCACCAACTGCGGCAATCCAGCATTTACCCCCTGTAAAAGAAAATCACGTTTCGACCTACCCTCCTGGGCATATTTAATTTTATTCATAGCGGCTATCGTTTGCGTAATTGGAGGTTTCATCTTATTTACCGTTGCTATTTCTTCAATCGAAGGATTTGCGAGTATCCTATTTCTAATCGTAGGGTATTTCGTGTTTATTCGGTATTATGCCCCGATGGATGAGCATCCAATATACAAGGGGATGGCGATTGGATTTTTTGCCCTGATGGGAATGGCTCTCGATCAACCTGGAAATTATATTTTGAATTTACCATTTCAGTATGTATTTTGTGAGTCAAATGAAAAGCTTCATCGAGAAGTAAGGGTAACACATCGTAAACCCGGAAGCACGGAGTTTACACAGAATTTTCAATGCTTTAAAGACGGAGAACAAAAGGGACGTAGAATTAATATCTTCGGAATGATAGGAATTCGCTTTCTAGAATATGTAGGAATCGGCTATCTATTAATATGGATGGGCAGAATCAAAAAGCGTTTTTTGATTTAACTTGCAATACGTAGGGAAGTTTACTAAATACAGAGGCTAATATTGCTATTACGAAGAATATCATAAATACAAGACTCATATAAATTAGATTCTTATTATTTTAAATCTTATTCTTTCTTAAACTTCATCTAAACTTATTGGCGGCATGGAAAAGACACCCATGCCGGAATTTGTATTGCGCCCCGCTCGGGGCTATAGCTCTTTAGCCCCAACGGGGCGTAATACCTTCCTGCATAGCCTGCAAGGGCTATGCAGTGTAGTTCTATTTATTTACCGCCTTTTTGGAATTCCTTTGGATATTCGTCTTCTTTCATGATATTAAAGTCTGCGTTCTTACCTTCGCCGCCTTCTTTTTTATCTTTACCGAGAGTGTAAATGCCGTAATCCCCTCCGTTGTCAACTTTGAGTTGATAAGGAGTTTGCCATGGATCAAGGACTGCACTTTTTTTGTTCAAGATTGGTTTGTAGTTTTCAGGAACATCACCACTAGTTGGTTTTTCAACAAGTGCCATTACACCTTGCTCTTCTGTCGGCATCTTTCCATATCGGTCTGCGTATTGCTCAAGAGCAATTTGTAATTCTTGCGAATCTTTCTTGAGCTTTAAAGCCGCAGTATCATCTTTCATTTTTCCTGGATCAATGCTAAAGGCAACGAGTGCGATGATTGCACCTAGAATTAATACCACGACTGAAAGTTCAACGAGTGTCATCCCGCGTTTTAGTTTTTTGTTTAGTTTTGAAAATCGATTTAGTTTCATAGTGTCCTCTTTATAAATTTTGAATTTCTTGTGTAAGTTTATACATTGGTGTCATAATCGCCGCCATGATTGTAAAAATTAGAGCACCCATCACGATAATCATAATAGGCTCCAAACTTTGTGTCATCGACTTAATGGCATTATCCACCTCTTTATCGAAAATATCTGCTAGCTTGTCCATCATTTTGGGAACCGTATCCGACGCCTCTCCCGCTGAAATCATCCCGATTACCATCGGAGTTAAAATCACAGAGCCCTGTAAAGAATCTGAAAGCTTTCCGCCTTCTTTGATTCTATCAATTGCATTTTGAATTTCAACCTGAAAAATATGATTCCCAACAATTTTTAAAACGATGGAAAGAGATACAATGAGTGGAACACGATTAATGAGCAGCACGGAAAGATTTCTAGCAAATGTACTGATTAAAACTTTTTTAGTCAAAGTTCCAAAGATGGGAACTTTCAAAAAATTCTTGTCCCATTTCTTTTTTCCTTGTTCAGAGGTTTTCCATCTATTGATTAAATAATACCCGCCGAATACAGTTCCTATCATTGCCCACCAGAAATTTATAATAGCATTTGAAATCCCAATGACGATGCGGGTAATGAGTGGTAGCTCCGCTTCAAACTGGGAAAACAATTCTTGAATTTGAGGAATCACTACAACCAAAAGAAATATGGCAACGAACAAAGATACCATCCCCATAATCAAGGGGTAAATCATTGCTACCTGCACACGCGCCTTCAAATCATTGGATGCTTCTTCCAAATCAGCAAGACGAATCAATGTATTTTCATACTCACCGGTTTTCTCGCCGACAGAAATCAATGAAGAATACTGATCGGGAAATACTTCCGGATAACGAGCCATAGCCTGTGAAAGAGATTGTCCTTCCGTAATACCTGCCCTAATATCCATGATTACTTTTTTAAAATTTCGATTTTCTATTTGTTCGCTGATATTGTTGAGCGATCTATCAAGCGGAATCCCTGCACCGAGAAGAGTTCCTAACTGACGAACGAATAACCCTACTTCTTTTCTGGGAATTCGGTATAAGAATTTTGCGAGGAATGGAAAAAGCTCTCGCTCTTTTTTTTCGACATCTTCTTTAATTACACGAACATAAAGTCCTTTCGCCTTCAGCTTATTACGCGCACCCTGAAGATTA
This sequence comes from Leptospiraceae bacterium, assembly GCA_031368925.1. Taxonomy (GTDB): domain Bacteria; phylum Spirochaetota; class Leptospiria; order Leptospirales; family Leptospiraceae; genus UBA2033. The sequence goes on from JANMOF010000597.1 coordinate 6,426, forward strand.
TTTGCCTCGATAATGTCTTTTACTTCTTTTCCTGTTTTGTTAAATGCTACGTAAGTAAAAAGAGCCATAGATTAATACTCCTAACAAACTCTTAGAATTTCATCTAGAGTTGTAAAACCTTCGATTACTTTTTGTATGCCGTAATCTCTAAGTGGAATCATTCCGGTAGTGAGCGCAATATCATTGATAGCCGTTGCATCTCCGCCTTTTAGAATTACAGCCTTGATATCATTGTTCATAACCATGAGTTCATAAATTCCCATACGACCTTTGTAACCAGTTCCCATGCAAGCGGGACAACCTTCTCCACGTCTCAATTGTCCGTTGATTAGTCGATCGCGAGCAACGCCAACAGAATCAAGTTCTTTATCAGAAGGAGTATAAGGCTTCGTGCAAGTTTTGCAATTAACGCGCACTAGCCGCTGTGCAACGAACCCTAGAACAGTTGATGTAATCAAATAGGACTCGATTCCCATATCACTAAGCCTAGTCACAGCACTCGCAGCATCATTCGTATGAAGGGTAGAAAACACCAAGTGACCTGTAAGAGATGCCTGTATAGCTATACGCGCAGTTTCCTCATCTCGCACCTCTCCCACCATTACCACATCCGGATCCTGACGGAGTATAGCCCTTAGCCCCGTTGCAAATGTAAGTCCAATCTTATCTTGCATCTGCATTTGTGAGATTCCATCGAATTGATACTCAACTGGATCTTCGCAGGTAATAATATTTCTCTCCGGGGTATTTAATTCAGAAAGAGAAGAATAAAGCGTCGTAGATTTGCCAGAACCAGTCGGTCCTGTAACAAGTATAATTCCATGCGGATGATAAATTAATTTTTTATATCTTTCTAGTAGCTCTCCAGAAAATCCCATCGTGTTGATAGAATACTTCTGATCTGTTTTATTTAAAAGTCGCATAACAACTCTTTCCCCATACTGACAGGGAATCGTAGACACTCGAATGTCAATGTCTTTACCTGTGAGTTTTAATTTAATACGACCATCTTGCGGAAGACGATTCTCTGCGATGTTCAAGTTAGACATGATCTTAATACGAGAAATAATCCCTGCTTGATACGACTTGGGCGGAGACAATACTTTATGTAAAATTCCATCCACACGGTAACGCACGGTCACTGTTTTTTCATAAGACTCAATATGAATATCAGAAGCTCTCTCGGTAACAGCCTGCGACAAAATGACGTTAACCATCTTAATGATAGGAGCTTCATTTGTTAAATCAAGTGCATCGGAATCTAGATCGCTAAATTCACTTAGCTCTCCATCAACCATCTCCTCCATCATATCCTTTGCATCGGATGCGGTCTTATCGAAATGAGCGTGGATAATACGAAGTATCTCAGGCTCAGGAGTTAATACGAATTTGACGCTCTGTCCTTTTAGGAAAAATTTAATTTCATCCATTGGATGCAGATCAGATGGGTTACAGACTGCAATAGTTACTGTCTTATCTGCATAATGAAAAGGAACGATTTTACTTTTTTGGATTAGCTTATAAGGAATGGTATGGTAAATTTCTTCGTAACCGGAAAATTCAATCTTTTCAATAAAGTCTAAGTTATGGAGCTCGGCGAGAGCGCGCATAATATCGACTTCCCCCGCAAATCCTTTTTTCTGAATGATTTGACCGAGAGGAAGTTGATTTTTTTGCTGCGTCTTTAAGGATTCATTTAACTCTTTTTCAGTAATGCTTCCATTATTTATTAAGATTTCACCAAGGCTTTTTCTCATCGCAGTTTCTTTTCTCTTTCCTCTTCGTTCTTCTCTTGTTCCATACGTTTCTCAATCGTCATACGATCTGCTTTTGCTCTATTGTCCAAAATATGCGGAGTCAAAAAAACCATCAAGTTTGTTCTATTGATTTTTGAAGTAACGCGACGAAAAAAGTTTCCTAGAATTGGAATATCGCCGAGCACTGGAATTTTAGTAAGTCGTTTTTGTTTGTCGTTGGAAATCAATCCCCCGATTACAATAGTCTGCGTATTATCAACAGTGATTGTAGTCTTAATATCACGCTTGTTAAAAATCGGATTTCCCCCTTGTTCAGGGAGACCTGCGATGTTCTTTACTTCCTGGTAAAGTTCCAAAGTAATCTTATCGTTTTTATTTATATGCGGGGTAAATTTCAATTTGATCCCAGTCGGACGGTATTCAAAGTTGTCAACGGTTACTGCTTGTGATCCGCCGCCGCCGGCATTTCTACTTTGTGTTCTAACAGGAACGTCCTGACCTACGTTAATCTCTGCTTCCTGGTTATCAACTGTCAAAATCTGTGGAGCGGATAATACGTTAAAATTCTCATTCGTAGCATTCGCATTTAATATACCTATGATCTGAGGACTACCCGGCTTTAAAAATCCGAGAGAAAAACCAGTCAGTGTATTCGCGTTTGGATTTAATTTTCCATCTTTACTTAAGATACCACTTTGTGCACCTAACCCTGAGTTAAACTGTCCGAATGCAGTTTGTCTAAATCTCCAGTCAATACCGAAATCATTTAGATCATTAGACGTTAGTTCCACGATGAGCACTTCGAGTAAAATTTGTTTTCTTGGTAAGTCTAGAATTTTTACAATTCGTTGAATCTCATTCCACTCTTCTTTGGTTGCAGTGACGATGACAGAGTTAGAATCTTTATGTGCGACTGCTTTAATTTTCTCACCTTTAGTCGCAGTAGCCGGCTTACTTGGATCTACAATTTTCATTTCCACAACTGGATTATCAAGTTTCGTAAGAACAGCGGCTAACTTTTCTGCCTCGTTGTATTCGAGGGTATAAATATGAATATCCCCTGCTGATGCAACCGCACCCGGTCCGTCATTTCTTTGATCAAGTCTCTCGATTAATTTTAATAGTTTACTAATGTCGCTAGACGACCCAGATAACACAAGTGTATTCGTCAAACGATAGACTATGATGTCTGTATCCGGTGACGTTACTCGTTTTAAAAGTGGCTCTAACTCTCCCGCGTTAGCTTGATAAATTGGAACTACCTGTGTTATGATTTTATTTGACTTTAGCTCGTCCTCACTAATAGGCTCGCGTCCAATTCGAACGATTCCTGATTTTGCAAGCGCGTCTTTGGTTCGAACTACTTTGATAATATCGTTCTCTTCTACAAGTCCAAATCCTTGTGACTCTAAAACAGATTTCATAAACGAGTAAGCATCTTTCACATTTACTTTCTTCTGGGAGATAATCGTGATTTTGCGACCTTTAACTGAATCGTCTACGAGGATATTTTTCTTAACAATTCCGCTCATGCCTTTTAAGAAGTCTTTCAACTCCGCATTTCGCCAATCAGCGGTAAATAGGACGTTGCCGTCTTTCTCTTTACTCAGTCTTCCTGCGGTGTCATTGTGCTTTTTATCCTCCTCACTTTCCTTTGCAGGGTCAGCGGGAGTCGTCGGTGCTGCAGCTTGTGAAAAGAGCTGGGAGTGGAGTATGAATACAAACAAGGAGAGGAATAGGGTTATTTTTTTTGTCATCTAGCTAAACTTACTTTTATTTTTTTAATTTCTGATAAGGAATTCATAGGTGATAATCTTTTCTTTTCGCTCTAAGTCAACTGTAACTTTTGGAGAATTCTTAATTGCTGCCCAAATTTCTAACATTTTTTCTGTGTCATTTAAAGGCATTCCATTCACCCGTTTTACAATATCACCACTTCGAGCTCCCAGTTGGTAAAAAATATGGGTAACGGCTACCTGGTATACTTTGTAACCATCAATCTTACCATTTACTAAGTTGGGACCAAATCTTGCGTCTTTATATAAGTCGGCAGGATTCTTCATATATTTCTCAAAATCTGTGCGCGAAATTGGTAGCATCTTTTTTTCAGCAGACACAAGATCAGGTCCGCTTTCACTGATTGCCTTATTGGAATTTTTCATCATCTCATCATAGACAGCTTTCGCTTCTTTAATAGTTTGACCGATTTCTATTTTGAGAGTAAGCCCATTCTTGACAATGATTGCATAATGGTCAGCAATTGATTTTAATTTATAGCCTACAATTTTTTCACCTAGCTTAAATTCATCTGCTTCTTCTTTGTCTTTCTCTTTAAAAGTCGCACGGGCAAAAGATGGATGCCCACTGAGAGCTCCAGTCAAAACTGTCTCATCTGCACCCGGGAGTTCTTCTGAAAGGACAGGTGCAGGTCCGCCTGCTGCATTTGGGTCAACGGGAAGGTCTACAACCTTTTTCCCACGAATCAAATTACCCTCGACCATATCTTCATAAATGTTTACAGCTTTGGGAATTTCGGACTGTGTTTGCATACCGACAGATCTATTCGTTTGGAGAGTCATTTTCTGAGCAGGATTGAGAAATGCTACCAATATGGATCGAATTAAATAGGCTACTGAATAAGAACAAAATAGAACAACAGGAATTAGAATGTAAAAGCTGTTCTTTTGGAGCCTCATGAGAATAGAATTCATAACGATAACCTAAAACCAATTCGCAAACTGTCATCTACTTTTTAATAAAAGAAGAAACAAAACTGAAACATCGAAAAAAGGAAAAGATTTGCCACAGAGACACAAAGGCGCAGAGGTTTTTGGAGTAAGCGCAGTTTTATTCATGTGCTTCGTGTGAAAGAGAGCCAATGAAAAAATCAGACAGATAAAGCATTGTAATTAGATAACGAGAAACTTGAATCACGAAAACAAACAATATTCTGCGCGATGACTCTCTTGAATTCTCTCCGTGGCTCGGTGGCAAGAAATCTAATTTCTAACTAAAAACGTATAAGTATGAATCTCGCCTTTTCTATCGAGATCGACTTGGATTCTTTGGGCTACTTTGATTGCACTCCATATCTCTAACATCTTCTCTGTTTCTCCAAGAGGCATTCCATTGACGCGTTTGATAATGTCCCCACTCTCTGCACCAAGCTGCGAAAAAATATGGACTTTGGCTACTTGGAATATTTTCATTCCATTGATCTTACCATTCTCGATATTCGGTGCAAACCTGGCATTTTCATAAATTTTTGCGGGATTACTCAGTATTCTATCCACGTCTGTTCTAGAAAGAGTTGTGGGTTTATGCGAAATAGCCGCTCCGTCTTTTATAGGTTCATTTGGATTCGGTATATCTGACTTAGGTAGTCTATTCATCGCATCTTGAATTGTTTCTCCTACTTCTACTTTAAAAGAAGAAGTAGCACGCCCGAGTGTAATTGAATGCTCGTCGATACGAATAATTTTCAAATCACCGAGCTTTTGTCCTACTCTATATTCTTCAGCTTCTTCTTTGTCTTTTGCTTTTAAGACTACACGGGCAAATGATTGGTTGCCGCTCACAGTTCCAGTTACTGACAGGGAAGAGATTTCTGCACTGAGTTCAATTGGTTTCTCTCTCTCAGGAGGACAGTCTCCACCCAAACATCCACCGATACGATCTTTAGCATTCACACCACGAATCAGATTTCCTTCTACTAGAGAATCTATTTGATCTAGCGAAATTTGCGATTGCGCACTATCACCTGAAGCATTCGACTCTCTCGGTAAATTTTGATTAGCCACGCTTCGCAAGTTATAATAAACAGGATTTACCTCTGTGAAAAAAGTAACCAGGCTTGCCCTTAGCATAAAAGCAGATGTAAATGCGAAAAAGAATACAATTAAAACTAAAATAGGAAAACGATATTTTTGTAGCAGTCGTAGGATGGAGTTCATGGATATTAGACTGGAGATTATGACTGGGATGTCATTTATTTTTTTTGGGAGTCCTTACTTAAATAAACCATCTCTATTAGCTTCGTCTAATACTGATTTTGTGATGTCTTCTAAAATTGCATGATTTCCAGTTACGTTATATCTGAAAAACATAAAAGGTAAGAAAAGAATATGAAATAATTGTATATCGTGAGCCCTTCTTCTATAAGATTTTAATAGCTTACCCTTATCATCGAAAAAGGAATAAATGATCTTTCTGTCATGTGTTTCATAATTCGGAATTATCGTAAGAGTTACCGCCGAAAGAAAAAGTAAAGTTGGTATTAACCCAAAATTTAATTCTGATTCGACATGGAGTTTCAAATCAGCACTTTCATTTCCCGAAAAAACTTCTTTAAAAAGAGAAGATTCTTTGCAAGCTTTCAATAACGTATCCCCAGTTTGAGAAGAAATTGATAGCATGCCTCTAGAATGCCGATTAGCAGTATTTTTTTGCGTCAAAGAAACAACAATTGTTTTAGAACCTATCCCCTCTTGCTTAAACTCCACCTCTTTTATTTTAGGATCGAAGCTTGCGATGACGAGGCAATTGTTTGTTAGGCTCAACAATATACTACAAAGAAAGAGAAAGTATCTATTCATTTATTATCCTCCGCTTGCATTATATATTCTTTAAAATCTTTGGAAAAGGTAGCTATATCATTTTGTCCATAGACTTGTGGGTAGTATTTTTCTCTACGAATAGCATGGCTATATTCTGAAATTGGTTGACTCTCCGAAGATGGGAGGAAGGAAAACCAGGAAGATACAGCAATTGTATATTCGGTTCTATATTCAAATTTTTTTACTAAATTTAATTTAGCATCATATACCAGAAATTTTGAAGAAGCTGATTCTGTTCTAAAAAAAGGTATAACAAGTAAACTGCTAACACTTAACCAAATATTGAATATTGTGCCTATTGATGCTGACTCAAGAACATTCGGTTTAAGGATTCCAATCACGTAATAATCCACTTCTCTTTCTTTGAATTGTAAATTTTTATCTTTAATACTAACTAGTTCTAAAATATCGTTTTGTCCTCCGATCCTAACTTCTTCTAAGTAATTAATTACAAAAGATTTAACTTTATCCGCAGGAACGTTATTAGAAATACCTTTCTCTTTGAATTGAGTGAATGGTTTTCCGAATGCTAATTTTTCTTTAAAGTCATTCGCGCAAATCGTAAGATAACTTGTATCAAAGAAATTAAAATCAAATTGCTTCTCGTAATCTGTCAATTTATTTCTTTTCGGGATAGCATCGCTATGCAAATCTTTATTTTCTTTCTATAATAGTTGGTATAAGTTCCTATCTTTTTCTACTTTCGCTAGAATTGTAGAATCCATCACCCCACAAAATCCGATGAGAGCAATTTTTTTACTTTGAATCCTTTCATTAGCTGTAGCCATTTCAATCCTATCTGGCAAAAAATGGTAACGGCATTGCATGAAAGCTAAAAGAAAAAAAAGGGTAATATTAATTTTGCGCATTTAGAAAAATCTCCAAGTCTTTTGAAAACAAGGCATTATCTTTATCTAGATGAAATTGTGCCGGATAGGTAGTCAAGATTGTAGATCTTAAATCAGTATGAATCATCTTATTTTTATTATGCAAATTGTTAACCCACCAAGCATTCATGCTCCAGTAAGAATCTTCGTATATAAATTCCTTTTTTAAATTTAGTTTATTATCATAGATATAGAATTTTGAAGTCATAGACTCTCTATCAAAAAAGGGAATTGTAAGAAAAGTAGGAACACTTAAGAAGGAAGTAATAGTTCTTGCAAATAAGCCTAAATACGTGCTTTCGGAAATAGAAGGATTATAGATTCCAACGACGTAGTAATCAATATCTCGTTTGATGAATTTTATTTCTTTATTTTTAATTTTAATCAAATCCGCAATTTCTGTTTGAGCACTTCGATTTGTATTGGTAAGAAATTTTAGAACAAACTCTCGAATTTGCTTTTCCGAAACCGTTTCATCAATGCCTGACTCTTTAAAGTCCTTATAATCCTTACCAATTCGTATACTTTTCTTTTCACTTTCCTCCGAAAATCGAACCTCATAGGTTGAATCGAATGAGGTATTTTCCCTTACCAAGTCAGCCGTAAAAACTTTTGGATTATTTTTATAAAACATCCGAATAAAATCCAATTCAGCTTCCTGGTAGATAAAATCGTCCGGAAAATAAATATATTTATAAAAACCAACCAAACCAACTTTCTTTTGCTGTGCGTTCGCCAAATTCGTATTATTCTCAACCAATGGTTTTGGATTATGAAAATAATAACGATAGGTATGGCAATGTAAGAATAAGATGAGGATTAGAAATTTAAACTTTATCATGAAAAGTTTCTGTTTATATATTCACTAATGATTTTAAAAAATTCTTCTGCAAATTGAAATCAAAGCATCCAGACTCCATCTCTTAGAATATTTTTGCCGATTGGAAATTTCTGGTGAAACTCCCAATCCTTTTCATTCCAGATAAGACAGGATGCTAGTTTTTCATACTTATCTAAAATTCCATAACCAATGTTTAAGGTTGAATCTTGGTTATAAATTTTAAATCGTCCTTATTAAAAATACGAATATCAACTGCATTGCCAGTTTCGGCTTTGCCGGTTACGTAGATTTTTTTTCCGTAGAAAGTGAGATTAGAGTCTGGATTAATTTCTTTGTCAGAGCGCATAAGACGGCGTAGAGCCTTGTCGAATTTAGAAATATAGTAGCCACCCTTTTCGAATTCAAAGGCATACAACTCTTCGCCAATGATTTCGATTACTGTTCTAGAAAATATGTTAGAAGTAGACTTGCCAACTTCTTTCAAATCTTTTTTGTTAATGAGGAAAAGTTGGTGCTCGTCTTTGTGTCCATCTTTAAATCCGACGACTACTATGTTGCCGCCAAATTCTTTAAACTGACGACTGCAAATTTTATTGAAATCACTTTTTAGAACTGCGTCATCTTTTTCAGGATCAATCAAGTGAATCTCGCTATTAAAATGTCCTTCTGAGGTATCGTATTTCACGACTTTCAAGAATACAATTTTTCCATCAATGACGTTAGGCGAAAACTCTTTCTTTTTATTTTCAACTTCAATTTTCTTTGCTAATTCCTGCTTTAATACGCTGACTTCTTTTTCTAATTTCTTTGCTTCAATCGTTGGCTCGCGTTTAATCTCTGGAGCTTTTTCTGTCGGCTTATCATTCTTAACCACTGTAGTTTCTTTTGGAACTATCTTTTGTGGCTCTGTCTTTACTGGCTCAACTGGATTGGTTTTTACAACTTCTCTTGGAGGCTCTGGTCTTGGCTCAACTTTTTTTACTTCTACAATTTCTTTTTTAGGCTGGATAACTTCCTTTTTAATTTCCGGTGGATTTTTTGCCTCTACATCTTTTAGTGCAATCTTTTCTTCCTTAACTCTCAGCTCTTCTTTTTTTTCCTCGATTAGTTTTTTCTCTTCGATGATTTTTTCTTTTACGACTTCAGCGAATTTCTTTTTTTCTTCCGGTCCATTTTTTTTCTCTTCAATGATTTTATTTACTTCATTTCCAAGTTCATCGAGGGTAACATCGATTTCGTTCTCTTTGAGAATATTTGTTTCGAGTGGAATGACAATCTGCGTTCTTCCAGGCCATTCTCTGTATGTTTTTCCAATTCCTGTGCTATTTACTTTTAATGTATCGAGTAAACTAGGAGCGTATTTTGTTTTGAAATAACTTTTTTCATTTCTATGCATTGCATTGTAGTAAAGAACGTAAAGAGCAATGATGTCCGCTTTTTCATCAGCGTAACCAAAAGAATTTGAAATATAAGAAGCAAGAATTCTATAAACCGAGTTGATGTGACCAAAATTAGAATCGGAATCTAGCGAGATAATATCTCCTCCAAACATTCCATTCTTATCTGCTAAAACACGGCGAACCGATACGCCTTTGTAATCATGAATCTGCGTAGGTTCAACTTCAATCATCTCGGAAAGTTTTCTACCGATTGAGTCATTTTGCCTTTTTATATTTTCCGCAGCGCGGGCATTAGAGCGATTGGTAAAACGGATTCTTTCCGAATCACGAATTTCTACTTCACCAAGCTTTGCCTTATCTTGGGCAAAAACAGGCAATAACGAAAGGAAAACTAAGGACAAAAATAATTTCACAACTGAATTCATAAATTAACACTTCCTAGAAAAGTAAGGGCTAAGGCAATAACAAAACCTATAAAAATCCCTACTTAAAATGTCGGATTTGAAAAGTAAAAGATTGATTTTGAAGGAAATATTTATTTGATTTCAAAGGTAGATAAAAAAAACTATATATATGAACCCTACAAAAGTGAAAGTATACAATTTTAATGCAGGTCCGGCAATGCTTCCTACCTCGGTGATGGAATTAGCTCAGAAAGAATTCCTAGACTACATGGGAACAGGAATGTCCATCATGGAAATGAGTCACCGTGGTCATCATTTTGATGAAATACTTAATAGTGCCGAGCGAACTTTGCGCGAATTACTATCAATTCCAGAAAACTATTCTGTTATTTTTTATCCCGGTGGGGCAACTCTTCAGTTTTCAGCAGTGCCTTTGAACTTACTTCGCAAAGGAGAAACTGCAGATTTTTCTATCACAGGAGTTTGGGCAAATAAAGCAGAGCAAGAAGCTAAAAAGTTAGGCTTTCATACAAATATTATTTACGACGACAAACCAAATAATTATACTCTCGTGCCTAACCTGACTGATGCAAATATTAGCGCAAACGCTAAGTATCTCCACATTACATCTAATAACACAATTTACGGAACTCGTTATAAAATATTACCCAAGATAAAAAAAGTTCCCTTAGTTGCCGACATGACGAGTGATTTACTTTCTCGGAAAATCAATGTGAATGACTTTGGCGTCATCTTTGCTGGAGCACAAAAGAACATTGGTCCTTCCGGCTTAACGATAGTAATCGCAAGAAATGATTTGATCGAAGGGGCTAAGGATCCTATGCCGGTATTACTAAATTACTCCACAATGGCAAAAAATAAATCTATCTATAATACTCCTCCTACTTACTCTATCTACATTGCAAAATTAGTATTCGATTGGTGCAAACAAATGGGTGGAATCGAAGCGCTCGAAGATATAAATGAAAATAAAGCGAGAACCCTATATAGCTTTCTCGACAAATCACGATTATACTCATGTCCCGTAAAGGGAGACCATCGTTCTTCTATGAATGTTGTATTTCACTTAAAGGATAAATCCTTAGAAAAAGAATTTACGTTCTCTAGCGAAAAGAGAGGCTTACACGGACTACCCGGTCACAGGGATGTTGGCGGATTTAGAGCTTCGATTTACAATGCTATGCCGCAAACTGGTGTGGATGCATTGATAGAATTTCTAATCGAGTTTGAAAATAAACACTAGATCGTAAAAATAAAAAAGAATACAAATCAGTAATTTGGTTTTGTATTCTGCACTCATTGCCTTTTAACGGTTAACTAGCCAAAGCCAGAAAGACAGCTATATCTTGCTTTCTATTCTGATTGCTTCGGTGGATTGGGAACAAGCATTAGACTCATCCAACATATACCCCAGTCGGACTCCCAGAGAGTTGCTATTTTATCATACTGAAATACGGGGCTGTTCTGTTTTAACCCCGTAATAGAAAAAGATTCAAACGTAGAACCATAGTAGCTACTATAAGAAATCCCTACAATCTCGGATGCGGAATAGATTTCCTGCAAATTATAAAATGCAGTATCCCAGTAGCTCCACGTTTGCCCATTGTCTGAAGAGCTTGAAAATAATCCGCTAAATCTAGGGGAATAATCATAAGTTTCCCGCAATGAGCGCTTAGAACTATAGGTTAAAGTCCCATCGTAATAAACAACCGATGTAAAATTACTTGGATACGACTGCGGATATTCTGTCCATGCAAATCCTCCATCTGTTGTTTTAAATATACTCGTGCCTCCGGACGCAAATCCTATTGAATCATTCAGAAACCAAAAATATTCTGGTCTAAAATTTGCGCCTGCTCCAGTAGAAAATTGATACCTCATTTCCCAACTCACTCCTCCATTCGTACTAATGTAAAGTTTTGCACTCGACGCATTATTTTTTTGAAATGCTAATATCCTTTGTAACCCGTTTTTTTCAGATTTATAATGCAAGATTGTATCTCCTGAAATCGAATTTTGATTCCAAGTTTTACCTTTATCACGGGAAGAATAAACAATAAAAGAATTATTGATCGACCTTACGATTATATGAATAGAATTCAGATCACTCGCCTGAAAAAATTTAATTAGTGTGTTATCAGTTAGGCTTTGAATGGGAGAATTTAATTTTTGCCAAGTAGCTCCGGCATCTTCCGTTAGCCACAGAAATTTTAAGCTCAATGCATAATAAATAGATCCATTCCAAATTGTCGCCAAAAGAAGATTATCCTGTACCTTAAAGTATTTCCATGTCTGGGATCTATCAAACGAAAAGGCTAGGTTTGGATGTATTTTCACTCCTTCAGTGGAAGAATAGCCAATAGAATAAGCAGAATAGATACTATTCACAAATTTAACAGACGCCATAGACGGGTATACTTTGCTCATCGGAATATAGCAAAGTGAATTTCGGAGAAGATATTCTTTTGTCCGCTTATCTCTTTTGTGTTTATGTTGTGACTCAGGAATTTGAATACAACTAATCAAACATACAATTGATATGATAAAAAAAATAGAAATTAGAGAAAGCATTATCCGAATTTTTAGAGGCTTCCTAAAATAAATTTGATTTAGATTCAAGCAACAGCCCCACCGCAACTCGAACCAGCACCTGCCGTGCAACCAAAGCAGTGAGGTGCTGTTTGGATTTTTCGATTCTCAAGTAGTTCTTTTGAAAAATCTCGAATTGTTCTAACAATCCCTTCTATTTGCATATCAAGCATCTGGTTAAAATCACAATCAAAAAGCCTTCCCTCCCAATCAACACTCAAGGTATTTTTACACATCACGCCATTAGCCGCTTGAGGATTAAATGAATTTACAAGCTTCTCTAAATAATCATCTAGATTACCTGTTTCTAATAAATAATCTAAGAATCGGCTGATTGGCATATTGGTAATTGTATAAAGAGAATTAAAAAATACCCCGAGTTTATCTAGCTCTTTTCTAAATTGATTTTCTAAGTCTTTTTGATCTCCGGGCAAGAAAGATCCTGCCGGGTTGTATACTAGGTTGAGGATAAGACCTGTATTCTCCTGACCGTATCCAATTTTATTGAGTCGCTTAATTGCTTCGAGAGATTTTTCAAAAACCCCTTCTCCTCTTTGCGCGTCTGTTCTTCGTTTTTGAAAATAAGGAAGACTCGAAATTACTTCCACTTTATTCTTTGCATAGAACTCAGGTAGGTCTCTAAATTTTTCCCCCCC
>JANMOF010000004.1:0-3204 GCA_031368925.1 Leptospiraceae bacterium
TAGAATTAATTCATAAGGTACGAACCTGGCATAAGCAAAAATAGTTCTCTTTAGGTCTCCAGAAAGTTGCTCTATTCTTTTAAACGCGGCGGAAAATTTTAGGAGTAGGGTATAAGACTGAGTAAGCGCCATTATCACAATTCCATAGGGAATTAGAAACATATTCGTATGAATGACTTCATTAATTGCAAGAAGATCATGTACATTTGTGAGAATAATCGCGATTGTGCTCACTAGGATTGAAACTGCATAATCTCTTTTATTCAAGACAGCTCTAATTATAAAATAAGGAACTAGAATTAATGCAATGATTAGCAAAGGCTGTAAAATTGGAAAAGCAAAAGTAAAGTATTTTGGCTTAAAGAATAGACTAAAACTAGAAAGAATACCAACGACATAATAAGATAAGAAAAACAGTCTATGAATTTCTTTTGGAAATAAGTAATGCAAAAATTGAATCGCCAATGCAGGAGACCAGAAAAAAACAAGGTATTCAACACGAACATACACTTCAAATTTATCAAAAAAGGGGTAATTCGTTATTAGCTTTTCACCGGTGGTAATAATTCTTAGAAATAATAATAAGAAGAAAAAAGAAAATAGAATGGAAGACTTGTCATTTTTTCTCAATTGATAAAAACCAAGATGGTAGACAAAAATAAAAAGTAAAAGTCCTGCTAAAAATGAATCGGTTTCTCTAGCACTCTTTTCGATTTGATTTATTTGTTGGTAGCTTCCCAGGAATAAACTATGCCATACACCACCTTTGCGATGGTGATAATTGGAAATTTGCATAACAATTTCCATTTCTTGCATTTTGAAATCTGGGACATAACCAATTGCCGGAACAGTATGAGCTATAGATTCTGATTCTGATCGACCTACTTTTCCTGAGCCTAACGTCGAATTGCCGTTTACAAAGATTTGAAATGCGGTTGCTTGTTGCTGTGATCTAATAGCAAGTGCAGGACTATTTTCAGGTAGTAAAATTCGTAGACGAAATGTTGCATACCCATCACCTTCTAGGGTATGTTCATCAACAAGTTTATCATTCCAGGTATGCGGAATTTTAAAATAGGTTTTGTTCAAAAAAATATTTGTTATATCTTCTAGTGAGTAGAGTTTCTCCCAATAGAACTCCCATTCTCCATCTAATTTTACAGGACCGTTTTTTTCAAAATCCCAAGTCCTTAGATCTAGAATTCCCTTTTCTGCCTGGAGAGAGTGATTAGAAAAATCAAAATGTAAAAAATTACAAGAGTTAAGAAATAAGAGGGAAAATACTATTAGTCTTAAAACCCGTAGATACATTATTCTAAGAACACATAGAAAAGTAAATTTTTCAATATTAATTTCTTAAGCAAAGTATTTTTTTAACAAAATTTAATTGGTCGCATCATCTTCTACATCAGAGTCTTCCGAGTTATTGCTGTCATCTACTTCTCCCGTTTTCTTCTCTTCTTTTGCAGGATAATTTGCTTCTTCCTTTAAAAGTTGAATGCATTCTTTGGAATATTTCTTTGCTCGCTCGGTTACAGTATTTGGTTCATATTTGTCGACTATCGCATTAAAAACTGCTGCTGCCCTATCGTATTTTTTTGTGGAGAAAAGTGCCATACCTTTTGTGAAAAGCGCATAGTGATCTAGTAAACTGGGTTCATTAACAAGAACTTCATCAGCGAGTTGAATGGCTTGCGCATAACGTCCTAATTTTAAGTTGGACTCACCCATATAATATAAAATCTTCTCTCTTTGTTTTCCTGCCGGGGTATGCTTTAGAAGCCGGGCAAATGCTTTTAGTGCTTTGTCGAATTGATTTTTATTGTATAATGTTTTGGCTCTATCGAATCCGACAGATTTATCCTCTGAGTTTACTACCGGTTTTGGCTCTTCTTTTTCTATAGTAGAAATTTCTTCTGAGTAGTTTTCAAATATATCGTATGACGCAAAATCTTTTCCAAGTTTTCGAAGTGCTCTTGTCCAGCCAATTCGTGCTTGCACATTATTCGGATATTCCTGAACTGCTAGAAAGTAATTCTTACTTGCGTTTTCAAATTTTGACTTTCTCATATAATAGTCTGCAATTGCGAGAAGAGATTTTGATCTAAGCTTATTGTCCCTACTTGTTTGAAGAACTGAGTTTAAGTGGATCTTACCTTCTTCTTCCTGGTTCAGTAATAGTAATAAATTACCTAGCGCATAACTAAGATTTTCCCTATCTTCTTTTGAAAGATTTGGAGTCTGGTTTAGTTCTTTGTAAATGTCTAAGGCTCTAAGCCTGTCTTTATTTTTTTGTAAAGCCCCGGCATGACCAAAGGTCACTCTAAATTTCAAAGGCTCAGGGATTGATTTTGAGGAAAGCTCTGTAAATAATAGCAAGGCTTTCTGTGAACTTTTTTTACTCGATTGACTTAAAAGTTCTTCTGCAATCTTTAATCTTTCTTCGAACGGATAAGCGTTATTCTCAAAGGTCTTTTCTTCTGCACGACTGACCATAAAATGTACACCAGTCAATACTCCCCCTGCGACAAATAAAAATCCAATTATTACAAAAATTAATCTACTCATTTATTTCCCCGATTTTCCAAACATCTTTTTACATAAAAATCCACGCGCTCTTTATCATAGTTCATTTGCACGTCTTCACTTAATAGTATTTTTAAAGCAGAACTATAATCTCTTAAATTATAATGACAAAGGGCTGCGAAAAATAGTGATTTGCCCCTAAGTGAATTACTTGAAACCCTATCGGCTAACGATTTGAATTTGACCATTGCTTCGGTAAATTTATCCTTTTTATAATACTGTGACATGATTGTATCAAAGTCAGGATTTGCTTCTTCCACTACTGGTTTCGCAGCCGGTATCGGAGAGGGTTTTTCTTCAGGAGTTGTTATCTCTTCTTTTTTTTTCTTTTTCTTTTTTTTCTTCTTTGTGCCCGGCTCTATTTTGATAAAGGACTGTCCTTCTTTGAGAATTAAATTTTCTTCCCCTTCCCCTATTTTAGTCGTCACTGCATAAAAAACGGGATTTTTTCTATCTAGATTTGGATGAAGAAAAGAAACATCTGGATGGACTACTGTGCCGATTTTCTTTGCTTTTTCAATCAGTGTTGAATTTGTTTCGCCAACGATTGGAGTTGTTGATTCATAAATAGAATACTTTGTAGAATTATTGACTGCTCCCTCCGGGGCTGTCCAGGCA
>JANMOF010000082.1:0-1698 GCA_031368925.1 Leptospiraceae bacterium
AGGCATCAAACGCTTCAAAACAATTAAGTCATAATGTAGTTGCAATGGGTAGTTCTCTCGAAAAATTAAAATCAGGAATTAAGAAAATTTCTGCTAGCTCTGCTAACTCAACAAAGTCTTCTTTATCAGCTTTAAAATCAGCAGATACAACGAATAATGTTTTCTCTAATCTTCTTGAAAGTAGCAAAGATTTGGATAAGATTGATAAAGTAGTAGCAGGTCTTGCCCAACAAATCAATCTATTTGCTCTCAACGCAAGTATTGAGGCTGCCCGTGCTGGCGAAGCAGGTCGTGGTTTCGCAGTAGTAGCAAATGAAATCAAAGAACTTGCTAAAGAAACAAATAAAATCGCAGACGATATTCGTTATAAAATAGAGAACTTTTATCAAGATTCCAAAAAAGCGGTTGAGTCTATGAGTGAAATTTCTAGTCAATTGCTATCTATCAAGAATAACCAGAATTCAATTGATCTGTCCTTAGAAGAGCAAGCAAATTCTTTGAATGAGATTGGTAAAAATTCATCCAATGTAGTAAAATCTTCAAACAGTGTTACAGACAATATTTTGAATGTTTACAAATTGGCAAAAATTGCATCCGAAGGAACCGAAAAGTCTCTACGTTATTCTAATACGCTCGCAAACTTAACTAACGATTTAAAGACTTTACTCGATAATAAATAAAGGCGAATGAAACTTTTTTCGCCAATCTTAACCCAATAGGGGCATTCAAGGTTTCATGTTAAAATTATGTCATAAAGCAGGGATCATCGCACGCAAACTCATTGTGCTATCCGTATTTGTTTCTATACTAGTCTTACAGCCATTAGCCCCTACAGAAGAGCTACCAGAGTTTCGACTTGGCAAAGAGCAAGCACGCACTTATTTTAAGCAGGGATTGGTATATCTTCACAATTACCAATACAACGCTGCGCGAGAGAGTTTCATTGCAGCACTCGCTATTATGGGTGATTTTAAGCTTGCACGTAAATATCTTTCTGATGCAAATTATTTGAGTGGTGAATGGCAAGAAAGCTTAAGTGAACTAGAAATTATCGAAGCTTCTGGTAAGATGAATCAAATCTGGAAAAACCGTGCAGAAATTCTAAGACTTCATATTGCAGGTGTTGGGAAAAATGATAATTTAACTTTTTACAAACATCTTTCTGGGGATGAGAATCGTGGGTTTCGCTTTCGAAATCCAACTGATATTTTATTCGATGAAGATGGGAACTTATTCGTATTATCCTTTGATACTGCTAACATTATCAAGATGGATACTAACGGTTTTCCCGTTGGTAATTATAAAGGAAGTTTCGGTAGAACTTTCGAAGGTCCTATGTTCTTTACCTACCATAAAGGAAATATCTATGTGAGTGATTTTGCATCTGATAGGATTTATGTTTTAAACGATAAAGGTTATTTCCAGGAAAGATTCGCAGGCAAAGGCTCGGAAGGTGGAAGGTTCTACGGTCCGACAGGAATTGCTGTTTCTGAAAAAGATATTTTGTTTGTTGCAGATTCTGGAAATAATCGAATTCAAAAATTATCTCTAGACGGAAAATTTATTTCGGAATTTGGCAGGGACGGTCGTGGCAAATTAAAAATGCCTTCCGGACTCGTTATAGAGGATAATTTAGTGTATGTGGCGGATAAGGGCAACAAGAGAATTGCTGTCTTTGATGACGAAGGTAATTTCATA
>JANMOF010000095.1:0-2041 GCA_031368925.1 Leptospiraceae bacterium
CTAAAAGTTTAAAATTAGTAGATTGCGCTTTTTCATTAAAACTTCAATTATGAATCATAACTCTACTATACAAATTGCCCAATCTCTCAGATCGGCTTGTAAATTTCTCGATCCTGAAGAGGATCGACAACTCATCCATGATGTAGAATTAGTGTGCGAACAACTAGTAGATCCTAATTTCCGAATTGCCTTACTTGCACCTTTTAATTTTGGTAAATCTACACTGATAAATTCTCTATTAGGGCAAGATATCATGCCAACGAAAATAGTTAGAACTACAGGAGCAGCGATTCGGATTAAATACGGAAAAGTTCCTACAACTCTGATCGCATTGAAATCGGGAGAAGTCATTAGAAGTATCGATACCAATATTCTCAAAGAATTTGCGGTATTAAAGAAGGGTAAACAACGAGATGATGTCTTATCTATAGAAGTTTTCCTTCCTCATTCTTTACTAAAGAATGGCATTGAATTATTAGATTTACCTGGAACTAACGATCGAGACGAACAAAATATCTTAATTTCCGATCAATTACTACAAGTCGATTTAGTTATTCAAGTATTAAATGCACAACAACCATTCACCTGGGATGAACGAGAAACACTTCGTCAATGGCTAGTTGAGAGAGGCATTACGACTGTTCTATTTGCACTTAACCGGATGAATCAACTAGATGTAGAGAAAGATCGTAAAGAAGTTTACAAAGAAGTTTATTCAATCGCTAAAAGTTTTAACTCAGATTTGCCTAAAGGAATAAATAATTTATATCGTGTCGATGCTTTGCCAGCTTTAAAAGCAAAACAAAAGCGAGATATTTTAAATATACACAAAAGTGGGATCGCTATCTTTACAGCCACTTTACATACTATTGCATTTTTTCAGCGACGAAGAATTGCTATAACTAGATTACCTCGTGCATTAGCTGTCGCTAGTCGAATTAGACAAGCTTTGGAAAAAATAATGTCGCCTATTTATATAGAGGTTAAAAATGCTGAAGATATTAGGAATAGCAAAATAGAGAGAGGGAAAGAAAGAGAGAAATCACTTCAAGCAGGATTTAAAGATAGTGTGAAAACTTTGCATGAATGCTTATCTTCGCGAGTATTGCTCGCCACATATGAATCAGAGGGAATCGAAGCATTAACATCACAAGAATTTGTTAAATGGCAAAATAGCAAATTTAAAGAGAAGATTACTGATTATATTGATATGCTGGAAGAATGGGTAGATATAGCCTGTGATGAATTCGAGCAAGACTCACCTCAAAGGTTATCCATATCATTTCCCAGTCAGCCAGTTGTATCTTTACCATCACGTAAAGATAGAAATGCTGGACAATGGGTAGGAGATATTTTCAATGGCGGTAAAAATAGAAAAAAGCTAGATGTAGAATACGAACAAAATAAATGGGAGGCTCATAAAACTTCTATTCATAGCTATTTGAATGATTTTAGTAGAAATGCTTTAGAATCTCTAGATCGATATGAGAAAATGGTTGAGCCGTTAATTATTTTTCCGATCCCACCAGAATTATCTGAAGTTATCGACAAACGTAATCATGTCAAATTATTGAGTGATGATATTCAAGCGATATCGAAGATAGAAGCGATCGGCACAAACAGAAATAAAGGTGAGTTGGTTTATTTTCAAAAAATTATCTCATCTTTAGTTTTCTATAAAAACTGGCTAGTTAGAATTTTCGGTCAATAAATCCCATATTAGCGGGAAAGCAATTCGCCATCGATGGGAAGGATTACTTTATGTTGGCAAAGCACAAGATATTAAAGAACGTTTTCGTGGTGGTCATAAAGCCATCACTTGCAATACGGTTCGGTTAAGCTCTAATATTAGTCTGCGTAGGCGGACTTTGTTTGTATAGCAGCGGTTGAAACCGCCAGCGAACTGCTAACCGAACCGTATTGCCATCACTTGGGCTTGGCTAAAAGACTATGACCATCGCGATGTAGCGATTGCTATCTGTGAAATCGACTTCCGACAGTGGCGAACGTTATCATCAAATTTAGAAGGGATTATTCTCGT
>JANMOF010000154.1:0-5986 GCA_031368925.1 Leptospiraceae bacterium
GGCGAACCCCAATCTAAAAGAAAAGATTTTTTAGATTGGGTCGGGCTCTCTCTCCTGTCATGTTTTTTCCAAAAGACAAAAAAACATGACACCGCTTCGATCCTTTTCGCTTGTGTTCCAAAGATATAAATCTTCCAGCCAATATTTTTATTTGTAATTAATAGCAATCCCTTCAATTTTCAGTAGCAAAAATCAAACAATGAGAATTCAGCAAATAAGCATTGACTAACTTGCTTTGCGAATCGAAGTGTACGATAGTTAAGTGTTAGGAGTTTTATGAACGAATCATTATTGATAGATTTCAAATAAATCCATGATTTACAGTATTAGAATAAAATCAAAGTAGGAGGAATGTGGAACAACCTTCTTGCTGTATGATAAAAAACACTGTTTCTTGTTCCTTTTTCTCTCTTTTTACGATTGCAATCTAGCCAATTTATAAAAACAATAGAAATTGAACTATGAGACATTTATATACAGTTTTCATTATCTTTTTCCTAATACTGTTTAGTTTCCAGCGCATAATCGATAACGAATCCATTTGCGGCGGAATAGGGATAAGCGAGAACGATTGCGTATTTTATTCCCATTCGATTTCTAGTCACGAAGGGGACGATGAAAAAGAAGCTCATATTTGTATTAACTGTCCTTGCAATTATACTTTAGTTTCCTATTCAAATCTGTATCTCAATAGAATCTATACTCATATTACTATTTCTTATATCGTCTCCGCACTGTTTATTTCGGTTAATTTTGATTATCTCGTAAATCTAATAAGACCTCCTAGAACTATCTACATCTAACAAAAATATATTAAAAACATCCGCATTTTTTTATTATAAAAGAAATATTCAAAGATTAGCAACGCTAAAACATACGATAGTCTTTAAATTTTCACAATTTGGTTTGAAGCCCGTCTTTTTTTATCGTTCTTTTTTCGGTGTCCCGTCATACTAATCAATTTCTTTTATTTAGCAGAATTGTGTGGGTAAAATGATGTTGCTTTCGAAATCAAAATCTTCAAAGGAGGAATTTATGAAATCATTTTATATAATATTAGCTTTATTCTCATATGGAATCTACGCAATAGACACAGACTCACATGAGGAAAATACACATTGTGCGGGTAATACAAAATTACTCACAATAGTTGAATGTGTATTAAATCACAGTCCCGAATTCAAAAAAACTAGAATTGAATTAACAGCTATCAAGGGAAAAAAAATTGCGGCGGCTTATTTATTTCCATCTAATCCAACGATCCAAGTGATGAATGCCTATAGAAAACAAGCACAATCTGAGGTAACAGTGTTTAACCCCAGTGCACAATCGGCTATTAACGGCGAAGTCCAAGCTTCACAGGAATTTTTCATTGGAGGACAGCGAGGCAAACGAATGGAAGTCGCGGACTCTGAATATGCCGCGCAAATTAAAAAAGTAGCCACAATAGAAAGAGATACAACAGCACAAGCTCTCGCAGCTGCGGTCTTTTATAAAAATTCTTTGGAGGAATATAAGATCACGGAATTTCTGTACCAGAATTCTCAGGATATGGCGAAAGTTGTGCAAGGAAGAGCAGATAAAGGACTTGCCGCTGGGATTGACGCGGATATTGCAAACGCCGAGGTTTCGAAGATTGCGAGACTTCTCAACTCGACCATTCGCAAGAGAGATGGGGCAAAGGGAAATTTAACCGTGATGATGGGAGTTAATTATGATTTGTCGCTTTTGATTGTAGACTCAATTCCTGCTATTCAACTAAATACAAAGAACATCAAAGAATTAATTGTAACTGCAATTAAGCAAAGAACAGAAGTCGATGCAGGAATTCTAGACGTTCGAACTGCGCAAAGAAGAATTGATCTTATAAAAAGGGAATCTATACCTAATTTGACTGTATCCGCTTATTTACAACGTGACGGGTTCAATGAAAATGTTATGGGGGCAAGGGCATCAATACCTCTAAGAGTATGGCGTGATAATAGTGGAGAAGTTGTAGAATCAGAAGCACGTAAAGACCAGGCAATGAGTAACCTGGAAGTGAATCAGCATACAATTAAGTTCGAAGTCATTCGAGCGGTTTCGAATTTTAATTCTCTCCGAGAGGAAACTAAAAGTTATCCACAAGAGCTTATGAAAAAAGTAGATGAAGATTTACTTTCTATTAAGAAAGCTCTAGGCACGGGACAGATGAATATTCGAGACGCATTAGTTGCACAAAATTCCCTAGTCACCTTGAAGCTCTCCTATATTCAAACCCAATCCGATTACGACTTATCCAAAATAGAGTTACTGCGCTCCATTGGATTTCCGCTATTACAGTATGCAGTCATTACAAAATAAGGAACCTATGAAATACTATAAAATATATACTTCACTAGCAATTCTCACAATCATCTTTATGTCATACAGAGGATACAAATCTTACTCGAAAAAGAAAGTAATCTCTGATGCGGTAGAATCAAATCAGCCGCTAGATGATGGCACAGTTAAAATCGACACGGAAGTTTCAAAGGATGTAAATCTGCATTCGACCCAAGCGGTTACCGGCGAATTTCAAGAAACGATAAGTCTTATTGGTGAAGTAATGCCAGACCCAGATCGAGTAACTAAAATCAGCGCAAGAATTCCAGGCAGAGTGTCTGACGTTCGATTCATTGAAGGAACAAGAGTTAAAAAAGGACACGTGCTTGTGGTAATCGAATCTCCCGAAGCAGCGAGGTCTAAATCTAAATACTTAAGCACATTATCAAGAGTAAACGCAATCGAGAGAAACGCAAAGCGAATCAGAGAACTTGTAGTTTTAAAACTTGCAGCCGAACAAGAAGCAATCAACGCCGAGTCAGAATTAAAAATTCAAGAAGCAGAGCTTATAGCGGATAAGGGTAATTTACTTGCACTTGGTATTCCGGTTCCCGATACAACCAATTCTAGCACTGGAGGGGAAAATTCTGGTAGAATAGAAATCCTTTCCCCACTCGATGGAATTATTCTAAGCCGTGAAATTGTAAAGGGCTCACAAGTCGATGCAATCACAAGCCTCGCCACAGTTGGAAACCTGGACTCTGTTTGGTTCATGGTAAAATTATTTGAAAAAGATTTAGGTAAAGTAGCGGAAGGAGATTTTGCAAAAGTAAAATTAAACCCTTACCCCAAAGAAGAATTTGAAGGTCGACTTCTATATATCGGAAACCAAATTGATGTAGGATCTAGAACTGTAAGCGGTAGAATTGTAATTAAAAACAAAAATCATTTCGCAAAGATAGGACTTTTTGGAACCGCCGAACTTTACACGTCTGACTATAATGTATTAGCCGTTCCGGTTGATGCGATTGCAAATATGAAGGAAAAGGATTTTGTTTTTGTCGAAGAGAAGCCCGGTGAATACAGGGTGAGAGAAGTTAAGCTCGGCAGAAGAAATTCTTCACAAATAGAAGTTTTATCTGGACTCGCTGCTGGCGAATACATTGTGGATAAGGGTATTTTTACTCTTAAATCAAAATTTTTAAAATCTACTTTCGGAGAATAATATGAAATTCCTAACATTAATTGTAGAATGGTCTCTCGAAAATAGAGTTATCGTTCTTGCGGCTACCGCGTTATTCTTCTTCTTTGGACTAGACTCAGCGCGTAAATTAAAGATGGATGCGATTCCTGATGTCACAACAATACAAGTGCAAGTCATCACGTCGGCACCGGCGCTTTCGCCACTAGAAATTGAGCAGTATGTTACGTTTCCAGTTGAAAGGGCAATGTCGGGTATTCCCCATGTAGAAGAGGTCCGTTCCATTTCCCGTTATGGTCTATCTGTTGTTACGATTGTATTTAAAGACAGCATGAATATATTTCTCGCAAGACAACTAGTCGGGGAGAGACTCGCCGAGGCGGTTAACAATATACCGAAAGGATATGGAACCCCAGCAATGGGACCAATTTCTACAGGTCTTGGAGAAATTTACCAGTTTACACTAAGTAGCAGCAATCATAGTCTGATGGAGTTGACTACCTATTTGAATTGGTATGTAAATCCAATCTTAAAAACAATTCCGGGAGTAGTGGAGGTAAATACATTTGGTGGGCATGTGAAACAATACCAAATAATCCTCAATATGGATAGAATGCAATCTTTAGGAATTGCAATGACTGATGTAATAGACTCTTTACAAAAAAATAATGCGTCTATGGGTGGAGGCTATATTGAGCATAACAAAGAGCATTTTGTAATTGTAGCAAGTGGTCTTGCAGGATCGCTAGATGAATTAAGTAAAATATTCATTGGTAAGACCAAAGAAGGAACTCCTATTTCTCTTGCTATGATCGCAGAGTTAAAATTTGGTGCAAGACTAAGACTTGGTGCAACAACAAAAGATGGTGAAGGGGAAGTTGTCGGGGCAATCGCTCTTATGCTCATGAAAGAAAATTCTCTTCAAGTCAGTGAGGCGGTTCACGCAAAATTAGAGGAGCTTAAAAAGACTTTGCCCAAAGGTATCATTATCGAAACTTATTATGATCGTGCAACAATGGTAAAGACTACAATCAAAACGGTGCTAAAAAACCTAGCTGAAGGAGCTTTATTTGTAATCGTCGTTTTATTTTTACTACTTGGGAGTGTTCGCGCTGGTCTAGTGATTGCAGTTACGATTCCGCTTGCAATGCTATTTGCGATTGTGATTATGCGCATTCGCGATGTGCCCGGAAACTTAATGTCGATGGGTGCAATAGATTTTGGACTCATCGTCGATGGCGCGGTAATCATTGTGGAAAATGCTGTTAGGCGCTTGTCGATGGCAATCAAAGCAAAAGGCTCACTGCTTACGCAAGAAGAAAAAATTGAAACAATAAAGCAAGCTACGATTGAAGTAAGAAAGGCAACGATTTTTGGCGAAACAATCATCGCTATAGTTTATCTTCCCGTTTTATCGCTAACAGGCGTAGAAGGAAAAATGTTTATACCCATGGCGGAAACTGTAATTTATGCTCTGTTCGGTGCGTTAGTTCTTTCACTCACCGTCGTTCCCGTGCTTGCTACTTATATTTTAAAAGTAGAAGAACCAGAAGAGCATGATACTTGGCTTTTTCATAAATTCAAAATCTATTATATTCCACTACTCGATAAACTTATGAAAGCAAAAAACAAAGTATTCGCAGTTGCCATTTTTTCTATTGTCTTTAGCTTCGTACTATTTGCTAATCTAGGTGCAGAATTTATGCCCGAACTAGACGAAGGCTCTATGCTTTTAGAAGTATCGCGGCTACCATCTATTTCTCTTTCGGAGTCGATCGACACCGGAAGGAGAATTGAACATGCACTAAAAGAAAATTTTCCAGAGTTACTTCACGCTGTATCTAGAACGGGTTCTCCTGATATCGCAACGGATCCGATGGGAATTGATCGAACAGATATTTATTTACAATTAAAACCAAAAGAAGAATGGAGATTTGAACGAGAAAAATTAATGCAAGCACTCGTTGAAAAAGTTGAAGAGTCAGTTCCTGAAGTAGCCGTATCTGTATCGCAACCAATAAAAATGAGAACAAACGAGCTAATAGCGGGTATCCGCTCTGACATTGGAGTGAAAATTTTCGGAGAAGATATTCAAACTCTCCGTGAGATTGGAGACAAAACTTCACATGAGCTTCGAAAGATCAAGGGTGTTGTAGATTTAAAGATCGAGCAACTTGGTGGTCTTAATTATTTACGAATTAAACCAAGGCGAGAAAGTCTCGCTCGTTACGGAGTGAACATTCTAGATATCAATCAAGTAACGGAAATACTTTCTTCCGGTTATATGGCCGGAAGCATTTTTGAAGGAAATAAAAGATTCGATATAACTATTAAATCTAATCGAGAAATCCATTTTAATCTGGAGGAAATTCGCTCTTTACCCGTAAAATCTAGTTCAGGAATTTCAATTCCCCTCGGAGATTTGGCTGATGTATATATTGAGAGCGGACCAGTTCAAGTCAGCCATCAAAACCAATACAG
>JANMOF010000162.1:0-28166 GCA_031368925.1 Leptospiraceae bacterium
TTTGCGCTATACGCAGACCAGGTAACAGACAGCCCTCCGCTCGAATCAATGATGAACGGCAGGATTACTCCGAGCCCAATAAATAAAAGGGTAAGCTGAATCACATCTGTTAAGGCTACTGCCCATAATCCACCAAGGGCAGTATAACCAATAGCAACAGCGGCAGAGAGGATAACAGATACAGCAAAATCCAATCCAATCACAATTCCAAACGTAGAGCCAAGAGCCGAAAGAATCGCTGCAGTCCAAAATAATTCACCAACAAGAGCAGGAAGAAATAATATCGCAGTCATCTTCTTACCAAATCTCTGCTCTAATGGATCAAGCATTGTACGGTATTTGAACTTACGCATAATCTTCGCGAAGAAAATCCCACCGAGCATGAGGCTAATGGCATACCCCCATGGAGCCTGTAACCAAACAAGACCACTCTTATAAGTAGCCTCTGCACTCCCGTTGATATAACCACCACCGAGCCAAGTCGCCGCCATTGTAAAAATAGAAACCCAGAGTGGAATATTCCTTCCACCTAGAATTGCATCGGCTCCTTCTTCACTGTGACTATGCCTGCGAGCAATATAACTCCCAGTAAAAAAAGTAAGTCCGTAAAAAACTAGAATAGCAATAAATCCGCTCCAAAAAACTTTTGCCCCCTGCCCCCAAAAATAAACATAAACAGCAGAAAGAGAAAGTAAGCCAAGCATGAGTAGCGTAGGCAGACTTTCTTTGAAGTGCAAAAAATCTTTTAAGCGAGGTTCATTGTCTTCTAGATTTGGTTCCATTTCCTATCCTTTGTGTTTATAAAACTTTGTATTCTCAGGGGCTAATGGAGTGTTACCTAATATTAAATCTGCTGACTTCTCTGCGAGCATCATTACAGGTGCATAAATATTTCCATTCGTTACATAGCGCATAACGGACGCATCCACAACACGAATTCCTTCTAGCCCATGCACTTTTAAAGTATCTGGATGAACTACAGATGTTTTATCCGTCCCCATCCTACAAGTGCAAGAAGGATGAAGTGCGGTTTCGGCATCTTTTGCGACCCATTTTAAAATTTCATTATCCGTTTCTACATTTTGCCCGGGAGAAATTTCCCCAGCGTTAAATTCATCAAATGCTTTTTGTTCTAAAATTTTTCTTGCAGCGCGAATTGCTTCTACCCATTCTCTCTTGTCTTGCTCGGTAGAAAGATAATTAAAACGAAGTGCAGGTTTCTCTTTTGGATTTTTGGATTTAATTTTCAAAGTTCCCATTGCATCTGAATACATTGGACCTACATGCACCTGGTAGCCATGTCCCTTAATCGGAGCAGAGCCATCATAACGAATCGCAACAGGTAAAAAATGAAACATGATGTTTGGATATTTTACTTCTTCGTTACTACGAATAAATCCACCACCTTCGAAATGATTTGTTGCACCAGGACCTTTACGCATGAATAGCCACTGAAATCCAATCCATGGCCAATTATATTTTTTAAGAGAAGGCTGCATTGATACCGGTTGCTTACACGCATACTGGATATATACCTCTAAATGATCTTGCATATTTTCACCAACAGTCGGAAGATCGTGGACAATATCAATTCCAAGTGGACTTAGTTCTTTTGCGTTGCCCACGCCGGAAAGTTGCAGAATTTGAGGAGAGCCAATCGCTCCACTGGCTAATACCACTTCTCCGCCAAATGCTTTTTTAGTCATCCCAAAAGCACCCGTAAACTCAACGCCTACTGCTCGTTTGCCTTCGAATAGAATCTTTGTTACCTGAGCAGAGCAAATCACTTCTAAGTTAGGACGAGCCTTTACAGGATGTAAATACGCACGAGCCGAACTTAAGCGTCTTCCATTTCGAATATTTCTATCAAATTTTGCAAACCCTTCTTGCTGAAACCCATTTACATCTTTTGTAAGCGGATAACCCGCTTCTTGCACAGCTTTGAAGAAAGCGTCAAATAGAGGATTAACCGCAGGACCTCTTTCTAGAACTAGCGGACCATTTCCCCCACGAAACTCATCGCTACCAGCAGTGCAAGTTTCCATTCTTTTAAAATACGGAAGACAATTTGCATAACCCCAATTTTTCATGCCGGGGTCTTTCGCCCAACGTTCATAATCCATCGGGTTTCCTCTTTGAAAAATCATCCCGTTAATTCTACTAGATCCACCAAGAACTTTTCCACGCGCATGATAAATCTTGCGGTTATTCATAAATGGCTCTGGCTCTGATTCATACTTCCAATCATAAAGCGGATTTCCAATTGGAAACGCAAGTGCTGACGGCATATGAATAAATATATCCCAGAAGTAATCTGATCTTCCTGCTTCCAGGAGCAAAACCTTGTTAGCCGGGTTTTCGCTTAAACGGTTTGCAAGCACACAGCCAGCAGATCCACCACCAGCAATTATAAAGTCATATTTTTTTTGTTTCATTGTAATTCCTCTTCAAGGGTAAGGGCAATCTACCTCTCCCATTTCTACGTATACCGATTTCACTTGCGTATAATGCTCAATTGCCGCTAGACTATTTTCGCGTCCAATTCCTGAATGCTTGTAACCACCGAAGGGTGCTTCAATTGGAGTGATGTTGTAATTATTAATCCAACACGTTCCCGCTTGTATTTCTGCAATCACACGATGTGCTCTTTTAATATCCTGGGTAAATACTCCTGCGGCTAATCCGAATTCTGTGTCATTTGCTCTTTCAATTACTTCTTCTTCGCCTTTAAACGAAAGCACGGACATTACGGGTCCGAAGATTTCTTCTTTTACAATTGTCATTTTATCTTCACAGTTGGAGAATACGGCTGGCTCAATAAAAGCACCTTTTCTAAACCTAGCAAAGCTGTCTTCCCAGTTCGGATTCTTTCCACCACAAAGTAAATTTGCGCCTTCTTCTTTTCCTATTTTCACATAATGCAAAACTTTTTCTAAGTGTTCGGGGCTAATAAGAGAACCCACATGAGTAGACATATCCATTGGATCACCTATCTTTAATTTTGCTACACGTGTTAAGAGTTTTTCCAGAAACGCTTTATGAATCGACTCGTGAACAAATACTCTTGTGCCATTGGAACAAATTTCTCCTTGTGTGTAAAAGTTTGCAAGTAAAGAAGCAGAAACTGCTTGGTCTAGTTTGGCATCATCAAAGATGATTAATGGCGATTTGCCGCCAAGTTCCAAAGTAACTTTTTTTAGTGTAGCTGCTCCGTCTGCCATGATTGCTTTTCCGCTTGGAACAGAGCCCGTAATAGATACTTTGGAAATATTTTTATTTCGGACTAATTCTTTTCCTACTTCGCGTCCACCAATTACTACATTGAAAACTCCATCAGGAAGTCCTGCTTCGGTAAAGATTTCTCCAAGTTTAAGTGCGGTTAATGGCGTTAATTCGGAAGGTTTGAAGATCATCGCATTGCCACAGGCGAGCGCGGGGGCTGCTTTCCAGCAAGCAATTTGTAGCGGATAATTCCATGCCCCAATACCTGCACAAATTCCAAGTGGTTCGCGGCGGGTATAAACAAAACTATTTCCTAAATCAAAATGCTCTCCGTGTAAAGTCGCAGCCATTCCCGCAAAATACTCAATAGCCTCAGCACCGGAGGGAACATCTACACTCACTGCCTCGGAAATTGGTTTACCTGTATCATAGACTTCTATTTCTGCTAGAGTCTGCACTCGTTCCCGAAGTAATCCTGCTGCACGAAGAAGAATTCTTCCTCTTTCTGCTCCTTTCATTTTAGACCAAATTTTATAACCTTTCTGTGCAGATTCTACAGCGTAAGCTATGTCATCTGCGTTTGCTTCTTCTAGCTCGCATAGAATTTCTCCAGTCGCTGGGTAACTAGTAGTAACCACATTTCTATTTTGTGAAGAGGGAAGAAATTTTCCGTTTATAAAAGAGGTTTGTCGTTTAAATATTGCCATGTTCTAACTCCGAGTCTGCTAAATGATTCTTATCCGCTTGTAGTAAAATTACGATTCCAGAAATAATAAATGCCATTCCTGTAATTGTCCAAATTGTAATTTGCTCGCCTGCCCAAAAAAATCCAAGTATTACAGCAATCACAGGGTTTACATAGGCGAAACTCATTACAATAGAAGAAGGTAATAGCTGTAAGGCGCGGGTGAATGAGTAAAATGCTACAACTGAGCCAAGGAGGGTAATATAGCTTAGCCCAATTAAGGCTTCCGTAGATGGATGAGGAATCGGTTCAGAAAAAAAGAAAGCAAGAAGTCCACACCCAATCGCTGCGAATAATTGTTGGTATCCTGCACTTACGAGCGCCGGAATTTCTTTAAGCTTATCTCCCTGTAAGACAGAACCCAACGCCCATGATGCAGGAGCCAGAGACAAAGCGAAAAAAGTAAGTAAGTCAGGCGAGCTACCAGAAGAATTATTCGAAAAAAGCCCTGGGACAGACAAGCAGATAATTCCCATAAACCCCAACACGACAGAAATGATAGACATAAGGCTAAGAGATTTTTTATGAATTAGAAATTCAAATAAGACAGCCCATAGGGGAGTTGCACCAAAGAGTAACGCCGCGTAACCAGAATCAGCCTTTTGCGCTCCCCAGATCACCCAGGCGTGACCACCAACCCAGAGCAAAAGTCCTGTGATAACCAATTGAAAAAAAGTCGAGCGGTTAATGGTAAGTGATTTACCAGTAAAAATACAAATCATAAACATAATAAGAGAAGCAATTCCAACACGAATTGCCGCAAGCATATAAGGAGGAAATCCTTCTTCGCCTCTCACAGCAAATCGTATTCCTAGAAATGTACTTCCCCAAATGAGATACACGAGTATTAGATGAAAAAATCCTTTCGTTCGTAAGTTTGTCATGGTGTTACTCGAAAAATGGTTTCTTCTAAATTAAAGTCAAACTATTTTCCATGACCTTGTAAAATTTTAAGAACACAAAATCCTGCGAGACCTGTTACTAGAGAAATCGAAACAACCATTATAAAAATTCCCTCTAGATTCATGTTACCTCCTTATTTTTTTTGAGGCTTAAGTTCACTAAGAATACAAAGAAGAGAAAAATAGCCATTATCCCCACAAAAACACCGCGAGCAACTTTTGCCTGGTTAATTGCATCGTCTGGAGTAAGAGTAGCAGAAACTTTTGTGAGCATATAGGTTTCACTCATTCGGTTAAAGGAATTCATAAGCCCATCCTCGCTAAATACAAAGGCAGTAAATATGATGAGTAAAAATGCGGGTGTAATGTATTTTATAATAAAATCAAAACCGGGAGGAAGAGAAATCAGCGCACCCATTTCAGCTTCTTGCCTTCCGGGTTTTGTTCCAATTTTCCAACCATAGATTAAAATCTGAATTGTTGCTAAAATATAAATTAAGAAAGTTCCAATCCAAAAATCAGTATGGTCGAGTGCGGCAAGGTTTCTATTAAAATAAACAATTAAAAGAGTAATCGAGAGGGTAAAGGCAAACAGAATAGGAATGGACTCTTTTCTTTTGAAATGAAATCCTTCTTCGAGAAAAGTAATTCCCGGCTGCACCATGGTGACACTAGAAGTAAGTGCTGCAATAAAAAGAATAAAAAACCATACCGCACCAAAGAACTGCCCTCCCTGCATTTGGGAAAAAATTGCGGGTAATGCTACGAAGCCCATGCCAAACGTTCCAAAGGAAACCACACTCGCACCCAGGAATAAAAATCCAACTGGAATAGTAATGAGTCCACCGAAAACTACTTCTACAAATTCATTCAAAGATGCTGCGGATAATCCAGATAAGACAACGTCATCTTTTTCTTTTAAGTAACTCGCAAGTGTAAGAACAATTCCAAATCCAACAGATAAAGAAAAGAAAATTTGTCCAGCTGCGGCTATCCAGACTTCTCCTTTTAGAAGTGCTGACCAATCGGGGTTCCACATTCTCCCAAGTCCAGAAGAAATATTATCTAGCGAAAGAACTTTACCAAGAATAATGAACGCACAGATGAGTAGAACAGGGACAGCAATTTTAGCAAATGCTTCTAGCCCCTTTGCAATTCCGCGGTACACCAAAAAGAAATTCATTGCATAACAGGCTAATACATAGTAGACGATGCTACTTTCGAAAGAGGCACCGTTTGCTTTGGAGCCGGTCAGAGTATTAAAATGTTCACTTGACGTTTGAATTAAAGCTTCGCTACTAGAAGATCCGAGTGTGTGAGGGGGATGCAAATTAATCGAGCCTGTCACAAAATCAACTGCATAAGCAAGACACCAGGCTTCGATGAACACATAATACGTGTAAATCATAATTGGTATGATGAGCGCAATAGCGCTAGTAACCTGTAAAGGAATTCCGGTGAGGTAGTTTTTAAAAATATTTGGAGCGCTATGTCCGTGTTTGCCGCCCATTCTGCCCATAATCCATTCGGATAAACAAACAGGAATTCCTAGAATTAAAAAACTAATGATGTAGGGAACCATGAATGCACCGCCCCCAAACTTAGCAGCCTGTCCCGGAAATCGCAAAAAATTTCCAAGCCCAATGGCTCCACTTGCCACCACCAAAATAATTCCAATCCTACTTCCCCATTCTTCCGTGCTTTTATTCATTCTTATCCCTGTATATCAATCGTTATTACAAAGAGATAAAACAATGTTTTTTTTCCAACTAAGTAATTTTTAAAGATTTTAAAAATTACTTAGTTGGAATTCGTATTCCCTATAGGCTTTAAGCTTTCTTTTTCTTACCGCCACTTTCTGCTACTTCCACAATAGGAGGTAATTCTTCCTTATCCTCTACAATTCCGTCTACAATTTCAATTGCATCCGCAATCACCATAGTAGAGCCGGATGGTGGAATAATGACTAAATTTTTAACTCCAATTTCTTTTTCCATCGGGAGCACACAACTAATTGTAGATGGGCTAGAATATTGAATCATAACAGGATCTGAATGCGAGCCTTCTAGCATGACTTTCATTCCATCCACAAAACCAGCGCCAATTAAATGTAAATCGATCATTTGCTCGGAAGAGGAAATTTTACGTGGCAGAATCCTATTAACCGCTATTTTTTCGCCAAATGCTTTTCCTGCAATGTACCCAGTCTGGCTAGATGCTAAAAGTCCATGAAGGGTAGCAGGAATATCGGGCAACCCATTTAGGGTATTATTCAGATATAGATTGTAAAGATATACAATCACTGCAACAATTGTAAAGAGTAACAACTGCAAGCGAGTAATGTCTATTACCCCGTTCTCCATAAACAAATCGCTAAGTTTAGGAGGAGTATCAGAAATAGCGTTCTTTGGATTTTTCTTATTTAGAAAATGAGAAGCAATAAAACCAGTATAGCTAATACTCATTAGCCCAACTAAGGAAGGGTTGAAGTCTGGAATTTTCCCATTCTGTAAAAGAATTCCAAATGCGATTGCAATATAAAAATAGCTTCCAGTCAACACAACCGTCCATATAAACGCTTGGAACCTCGAAAGACTATATGTATTTGTATTTTTATCTAAGAGCACATAAGGGACAAAGTTCCATTTGCCGATAAGAAGAGAAATAAACGCAAGACCCACGACTGTAACTAGGATTGCAAGTGCGATCACTTTCTTATTCCAGTTTTTAGGTAATATTGTTACTTTCATAAAAGAACTCGGTCTTCCATCTACAAAAACTTTTAGCCGAATACTTTTACGAAAAAATGCCTTGTCTGCTAATTCTTTTATATAGGGAGTTGTGGGAATTGTAAAGTTTACATGCTGTATTCCGTCGAGAGTCGTTGAGATATAAAATGGAGAAGTCTTCGCACGCATCTGCATATATTCAATTGGCTGATACTCAGACTGCTCTAAATCAGCGGGTAATTCCATATCAATCGAACTATCATCTAGATCGTAAAAATAAATATCAATCTTATCAACGTCCGAGCCAAAATTTTTACCCGACATAGTGATTGTATCTCCAATCATTCCACCCATAGGAGAAAGTCCAGTGACTAATGGTTGTTTGTCGGTGTCAGAATTTTCTGGCATTTCAACTACTGACTCGTCTAAAACTCTATCCAATCTACCTGGCTCATCTAAGAACAATTTCACATTTGCTTTTCCAACAGAAATTTTATTATAGACATTGAGATAGAACTCGACTAGATTCTTTCTTTCCTGGTATACCGAACCGGGGTAAATTTGCGTTTTAGTATTTGCAATATCCACTCTAAACCGTTTGTCTGATTTACCTTTTAATATTTCAATGATCTCGTCGGGATTATCCCCCCTGATTGCCATGCGATAGTCACCTTTAGACAAATCAAGAGAATCCACATACTCAATGGAATACTCAGCATTAACCGCTTCTTCTTTAGTTTTACTTTCCGCCCAAATAGCAGTTTGAAAAAAAAACGAGGTAATAAAAAGCACTACGTATTTATTAAAATCTTTTGTCACCAAAGCGTCCCCCTTCTTTTTTCTCTTTATCTTTCTTTAATTTGTCTTTGATTTTATCTTTCAAAGATTTATCTTTAGAGTTCTTGGAATCTTTATCTGTCTCATCTTTAGAGTCAGAGTCCTTTGGCGTTTCTTTTTCCGGCTTCTTTTTATCTTCCTTGGCAGGTTTAGATTTTTGCATCGGGATAAATTCTTCCCCGGTTACCTGGTAAAAAGCAAATACAGGTGCATTAAAAAATAAAATGCACAATACTGAAATTATTAATTTTGTTTTCATAGTTTCTCCTCAAGATTTATTTGTTTCTTCCTTTTCTAGTTCAGGGTTTTCCGTTTCCACTTTGGTTTGCGTAAATTCCAAAACACCACTGAGTGTAATACTTATTCCAGAGGGGGGAATTAGAATTAGACTCTTCATTCCCGCGACTCCATCTGAATGTAAATTACAACTAATGCTTGATGGGCTAGAAAAAATAGCGGTTACTGGTGGTTTGTCTGAACCTTCTAACATAACTTTAATTCCTTCCACGAATCCGCCCCCCACCATATTAAATTCAATTTCGGTGTCAGTAGCAGGAAATATATGAGGAAAAATTCTGTTAACCGCAATCTTATCTCCAAAGATTTTCCCACCTAAATAACTTCCCTGGCTAGTCAGGAGTAGCCCATGTAACGTCGGGGGAATATTCGGTAAACCATTTAGAGTATTATCAATTACAAGATTGTATAAATAAACAAGAATAGCGACCATAGTAAAACACAATAGCTGCAAGCGAGAAATGTCTACTATTCCATTGGAAGAAAATAGATTACTGATTTCGGGAGGTTGGCTCGATATTTCATTTTTAGGATTTTTCTTTCCGAGAAAATGAGAAGAAATAAGACCAGTGTAGCTAATACTCATTAACCCAATAAGAGATGGATTAAAATCAGGAATAATACCATCTCTTAAAACCAACCCGGTACAAATTGCAATATAAAAATAACTTCCAAGTAGAACCACCGTCCAGGCAAACGCCTGCAAACGCGAGAGGCTGTAAGTGTTCGTCTCAACATCTAGTAAAATATTAGGAAGTATATTCCATTTACCCAGAACCCAAGCAACAAACCCAAGAGTGCAGAGGGTCATAAAAAGAGTGAATAGGATAATCTTTACATTCCAATTGTCAGGAAGCAGTGTCATTCCTAAAAAACGACTATTACGTCCGTTTACATTGATACGAATTTTTAAATTCTTCTTGATAAAATGCTCATTCGCAAATGTGTCAAAATTTTCCGGGATACTAAAAGATAATTCCTGTAATCCTGTTTTTGCATCCGGCTGCGAAAGAGTAGCTGGTGAAAGTTTTGTTAGCATCGTATTGTATTCGGATGGCATTTTTACATCGGCTACATATGTATCGAGGCAGGGTGTTACTTCTTTTGCTTCCGGGGATTCGGGATTATTAGTATTAGCCGCTTTTTTTTCATCTAAAGAGGAATCATGTAAATAAATATCTATTTGATCAATGTCTCTTCCGAAATTTTTCCCTTGAATTACAATAGTGTCTCCAACAACTCCCCCACTTGGTTTTAACTTGGAAATACTAGGCTGTTTATCCGGACTGGAAGTAGCGGGGATAATAACAGTTTTCTCATCTACTTTTTCTTCAATTCCATTCTTGGATAGAAATAATTCCAATGTAGCCTTATCGTTAGGCGGAATTGTCTCATAAGAATTAAAATAGAAACCCTGAATATTTTTCGCCTCTCCTGTATAGAGGCTTCCTTTAAAAATTTCTGCGCGAATACCAGAAAGTTTAATTTTAAATTCCCGCTCTTTATCAAGTCCTTTAATTATGCGACAGAGTTCTTCTTCATCACTGCCGGCAATTGCCATATCATAATGGTCTTCCGAAGAATTCATTATCCCGAAATGTTCAATTTTAAACTTTGATTTATTGGGTTCTTGAGGAGCTGAAATTTCTTGAGAAAAAATAGAATTATGCGCAACTAAAAATAGAAGCATAAAAACAAGTTGCGGTAAAATACGATTATCCTTTCCTGGACTAGAAGTATTTTTTTTAAATGAGAAATTTATAAACATAGTTCACCTTTTAAGTATATTTAAGCTGTTGAAAAATTAGCTGGCGCAAATGTCAGTTAATTTTTCAACAATCATAGTAGAGTTATTTATTTTTTACTATCGTCTTTATTTTTGTCAAATTTGTATTTATTTCCGCCGAAACCTTTTGTGCCTTCCTCATCCTCTTCTTCTGCAGATTTCTCTTCTACTTTTTTTTCCTTCCCTTTTTTAGGTGCCGGTTTTACAGATGTTTTTCCCTTTTTCTTTTTGCTTTTTACAGTCTCTAAATTTGATTCATGCGTTTTAAAATCTGCAAAGCTCCAAATGCCAGTTGAAAAGACAAAGCTAATAAGTAGCAATAAAATAGAAAATTGTTTCATAGAAACTCTCCCGGGTTTGATTTTCTTAAGAGAGTAATTTTGAACTAAGACAAGTCAATGATTTTTCCTCTTCACTCAATTAATCGCAAGAATCGAATTCCTTCAAGTAAATCAGAAGTATACTATTTGCCGAGTAATTTCTTTACAGCTCGTTGCAATCCATCGATACTTAAAAAATACATAGGCACGACATCCCAAATAGCCTCAATGGTTTCATGATGCCAATAGCGCCTATCGTCTGGATTTAACCATACAGAATCTTGGAAATAATCTGTGAGATCACGAAGTCTTTCAAGTCCTGTTTTTAATTTTACATCTTGCTTAGTGTTTTTTAAATACCCGTAGCCGTAATAATCATACATTCCTGTCTTGTTAAAAAGCTCATAAGGATGCATGGAAGCATCGCCGACATAAATGACTTTAGTATCAGGACGAAATTTTTTTGTGAGTTTAGAAATAGAAACTTTCTTAGACATGCTTGCATCTGTAAATACTGAGTCGTAAATAATATTATGAAAGTAGTAATAGTGAAATTCCTTGAAGTGATTGAGCTGATGACTTGCACTAAAAAGTTTACTCACCCGCGCGGCATGAGGGCTCATGCTCCCTCCAACATCCATAAGAAGTAAAAGCTTCAAGTCATTCTTTCGAGATCTCTCGTGGACTAATTCCAATTCGCCGCCGTTAGCTGAGGTTTTGTCGATTGTCTTCTGAATAGAAAATTCCAATCGTCCTTCTTTCTTGAGATAGCGCAATTTCTTTAGGGCAACTTTGATTTGCCTCACATTAAGTGTTTCATCCGTGCGGTAGTCTTTAAAACGTCGTTCATCAATTACGTCAAATGCTGTTTTGCCGCTAGAGTCTCCGCCCGCTCTTACTCCATTGGGGTTAAATCCTGAGTTGCCGAAGGCAGATGTTCCTTTTGTGCCGACCCATTTGTTTCCACCGTCGTGACGCTCTTTTTGTTCTTCTAGCCTTTCTTTTAATTTCTTTAAAACTTCTTCGTAATCTAATTTTGCGGCAGCGTTTTTTTGTTCTTCTGGAATTTCTCTTTCGATTGCTTTCTTAAGCCACTCTTCAATCAGAGGCTTCATCTCGTTAGTCTCTCCAATTTGTCCCTTGAAGACTTCTGCAAAGATCAAATCAAAGTCGTCGTAGTATTTTACATCTTTAATGAGACAATTGCGAGAGATGGAGTAAAATTCATTTACAGAAAGCGATCCCTTCTTTTCTGAGAAATAAGAAATCGCTTTTAATAAATCAATTAGCTCCGCCGTAGAAACTGGAATTTTTCGATTCTTTAGCCTGTAGAAAAACTGGGTAAACAAGGATTAGCTACTCCTTAGGAGGAACGTGAAGTTGACCGGCGTATTGTAATAAGTCTTCTTCGTTTTTGACAAGAGCCCCGAGGAATGGAATTTTATCCATTGGGTTTAGACTTGCTCCCTGGTAGAGTAGAATTTGAATCCAATCAAGTAGCTCACTAGTGGAAGGCTTCTTCTTCATGTCTTCCATGCGCCTGACCTTGTAAAATGTTTTCATAGCTGTTTGAATGAGAGTAGCGTCAATATCAGGGAGGTGAACACGGATTATCTCCTCCATGAGTTCTTTAGAAGGAAATTCAATGTAATGAAAAATACAACGACGCAAAAATGCATCTGGAAGTTCTCGCTCATTATTTGAAGTAATAATCGTAAGAGGACGCTTTTTTGCTTTTACTACTCGGTTTGTTTCAATGACGACAAATTCCATCTGGTCGAGTTCAAGCAGTAAATCATTCGGAAACTCAATATCTGCCTTATCAATCTCGTCAATTAGAACGATAGACGCTACATCTGACTCAAACGCAAGCCCGAGTGGTCCCATACGAATGTAATTTTCAATGTTATGAACTTTGTCTCTATCTTTTCCTTCGTTAAAGCGAGAATCATTCAAGCGGGATACTGCATCATAAAAATAAAGTCCATCCTTCGCAAGACTAGTAGACTTAACATGCCATTTAAAAATAGGAAGATTACGCGTCTTAGAAATATGTTCAGCTAATAGCGTTTTGCCGGTTCCGGGCTCACCTTTGATAAGAAGTGGTCTACCTGTAACCTCTGCAACGAGAAGAGCTTCGTCTAATTCTCTTGAGACTACATAGCCTTCTTTTAAACTAACAGATTTTTGTTTCATACATACAGTCTTCTAAGTGAGCGTTAAAAAATAAATGCTTTTTTGGAAATAGAAAGTGGTTGACTTTTTTTTAAAATGCTTCAAGGTGAGAGTATGGGAATAGATATTCTAGAAAAACCTGCTACTCGTAAATTCATGCACGCAATCAGTGTGGAAACTTACTATAAACTCGGAGAGCAAAATCTAATTTCAGAAAATACGGAACTCATCGAAGGAGTTATATTCCAAAAAATGCCTAAATCTCCTCTTCACTTTGCACTCACGCATAAGCTAATTAGTTTTTTTAGAAATAAGATTTCTCCTAATTTCACAGCGAGACAAGAAGGTCCTATTCTTACAAAAAACTCTTCTCCTGAACCAGATATTGCAATCGTTGACTCACGTGAAGATTTTTATGCAACTTCTCACCCGACATTTGCCCACCTAGTAATAGAAATTTCTCTTTCAACTCTTGAATTCGATAGAGACAAATCAGTAGTATACGCTACGGGTGGGATTCCAGAATATTGGATTTTTAATTTAGTCGATAATGTATTAGAAGTTTTTCTCGATCTTTCCAATGGCGAATATAAAACGAAAAGAATTTTAACAAAAGTAGATAGTATAGAGCCTTCTTTTCAGAAAGATATTTCTCTTGTGCTAAATGAGTTTTTACTGTAAAATTTGATTTAGACGAGCTTCATGTATAATTCTTTTCTAATAATGATTCTACTCACTATTACAAATTGTGTAACTCTAAAAGCTCCTCCCTATTCTCTATCCAAGCAAAATATTTTAAATATTAAAAACCTTAAAGAGAATAGCCCAAATCTAAAAATCAAACTTGGAGATTTTCAGGAAACTTCACCTATTAAAGTTTATTGTGATGGTATCAATGATATAAAAGCTAATCCTGATTATGCGAATTATATCAAAGAAGGGTTAAAGGATGAACTGGAAATAGCAGAAGTTTATGATGAAAAGGCTAATATCGAATTATCCGGAAAAATAAATTTTATCCCAGGCAACTTTCCAAATGGAAAAAGAAAATTTGTAATGGATGTTAGTTTAAACAATAAAAAGAAATACTCTGTAGAATCAGACTTCAATCCTGCCTGGATTATTTTTAATGGATGCCAGTATGATACAAATATGATTCTTCCATCTATCCAATCTCTCATTGGAGAAATTATAAATCATCCTGATTTGATTCAATTTATAAAAGAAGAAAGCTAACTCAGTTAGTAAAAATAAAGCTATAGAAATTTAATACCAATTAAAAACTACTTGCAAAAATCTTATAATAGGAAAAGTATTTAGCTATGACTTCGAGAACTACATCTTTACAAATACCTCTCCATGAAGAAGACGAAAATCTTTGGTTGTCAAAGACAAGTAAACTCATTCTAGATAAAAATTGGGACGAGGTGGACTGGGAATACTTAGGAGAATATTTAGAGGATATGTCAAAAAGTGAGCAGAGAAGTGTAGTTAGCCGTTTAATCATATTAAACATGCATCTACTCAAGTGGATGTTTCAAAAAGACTACCGAACCAATAGTTGGAAGGTAACAATCATGGAACAGAGACGAGAATTAAACTTAGCCTTTGAAGATAGTAAGAATTTAAAAAATCATGGGGAAAAAAGTTTTATTAAATCCTATGAGAAGGCACGCGAAGAAGCTTCAATCGAAACTGAAATAAAGATTGAAACATTTCCATTCGAGCCTCCATTTAGCTTTCAGCAAGCAATCAATGAAAAATACTTCCCTGAATAAATTCATATTCGGGGATGACAGCCATTAACAATTCACCATTATCCCCCATATCCTCCTACAAGCTCCGAAAGAAAAGCCGGTATCGGAGTTTCAAAAAAAACTTCATTTCCGCTATATGGATGCTTAAATCGAATCGACAGAGAATGAAGAGCAAGTCTCAAGTATTTCTTTTTATCGTCGCCGTATTTTGAATCGCCTACGATGGGATGATGCTCGTCTGCAAAGTGAACGCGGATTTGATTTTTTCGTCCGGTTAATAAATTGATTTCCACAAGCGAATAATTGGGAGTATCCTTTAGCACTTTATACTGAGTATGCGATAGCTTTCCAATCGACTGGTCTTTTGTGGAATAGACTTGGAGCGCTTTGTTTTCAGTCAAGTAGGAGCTAATTGTTCCTTCTAGTTTTTCCCATCTTCCGTGAGTGACTGCTACGTATTTTTTATTTACGCTATCCCAATTGTCCTGTAGATTTAATTTTGCACTTTCTGTTTTAGCAAATACTAATATGCCGGATGTATCACGGTCTAGTCTATGAACAATAAAAATTCGATTCTTGGATTTAAAATTTCCTTTCTTTACATAGTCAGTGAGAGAGGCGTAAGCGGTCTTTACTTTTTCTGCTTCTGTAGCTATTGTGAGTAATCCGCTAGGTTTATTAACTACGAGTATATCTCTATCTTCGTGAAGTATTTCAAGTCCTTTGGGTAGAAACTTAGTATTGCCCATTGCGTTTTTTGTCATTGTTTGTTCGCGTATTTTTTAACGTTAGTTGCTATAGTTATGAATCATTAGATAACTTTTTTTACAAATTCGGATTTTAATTGTAAGGCACCAATTCCATCTATTTTGCAATCTATGTTATGATCTCCATCGCTGACTATTCGAATATTTTTAACTTTAGTGCCAGATTTTAAAGTAGAAGATGACCCTTTAAGCTTTAAGTCTTTAATAAGTGTGACTGAATCACCGTTAATCAATAGATTCCCATAAGCATCATGCACATCATTACTTACAACCGATTCTTCTACATCTGCATTCAGTGTCCATTCATGGAAGCACTCGGGGCAAACATACATTTCACCGTCTTCATAGGTTAATTCCGATTTACACTTCGGGCATTTGGGTAGAGATGTCATTTTTTTTCCTTTTAAACTTTCCTTAACCTTATAATTTTAGCAAGCCTAAATACAAACTCTTTTTAATATCTCACCTTACGCAAGGTGAGTGACCAGCGTGCCCAGCGCTGGATGTGGGGGTTTCACCTAACGGTGGGTTCGCTGCCGCGGGCTGTTGATTTTATTAATTCATTAGATTTATCTATTTTTTTTGATTTCATAAAATTTTACATAGTTTTACTCTTTTCCGTAATATGAGTTAATATAATAGAATATTAAAAAATGAGAGAATAGCTTCAAGCGATAAATTCTAGTTATCCGCAAGCTAAGTATTTAATTTCAGTAATTTTTGCACTCTCGGAACTCTGATTCTATAGGAATTAGGAAATCCAGAACCAACTAATGGTCTCAAGTAAAACTTGAATGCATCAGTTACTCCATTGCCATCACTGTTGATAAATTCATCCGGCATTGTGCGTGTCTTACCTGCGATTGCTTTTAAATCAACGAGCTCATAGTCAACAGAATAGAAGCCAGTTCTCTTGATTGCAATCGAGCCATCTACATTATGCCAGATTGCATATTGGACAGCTTTCTCTCCTACTTCTCTTGCTTCTTGCTGGTCAATATCCGAGACTACTCCAATAAAAGATCTTTGGAGATAACCAAGAGTATCTGCTCGAACTCGCTTGATTTTTAATTTATCACTTACTAATTTAGAAAGCAAATCTCCTAGTTGTCCTGTTCCTGAAAGTTGCATATTTCCGTGAGCATCTTTTTCTACATGATCCAAAAGTTTTGTAATAATTGGCTTTCCATTTTCATCGCAAATTCCTTCTGATACCGCAACAAGACAACGCCCATATTTATCATAAACAGATTTTACATCTTTTAAAAATTTCTCTACAGTAAAAGTTCGTTCAGGAAAATAAATTAAGTGTGGACCATCGTCTGGATATTTCTGAGCAAGACAAGAAGCAGCAGCAAGAAACCCAGCCTGCCTTCCC
This sequence comes from Leptospiraceae bacterium, assembly GCA_031368925.1. Classification (GTDB taxonomy): domain Bacteria; phylum Spirochaetota; class Leptospiria; order Leptospirales; family Leptospiraceae; genus UBA2033. The sequence continues at coordinate 16,916 of JANMOF010000162.1, forward strand.
ATTACAACTGCAATGTAAACTCCCGGCAAAGCCATATTATCCAGGTTCGCTCCAATGAATGCCTGTGCGACAAACCGCGCGGCAGAGCCATAACCGGGAGTATGATCGTTTAACACCAAGTCGTTATCAATAGTTTTAGGTATATGTATCGCTCTAAATTCATACCTTACTTTCTTTGCCTGCTCATTTACAATTCGAACTGTATCCGAGGAATCATTTCCTCCGATATAAAAAAAATAACGAACGTCATGTGCCTTCATTACTCGAAACATTTCTTTACAAAATTTTTCGTCTGGCTTTTCTCTTGTAGAGAATAAAGCAGATGAGGGGGTAACAGCGACTTGCTCCAAGTTGTGCGTTGTCTCCTGTGTTAAATCAACAAAGTCTTCATTTAGAATTCCAGTTACTCCGTTTACTGCCCCGTAGACCCTACTCACCTGCGCGAATTTTCTAGACTCAAGAACTACGCCAACTAAAGACTGGTTAATAACTGCCGTTGGACCTCCACCCTGTGCTATCACTACTTTCCCTTCGAGTTTCATAAAAAACTCTCCTTATTCGCTTTGTATCTAACCATAAGCTGACATCTATGTTTTAATCTGCAATCCATTTAGATTTTTTTTGCAATGAGAATTATCAGTGTTTTAGTTTAATTTTGCTTATCGAGTTTAGTTTACTTTTATAAAAATATCTCTTATACTTGTATCAGTCATTCTAGCATGACAAAAAAATAAAAAGGAAATCATCATGAAGCCAATACAAATAGCTAATAACCATTTAAGATCGTTATCCAAATATTTTAATCTGGCAATTCTTATCTTTTTAATTTTAGTATCAAATTTTTCCTGTGCGACCTTACTCCCAACAGAGAAACGAATTTACTCCGAGAAAATTGAATATAAAAAAGATGTAGAATCCTGGAAAAAAACAATTACAACCTGGGTAACATTTAGATACGGTGAAAGAGGATTAGCCACTAGAATTGAAGACAAAGATACTCTAATCTTTACGCTAGGAATGGGCTATAAGCCCGAAAGTATATTACCGTCGGCGGGAAGCTGTCACTTTATTTTACATGCCGGTTATTCAGATAAATCGCTGGAGCTTACCTTCGAAAATATATTCTTTGTAAACGGGTACGGGCGAGTGGGAACCACTTCTAGAATGCATGATGGGGAAAGTGGTCCTAATAATCCTAAAGAATTAGAAACAATCATAAATAGATGCATAAAAGTAGCAGTAAATGATTTTAAAGATTTTGTAAAATAATATTGCCAAAATTATTCAGTCTCTAAAAAGTTGGGAATGGACTATTTTTTCGATTCGCGAAAATGATAGTCCATTGGAGATAATATGAATAATACTTTTCTATATTCGGAACTGTGTAAAAGCATTGCCACAGAGCCACAAAGACACATAGGAATGCGGTTTCGTGGCATTCTGCGCTCTAAGTTCTTTGCTTTTGTACAACCCTTATCCGGTTTTGTAATTCTCGCCTCTTTATTTCTCGCAAGCTTCACAGGCTTACAAGCAGAAACCCCTCTTCGCGATGTAGTCGTAGTTGGAAATAACTGGGATGGAACTGCGGATATATTTGATCCAAAAACATTTAAAGTTTTAAAAAGATTAAATATTGTTCCAGACAAAGAAGAAAGAATAGCCGAGGCAAATGATACTCTTAAGGGGAAAATTTATTTTTCTCTTATAAAAAAAGTAATTGGCGAAGGAAACGTGCAGATGGTAGATGATATGTTTACTTCCAATGACGGGAGACTACTCTTTGTTTCCCGCCCGAGCTTTGCAGATGTAATTGCAATGGATGTAAATACAGGAAAAATTGTATGGCGCACAAAAATTGAAGGCTATAGAGCAGACCATTCCGCTATTTCTCCTGACGGCAAAACATTCTTAGTCTCAGCGTCCACTGCAAAGAAAGTGCAAGCGATTGATACTACAACAGGTGCTATCAAAGGAGAATTTGAATCAGGAGACCAACCACACGAAAGCAATTACTCCAAAGACGGAAAGAAAATTTATCATGCAAGCATCGGAAAAGTTTACGTTCCATTTATCTCTAGCTTCTTAGATTGGATTAAAGGCAAACGTTATTTTCAAATCGTAGATGCTGATACAATGAAAGTCATCAAGCGTGTAGACATGAAAGAAAAGCTAAAAGAATTTGGTCGTCCCTGGGTTGATTCTGCTGTGCGACCAATGGCCATTTCCCCCGACGAAAAATTTGTGTATTTACAAATTTCTTTCTTTCATGGTTTTTTTGAATACGATATTGAAAAAGATAAAATCACCCGCGTTGCCGAGCTTCCCATCCCCGAAGAAGTAAAGAAATTGAACTTTAGCGGCTACCAGTTAAATTCCGCTCATCATGGAATTGCAATTAATTCAGAAGGAACAAAACTCTGCGTGGCAGGAACCATGTCTGCCTATGCTGCCATTGTGCATCGTGATAATTTTTCTTATAAAATAATTCCTGTCGGTCCAAAGCCTTATTGGTCAACAGAAAGTGCTGATGGAAAAAATTGCTATGTATCTGTGAGCGAAGAAGACCGAGTAGCCGTAATCTCATTTGCCGAAGAAAAAGAAATTGCGAGTATTCCCGTTGGTCGTCATCCGCAGCGAGTTCGTAATGGCAAGATGCGATTGGAATAAGAAAATCCAAAAGCGGGTAATCGGACTTATGTCCACTGAAGATGTAGTAGAAGGAGTGAAGTCTTTTCAGGAAAAAAGAAAAGCTAAGTATACTGGAAAATAGCAAATAGGTAATATCCGCAGATAAGGATTTCACCTATTGCAATCATTTTCATTTTGTGAGAGAATGATCTCACTATGAAAAAGTTTAAAAATGCTTTGGTTTGTTTTTTTCTAATTCTATTCTTTCAAAACTGTGAATACTATTTCATTCGAGATACGGCTCCTTACGAACTGAATACCGAGCAAATGAATTTGTTAAAGAGTAAGAAATTTGCATTGGTGGGATTCTATCCGTTTGATTTTACACGCGACGGTAGACATGCAGGAAGGATATTTGAATCCGATGTTCGAAAAACTCCATGCTCATTTTGTGAAAGCTTGAATGAGGAAAAAAGAAATTTTGAAACCTACAATTGCATTGTGAGCTTTTTAAAGGAAGATCAGAAAAATTTAGACATCTCTTTGGATAAAGAAATCAGTAAGTATGAGAGTATATTTAATAGTAGCCTTCTCAGTATAATTCAAACAAGGTAAACTTGAAAGACAACCACGGCGGTCATTCACTCGCAGAATTCATTTATTTTTCTTAAAGTATTCTTTCAAAGACAAAAGAGAGCTAACAACTCCCATAACTGTAAATAAAATTTGAATAAACTCTTTCCATTCAACACTGTAAAATTGAATTAGTACAAGAGTTAAAGCAAAGAAAGTTGCAAAGAGAATGAAAAGAATCTTGTCCAGAAATTCATCATTCATCTATGCTTTTCCTCTGCTTAATTCCTTTAGTTCATTTTCAAATTTTTCCATTCTCTTATTGATTTGATTTTCTATTCTGCGTTCAATTAATCTAGAAGCCACAGTGAACATCCCAAAAAGGGAAGAGACTATTATTATCGTTGCCATTATTGTAGTATATATATCCATTTCTTCCATCCGATTGACTTACTTTAAAATATAATTCCATCCAAGACAAGGATAAATTAGACTGCTAAAGGTGAAAATATTCATTTTGCTTTTCAATCTTTCGTTATTCAGTTTAAAAATAATTTTGGTAAACTCCGCCTCCTACATTAAGGCGGCAATATATTTGATTTCTTTTCGCATTTATACATTTCCAGGTTATACCTAAGACATTGGAAGAGGATAGAATTAAAACTTGTCTGCCTTTCAGGTTTTCCAAAATCCATACTTAAAAATAGGATACATGTTTCAGTGTCTAGCAAGCCGTTACTATTCATTACGTCACTATTACATCGCGTGCGCTTTGTGTTCCCATCTCCACAAGCAACAAATGCCAAGCCAATTACTAAAAAAACTAGTAATACTTTTTTCATATTAATAACCCCATAATCAAAGCTACTATCAATAGACTTTTTGAAAAATTAGCATGTCAGTTCGAGCAGCAGCATCCAAATTTGCGATAGTCGAGAACTACAAGTGCTTAAAGCCTTTATTTCGCTAACGCTATTAGCACTTCTCGACTGCCGCTCGAACTGACATCGTTCATCATTATGAATTTTTCAACAACTCTAATAATTATCGTATCTTCTATCGGTGTTCATCTGTGGTAATCTTTAAATTAGTTTCAATCCTGCCTTTTCTTTTCTACTGGAAATCTGAGTCATATTTTAATACATTGTATCCGAATAGTTAAAGTAACAGGAAAAAGTAAGCTGTGATATTAAAAAGAGACAAATTTAAAAATAAAATCATTGGTTTGAGTTGGCTTGCTATCGCAGGCATACTTTTTTGGGCAAATGTATTTTCCCTTTTTTCTAATCACCGGGAACCAAATCGCACGCATTCTTCTGGATTAGAGCTTGTTACAGAGCATCCCGCAAGAAGCTCGGCGGGTGATGACTTAATCACCGAACAGGAATTCCACGACCCATTGTATCCACATAGACGAATTCCAATGAGTGGAAGAGGAATCTTTGCATCGACAGATGAGGATGGGCAAGTAGATATTGATAATATAAAAACACCTAGAGCAAGATTAGAAAAAGATTTTCTTGGAAAGGGATTTGAAGACGACTTATCCATGTTAGCCGGTGAAGCTCATTTTGGAAATTGCTTAAATGGTATTTTTACAATGAACTATGACGGATTTAATTGTTGTTGCTCTTATGCAACCGAGAGTTGTCAGGGACTCGCGAGACTTTCTTTTGGATTTCCATCTCTGCCGATTGACGAAAATGGTAAGAGAGGGCAGCTTCCCGGATACGTGAGAGCCGTTATTGATACACGGTGGTTTCGCACGACTATCCCCAATACGCAAAATAAGAATCGTTCCTTAAACAAAAAAGTAGACTTCAATACAAATGCATTCCAGAGTGCCATTCGATTTTTACCAAATTACTTACAATGGCGCTACATTATGAATGAAAACTTTGACCCAAATAGTGAGCAACCGGAAGGTTTAAAAAATTTAATTTCCTATTGTAAGGGTAATGTTGGTTTTGCGCCAACCGAGGATACGGCTGATAACAACCCAAGGAAAGGTCTCATCCCAAACCCAAATGATCCATTAGGAAAAGACTTCAAAGTATTTCTACCAAAGGATACACCCAATGGAAGTCCGAATTGGTCACCAAACCCCAGAACTCCTTTCGATACCTGCGTTCGTCCCTATGATACGAAAGATGTTTCCGGCAGACGCGTATATTCCTCTGATATTCATGAAGCCTATGCAATAGCGGACGATTTTTGTTATAACAAACTTCCGCCCGTGCCACATATGTCGCACAACGGTTTATATAAAGATAAAACCGGACGTCACGCGAGATGGAACGAATGGGCGAGCAGGTATGAAACCTTTGGTGTAGATACAAAAACAAAAGAGACATTTGATCACCGCTTTAAGATAAAGCATAGCGATACTTTTTTCCATTATCGTGCCAGTCTACCTTCGAGTAACCGCTTTGGCTACGAATTCAACTGTGTTCTAGAAGTTGCAAGACCTTTTGAATTAGAAGTACGACATGTAGACCCATGCCCTCCACTTATTAAATACAGCAACCATGGGCAAGCGCCTGATCCAAAGCATTGCGTTCAGTCGGAAGGCTATGAGTACCAAGATACGCATAACGCATTTGGTCCTGTATACATTAAAAATGATCCTTCATCACCAAATTCTTTACGTCTTGCAACTAATAATGAATATCCTCCAGGGAAAAATCCAAGCTTTTTTGGAGAATCTGGAACACCGAATATGAATTGTGTAGATGCCAAGCGTAAATGCTTACGTCATGATAGATGGACAAATAAATGTAAATCAGATGGCACAAATTCAGGTGATGCAAGTGTTAACTTTCCACATGAACAAGAAGCGAAGATTCACTCCTGGGAAAATCACAATATCCCTAAACATGAACATAATAAGTGTAAGCCCTTAGAATGGGATTTCTTTGCGAAGCAATACGATAAGTAATTTGCTTGAGGAAATGACTATAAGTAGCGAGAATAAAAGTAATATGAACAAATATACTTCCCTTATTCCCCTACTTTACCCATTAAATTTAGAGGGAAATTCTTGGTTTGCTACTCTATATAAAAATTTACTCATATCCATATTCTTAGAAAATCCGGGACGTTCCTTTAATTCCGATGATCTCTTAAATTTCCTATATAAAAATTATTCCTTAAAAGTAGGAAATATTCCTGAATTCGGTGAGATTCTAGAAATGCTTGCCAAAGAGGATGGCAACCTTGTTCTCCAATCGGATAAATATGTTTTGAATCCAATTAAATTGGCTGAGATCGAAGATTTCTATGTAAAGGTTCTAGGAATCGACGACGCGGATGATGGACAGACTAAGGCGGATTACGAAGGAAGCCTCAGGGCATACGCTACAATAGATGCAGAGGGACTTGTCTGGAAATCTTTTCAGGAAGACTTGTTTCTTCCTTTGGTCTATCATTTTTATATCAGACTTACAAATCCAAACTATAAGACAGAAAAAGAACTTCTCCAGTCATATAAGACATTCATGGGAAAATTTCCGCAAAACAAAGAAGAGATTCATGGAATTGTTACCAAGTTTTTATTAAATAAAAGTTCCTCTTTTTTCAAGAAGCATTTAATCGCTTGCATATTCTTTGAATCAGTGAATGGCGATATAAAAGAATATGATTCAATCATGAAATTGCTGGAACATGCAGATAACCTCGATTTGTTCCTAGAAAGAAATGTATTGTATTTCATGGAAATCATGCTCACCATGTATTCTATTGAAGATAGGCTAAAATCCTCGACAGCTTCGATTGCGTCTCTTTTATTTGAAGATTCCTTTGCGCGTAATCTACATTTTACGGATATAGCAAATAAACAAAATGAATTTTTTAAAAAGAACCTGAGAGAAGAGTCTTCTTCTCTATTAGATTCTGTGAAAGCAGAATATGAATCTTTGAAAGCTGGTTTTGGAAATTTACAAAATGAACTTTCTAGTATGACAAGTAAACTTGATACTTTAAAGGAAAATTTCACAAAACAATCAAAATTTATATTAAAAGTTCAAACAAGTGTGGAAGAAAAATTCAAGGAGCATACTGAAAATTCAATCAACAATTTAAAAAATAGAAATGTTGAAATTATCAATAAAATAACAGAACTTTCTATGATCTTTGTTCCAGTGAGTATCGTATTATTATCCGCTGTTTTTTATTTGATTCCAGACTATATTCTATTAGCCGCACTTAGTCTCGGATTAATTTACCTAATTCGACTTTCTTTTCATTTATTTGAAATTCATCTAGACAGAAAACTCATTTCTTATTTCAAGAATGAAGTAAAACAATTTGAGAAAAATCCAGCACAGGAAGAAACCGCACCTCATGCAACCGTTCCCCCTATGTCCGAATTAAAACCTATAGAGCTTGCAAAATAAAATTCTTTCCGAGGTATTCAATGTTTCTATTAGCCTTTTTACCTGTATTAATTATTTTCGGAATTATCGGCTACCTTATTTATATGGGGGCATTTCTTCCGATTGTTATAGAAGAAAAAACAATAGGTCCTTTTCGATTTTTATATAAGGAAATTAATTCAAAGGATTATTCCCTGGTAGGTAAAACGATAGCCGAAATAGCTGACCTACTTAAACAGCATAATTTCTCTAAAAAGCAGCCATTCCAACTATTTTACCCGGAAGAAGAAAAGCGACTTGCCGAAGTAGGTTTTTTGGTGGAAGGAAATCCTGAGAATATAGATGGACTAAAATTCAAAACTATTCCCGTAACAGTTTGCCTAACTACAACGTTTCCCTGGCGCAGTTCCTTTTCCTTTGTGTTTGGTTTTATGAAAGTAGACCCTACTCTTAAAAACTATCGCGATTCTAATAAATTAAAAAAGACAGAGGCTATGGTTATGCTCGATGTGGATACTATCCATTATATGCAAAGAGTAGAAAAGTAAATCTTTCTCTAATCCAAATACATAGTTAATCGAATTAGCTTTACCTTCTGATCTTCTAACTTAAAATGTATGGTGTTTGGATAACCCGTTGAGCATTCATCAGAATGAGGAATACAAGTTAGATACGAGAATTGATCTTTAGACATGTAGAAGGGAGTTTCAAATTCTATTTCTAAATCCTGTAAGGCAGAACCAATTTGTATGGTTTTATTTTTTAGTTTTTCTGAGGTAAAAAAAGTCATATCAAACAAAAACTGATCAATAAAAATCAATCTGAAATCAGGATATGTTGCCTCTATAAAGCTATTAAAACCCCCATGCGGATTAGAGCCTTTAAATTTTACTTCATTGGCAGGTTTTCCAAACTCTGCAAGGATCTGCTTATAATTCTTCTGCGACATATTTGTATCAAAGAAATTGCGAATCTTTTTAAAATTGGCATGGTATTGAGGTATTTTGGAACTTGCCTGAATGGCTTTACTGACTGCAATTTCCTGCTCGGTAAAATCTAAGTATTTTCCGAATACCCAGCCAGTTTTATTTTTATACTGCGTCTTATACCAATAATCCTCATGATTGGCAATGCTTTCTTTATAAGTTGTTTGGGCGATTGTATATACAATATAATTTTCAGGAATAGAATCTAAAATCTTACTGTTTATATTAGGATTCTCCCATAGATTTAAAATTGGCTTGGCTGTAATTCTCGCTGCAACTACTAGTGAAGTTGAGGCTACTACTTCTTGTTTTTCCACTTTCTTGGGAGCACTGAGACAACTGAGCAAAAATACTAAGACTGAAATCTCATAAATAAAATATTTCATAGGCTTTAGTCTATCAGGAAATGCAGGTTGTTTTAGCAAATAAATTTATTCAAAAAAAAAATTAGGAAACGAAGTGTGTCTAAAAATAAAAAAGCCAGCTACTCAAGCTGGCTTTTCAATATAATAAAGACTGAATAAAAGTTATTAGTCGTCTTCATCCTCATCTTCTTCGTAATAATCGCTGTCTTTAGGATCTTTCTTAGCAGGTGTTGGTTTGACTTTCTTACTTGGCTCTGGATTTATGTTATCTTTAGCCATATCTTTTTCATCTTCATTGTCTTCATCAGCGTAATCGTCTTCCATGCCTTTCTTAGCTGGATTTGCTATGTTTACAATGTTGATCTTTGCTCCAAAAACCCAACCTTCTACGATTCCCTTCTTTGAGCCTTCTTTATTAGTAACTGCTTGTAAGAGGTAGTATCTATCTTCTACTACAGCGTTATTCATTTTTACCTTGAATCTCTTCTCAGTAACTTTTCTAATCTTAGCAACATCTGTGTTTGCGAGAACGAGAACTTTTTCAGAGCTAGCCTTTGGTAGCTTACGAATGGTAGCAGAATTAGTCTTAACAACCGCATACTTACCATAAGCCTTACGAAGATTTAACTCTCTTTGGATGATTGCCTGATAGTTTTCGTTTTTATTGGTTTGCATCATCTTCATTAAAAGAAGTGTAGCGTTTAACGTTTTCTTTTTGCTAATTGCAAAAATTACTTCCGGCTCAAGCCCGGGATTCTCTCCAATAGCTGTGCTTAGTATATCTAAGCTTTCAGGAATCTTAGAGTTACCAAGTCCACGAACTGCACCTGATTGATGCTCTTGCACATCTGATTTTAAAAATCTTCTTAGAGTTTCTAAATCATCCTTTCTAGAAAAGTTGCCGAGACCATCAAGAGCAGCAGCGACTACATTCGGGTCTCTAGAATTTAAGCCCTGACGAATAATGATATCTCTACCAAGGCTACTCTTGGTTTTACCCAAACCCTTGAAAGAAGCAATTTTAATATCTACGTCCGAAGATTTAGTTCCTTTGATAAAGTATTTTAAAGAAGTGCGAGAGCCAATTTTTTCTAATGCCTTGTAGGCATGTTGTCTTACTTCGTAGGCATCCGTGTCTATTGCACGATGTAAAGCTTTTGCGCCACGACCCATACGACCTAATGCACGAGCAGCTTCCGATCTTACTTCAGGAATGGGGTTCGTTAGTAAGAGTCTAGCAATTTGCTTAACTGAATTTTTATTATTCTTTGCTTCGCTTTGCTCAATAGCCTTGAGTCCTTCTTTGGTAAGAAGTTTTTGTTTTTCAGGATCCATATCTTCATAGGAAGGTGCAGCAAATTGATTGTTATTCGCAGGGATACTTGGTTTATAAGTGCTGTTTGTTTTCTTCGGAAATTTGGGGTTGTTCTTTGGGTTAATTCCAGAATTGGCAGATATGTCATCAATGTCTAAGTCGTCGTCAGAGTTATCAACCTCTTCTAAACTTTTGACTAGCAGATTTTCATACGTCTCCGAAAGTTGCTCTATATCAGTTATTTCGACAGGGGTTGCCATTTTTTTTTCGTCTTCTGCTAAAAGAGAAAAAAAAGATAAACCTAAAATTAAAATGATTGATTTGAAATTCATAGAATTACACCCCTGATAATAGCTATTTTTATATAAGTAAATATATTATCATTTTTTTTCATACCATTATTTTTTGGAAATTAATTTTTTTTGAGGAGTTATTATCAATAAAATCAGCGGTAATGTAGGTGGGCTCAAAAGTAGTCAACTACAAAAATTAAAAAACTTAGGCGATAGAAGACTGAAAGATAATTTATTGATAAGCGTGGATATCGCACGTATCATGGGCGAAATCTCCAGAGATATCAATCGACAAATCGGAATCCTAATAGATCGCACTGGGCACATCACCCATGTAATGGTTGGTGACCATAGTTCGATTGAAATTCCTCATCTAGATAGAGTTCGATCAACCGGAAATCGCTTAAGAGGTCTTAGGCTCATTCATACTCACCTGAATGAAGAGAAATTGAGCGAAGAAGATTTGGCTGACTTAGTTCTGTTACGGTTAGATTATATTACGGCGGTCATTCCTGATGATACCGGTATGCCCCGCTTTTTTTATTCGGCACATGCAAATACAGAGGCAGAAAGTGACATGCTCTGGGTTGTGCAAGATAAAGAATATCCGGGTCAGCTAAAGGGGAACTTTCTAGAAGAGGTTCAATCCCTAGAATTTAACCTGAGTAAGTTCAAAAGCAATTTAAAGGAAGCAACTGGTAAAAATAGAGCTTTTCTG
>JANMOF010000227.1:0-19738 GCA_031368925.1 Leptospiraceae bacterium
CAAAATTTCTCTACCGGTGCTTGGCATTTTAATTTTAGTTACAATTGCAGAGGCTATTATGGGTAAGGCTGCACCGCAAATGAATATTATGCAGCTTAGTTTTCCTGCAAAAATTTTTGTAGGCTTAATCGTATTAATCATCACCATTCCTTTTATCGACAAACAAATGGAAGCAAGCTTTACACTTACCTTCGATAGATTAAATACCCTAATGAGCGAGTGGCCGAAAAAATGATATTAGTCGAAGAGTATTTAATAGACTTACAGCTATTTGCCGCGGAAGACGAAGGGCGAACAGAGGAAGGTAGTGAGCGAAGAAGAAGAGAAGAACAGGATAAGGGGAATGTTCCCAAGTCCAATGAGCTTCCTGCTGCTCTCGTTTTAGTGAGCTCTGTGATTGCACTCTATTTACTAGGAAATTATATTTTTGTTAGATCTTTTGTTTTATTTAAAAAATACTTTCAAGACTTTGCAATGCGAACTGAATTTAATAATGAGGAATTTGGAATTCTTTTGAAATCTGCTTCTGCGGATATTGCATCTTTGCTTTTACCAATTCTAACTGTGACTTTCTTGGCTGCTATCGTGGGCAATGTTGTGCAGGTAGGATTTATGTTTGCTCCGGGAGCGGTCAGTTTTAATTTTAGTAAGATTGCTCCTAAGTTTGGAAAAGTATTACCGACTAAAAATACTTTATACAATCTCATTAAAGCTCTCGGAAAGGTTGTTATCATTGGTTGGGTTAGTTACATTATTATATCAATGGATTTTCTTCCTATTCTACTTATGGGTGATATGGGAGTAAAAGGCGCATTACGATTATTAGCCCTTTCTTCGGTAAAAATTTTTCTAGTTGTGGGGATAATTTTATTTGCCCTCAGCATTTACGATTACTTTTATCAGAAAGCAGAATTTGAAGACTCGATTAAAATGACTCCGTCTGAAGCAAAACAAGAAATGAAAGAAAGTGAAGGGGATAGATCGCTATTAAACCGCAGACGACAAATGGTTCGTGACTTTATTCGAAGAGGAATGCTACAACGAGTTCCGAAAGCAGATGTGGTAATTGTAAACCCTACCCATTATTCTGTTGCCATGATTTATGATCCAAAAATTCATGCAGCACCTGTGGTAACTGCAAAGGGTATTGATGAGTTGGCATTAATGATTCGTCGCTTAGCAAAGAAACATGGCGTTATGATTGTGGAAGATAGAATTCAAGCAAGATTATTGTATGATGAAGTAGAAGTAGATGAAGAAATTCCCTCTAAGTTTTTTAGAGCCGTTTCTATCATTATATCCAGGGTGGATAAATTCAGGAGAGTTGCTTAATGAAAGAGAAAAAATGGTATAATCAATCTGATGTTGTAATGGGAGTAGGCGTCATCGCAATTGTTGCGATGTTGATCGTTCCTCTTCCGGGGCTAATACTAGATTTGCTCATTGTAGTGAGTCTTGCGACTTCTCTTATTATCCTTCTAACATCTCTTTCTACAAAAGAGCCTTCTGATTTTTCAATTTTTCCAAATTTGCTTTTGATTACTACTTTGTTTCGTTTGGCGCTTAACGTTTCTACTACGAGACAAATTCTTTCGCAAGGTGCTAGTTTCAATAGCCATATCATTGATGCATTTGGAACTTTCGTGGTAGGTGGTGGAACAGGGCTTGGCAAATACGTAGTTGGTTTTATTATCTTTTTAATCTTAACGATTGTGCAAATTTTAGTTATTACCAAAGGTGCTACTCGTATTGCCGAAGTAGCTGCAAGGTTTACTCTCGATGCGTTACCCGGTAAACAGATGGCGATTGATACGGAATTATCTAGCGGAAATATCAACGAAGAAGAAGCAAAGAAAAGAAGAAAGAAGATTCAAAGAGAAGTAGATTTTTATGGGGCAATGGATGGAGCGAGTAAGTTCGTGCAAGGGGACGTGCGCGCGGGACTCATCATAACAGCGATTAACCTCATCGGTGGTATTATTATCGGTGTTTCGATTCGGGGAGAAAGTTTCGTTTCTGCGATTGAGACTTATGGCAAGTTTACCATTGGAGACGGTCTTGTTTCGCAAATTCCAAGTTTACTTTCTACAACAGCAACTGGTATGATTGTTACCCGCGCAGGTTCTGAATCTGAATTAGCGGATGAATTTAAAGCACAATTATTTAACAATCCTAAAACATTGTATGTGGTGTCAGGTAGTTTGGGTCTTGCAGCATTAATTCCAGGGCTTCCATTTTTCTCGCTAATTTTATTTTCATTAAGCTTCGCTTACTTGGCATACTCCATTGACCGAAACGCAAAAGAGTCATTAGCTGCTATTGAGAAAAAAGCAGGCGAAGGCAAAGTTGAGAAGAAGCCTGATTATTATAAAGAGTTACGCACTGATCCAATTGAAGTGGAGCTTGGTTTAAATCTTGTTCCACTCGTTGATACAAACCAAGGTGGAGTTCTACTCGACCAGATTTCCAATTTGCGCAGAAGATTTGCAATTGATACGGGGCTTGTGATTCCTGCGGTTCGAATTTTAGATAATTTAGAATTGAACCAGGATTCTTATGCAATTAAAATTCATGGTGTTGTTGTGGGAGAAAGTAAAATTCGTCCTGATAGATTAATGGCTTTGGATAATACAAAAAAAGTTACGGAGCCAGTGAAGGGAGAAGAATTCATTGAGCCTACATTTGGATATAAGGCGAAGTGGATTGACCCAAATGATAAGATTGATGCGGAGAACAAGGGTTATACGGTAGTTGATTCATCGACTGTGATTGTGACTCACCTCAAAGAATTAATTTCTAATCATGCATCTACTATTCTTGGAAGAGAAGAAGTGAAAAGTCTATTGGAGCATCAAAAGGGAACCCATCCTACTCTGGTCGGAGAATTGGAAGACAAGAAAGTTGGTATTGGACTGATTCAACAAGTTTTGCAAAATTTACTCAAAGAAGGTTTGGGTATTCGTAATCTTAGCACAATATTGGAGTCAATTGCAAATAATGTATCAAGAAATCCTGATCCATACTTCCTTTCTGAAAATGTGCGTCAGGCGATATCAAAACAAATTATTATTGATTATTTGAGTAGTGATGGAAAGTTACATGTGATTACCCTCGACCCACGAGTAACAGATAGGCTTAGTAAAGGCGTTGTCGTAGATCCAATTGAAGGAAGTCTAATTTCAATTCCACCGGATTATTACAATAAGCTTATTGAAGCTGCGGCAAGAGAATACAACCGTTGCCACAGTGAAGGGAAGTTTCCTATTTTTGTTGTGAGCAGACCAATTCGTATGCCACTTTCGTATATGTTTGCAAAAGAATTTCCACCTAGAAATTTTGCAGTACTAGCGATTGAAGAAATTCAGTCTTCTACAAAAACAGTTATGGATGGAGTAATTAATGTGCAGTCTACTGAGGGCTCACGAGTTGTAACAAGTAGGAATTAACACGCATTATGTGTTTAAAAGAAATTATTATTAAGAGGTATAACAATGGATTTTGTAAAGATTAAAGGAAAAGATATTCAAGACTGTTTCATGCAAATGAAAATGAAATATGGACCGGAAGCACATGTCTATAACCAGAGAGTGGTTGTAGAAGGTGGGCTAATGGGAACTAAACTCATGTCCAAGAAATTTTACGAAATAGAAATTGGAATTCCAGAGCAGCAAACTTCTAAGGATCGGGTGGAAAAAAAACTACAAGATCTAAAAGAACTTCTAAGGCAAAAGTCGGAAGATGATACTCGCAAAAAAAGTCTTCATGACTTAAAGCCATTAGTGCAAGAAGACAGACCTTTTGTTGGACTTCGACCTCTAGAAAAAGACGAACCATTATTACCCGCTGAAATAATTTCTAATTCTAATAGGAGTAATTTAGGACTTTCTATCAAAGATGAAATTAGTAAAAAAGAAAACTTAAAAACGTTTACGACTATTACAGAATCTACTTATTTAAAAAGATTGAAAGAAAGACTGATTTCAGAAGGCATGAGTGCTGATTATATTCAGGAATTAATTTCTAAGACTGACAAACATTTATCTGTAGTAGATAAAGAAAAGCCTGCCGCGGTTAATGAGAAGTTTGCGGAAATCTTAGAAGATAGAATTAGCGTTGATTCTGATTTATTTGCAGGAACTTCGCGTGGTAAACGAAAAGTAATCTTCTTTGTCGGACCTACTGGAAGTGGAAAGACTACAACTGTTGCGAAGCTTGCTGCCAAGTATTTTTTACATATGGGACGTATGGTTTCTCTTTATACAACGGATAATTATAAGATAGCCGCTATCGAGCAACTTAAGAGATATGCGGATACTATGGATATACCTTTTTATCCGGTGAAAGATGTGAAACGCTTGCAAGAGCAATTGTTACGGGATGGTTCTGAATTGATTCTAGTTGACACTCCCGGTTATAATCATAAAAACCAGGATTTTTATAATAAAATCAAGCAATACAGAGAAGCCTTTGGAGAAAAAGATCAAATTGAAAATATTCTGGTTTTACCTGCCACTTCCTCTTATAGCAATCTTAAATCTGTTATGGGTGCATACGAAACTCTCGGATACAAGAGAATAATATTGACAAAAATAGATGAAGCAGATTATGTAAGTCCTGTACTAGAGTTAGCTGATTCCAATAGTAAAGCGTTTTCCTATTTTAGTTTAGGGCAAGAAGTTCCTTTTGATATTGTTTCAGCTAGTAAAAAAACGTTTTCGGAAATAGTAGTAAGTCCGGATAAAATAAAAGAATTGAGAGGGGATACAGTAGCCAATAGCTAATTTCTCTTCGAAGGAAATTGATGGAGCCAAGTCAGAATCTTACAACGGAAAATAAAAGTAGCTCTAAAAAAGAATCTGAAGGAAATGGGTATACCAATAAAGTCATAGCCATTGCCTCTGGTAAGGGCGGAGTTGGAAAAACTGTATTCACTGTTAATCTTGGCATTTCTCTCGCTAAGGCTGGTAAAAAAGTTCTTATCATTGACGGTGATTTGGGGCTTGGAAATGTCAATGTTCTACTTGGATTTCTTCCCAAGTTCAATTTATATCATGTTATGAAGGGACATCGTTCTATTCGAGACATTGTATTTCACACTCCAGAGGGAGTCGATGTGATTCCAGGAGCAAATGGATACACTCAATTTGCTAACTTGGATGATAAAAGTCGAGATCAATTAATTCGAAGCTTTTCTGAATTGGATGGATATGATTATATTTTAATAGATACAGGTGCCGGCATAGGGGCAAATGTAATTGGTTTTACTCTTTATGCTAACGAGGTGATCTTAATTATTGCTCCCGATCCTTCCTCAGTTACCGATGCTTACGGGCTCATCAAATCTTTAATTACACTCGATAAGAATAAAAAAATTAGTTTTATTGTGAATAAAATTCGCTCCGAGCAAGAAGGAAACAAAGTGGTTAAGCGAATTACAGAGATTAGCTATAAGTTTTTGGGAATAAAACCAGCGAATGTTGGATTTATTTTTCAGGATGAAGAAATTGAAAGAAGCGTAAGAAAACAAAAACCTTTTTTATTAGCTGCCCCAAAGAGCAAAGCTGCCGAAAATTTATATCAGATAACAGGAACTATTGCTAATATGCCTGTTGATCCTTATCAAACACAACCAAAAATGATGGCATATTTTAGAAAGTTTTTACATTCTTTAATTCCAAATAGCTAGGAGGAATTCTCTGCAAGTTAAATTTATTGTATTTTTTTTTGCGATTGCGCTTCTTGTAAGTGCTACCTGCGGATTCATTACTGGTAATCGTGTAATGCATATCTTTTTAGTCGCTTCCATTGGCGCATTAATCTTCGCGGGTTTAGGCTTTGGTGTTTATTCTATTTTTGAAAAAAAAGTTCCTGAGTTCTTAGATTTTCTGGCAGAGCTAGGTGGCGGTATTGGATTTCGTCGTAGTAGTACAGACTCTTATTCTTCGGGAGGAGATTTTTCCTCTGATGCGGAAATTAAATTATCAAAATCGGATGAGTCTATGAGTGGTGATTTTGGTGGTGGCAGTATTCCTGCTGCAAAAATGAAAGACGGAAAGTTCGGAGATCATATTGTCATCAGTAATATTGCAATTAAAAATGAGCCAAAATTAATGGCAGAGGCGATTCGAACAATTATGTCACAAGATGAGCCAGAAACTCCAAAACAGTAATCAAACTGTTTAAAATAAGTAAATAATCTATCGAAATTCAAATAAAATGATTGTAATTTGTAAACCATAAGGAAAATAATAAAAATCGGATTATGTCTAGACTGCTTGACAAATACAATCAATTTGACGAAACCTCTTTATGGAAAGACTACCGCGTCTCCAAAAATTCAGAGATCAGAGCTTACCTCGTTGAAAAATATTCCCCTCTTGTAAAACACGTTGCAGGTAGGGTTGCTATTGGCATGCCACAGAATGTTGAGTTCGACGATTTAGTTAGCTATGGCGTTTTCGGCTTGTTAGACGCAATAGAAAAATTTGACCCTGCTCGTGAAATTAAATTTAAAACCTATGCAATGACTCGTATTCGCGGAAGTATCTTCGATGAATTACGTTCAGTTGACTGGATTCCCCGTTCTATTCGTCAAAAGGCAAAGCAATTAGAACAAATCATTGGAATGCTCGAAAACAAAGAAGGGCAGACTGTAGAAGATGAGTTGATTGCAAAAGAACTTGGAGTTTCCGTTGATGAGCTTGCAACACTGCTTACAAAGATTAGCGGCACATCGTTAGTATCCTTAAATGATATTTGGTTTTTGGGTGATGAAAACGATGAAGTTTCTTTTATGGAAACTTTAGAATCTCCTGCGAATATGAATCCAGATGTTATTATTGAGAAAGAAGAAATCAAAAATGTAATCGTTGAAGCAATAAAGACTCTACCTGAGAAAGAAAAAAAAGTCATAGTTCTATATTATTATGAAGACCTTACTCTAAAAGAAATTGGTGAAGTCTTAGAAGTAACAGAATCACGAATTTCCCAACTCCACACCAAAGCCGTTATGCGCCTGCGTAGCAAACTCGGCAAAGTTAAATCGGTAGTTACCAAAAAATAATTTTCAAAATCTAATAGACTAATTTTACTTATCGATTAGAATTATCCTTCGGATTCAATTTGTCATTCCCGAAATTTTCTGTCGGGAATCTGTATTTCTTGAGACCCCCGATAGAAAACGAAACTCAATGTTGCTCCTTGGGTCGCAACATAATGGGGGTGACAATCAAATAGCTTTCTTACATCAAGTTTATTTTAATTGAGGAGTTTCCCATGAAAAAAATTCTAATTGGTATTTCAATATTTTTCGGTTTATTACTGGCAGTTTTGGTTGTCGGACTTCTTTCTATTTCTTCGATTGTAACTCCGGACTTTATAGTTAGCCAGATTGAAAGTTCCTTAAACACGCGAGCGGATTTAAAGAAAGTGAATATCAATCTTTTTTCTGCCCTATCTTCCATTGAGTTAGAAGGCTTGAGTTTGCACGAGCGAGATCATTTTGCGGATAATGCTAATTTGCTTGCTGAAAGAACAACTCCGGGAAATCTAATCCTTTCTGTAAGGAAAGTAGATTTGAAGCTTAACTTTGTTGCACTTCTCAGAAGAAGCTTTCAATTGAAAAGTTTTTTGCTCATAGAGCCATTCGTTAGTATTACATTAAAAGAGAATGGAAATAGTCTTACGCATTTATTTAAAAAGCCTAAGTTAGTGTCTGGAAAACCAAATCCTGCATTAGAAGCAAAAGAAGAAGTTAGTCCTGCGAATAATTTAGATAAGCCGTTCACTGTAAAGTCTTTACCAATCTCGGCGAATATTGCTAGAGTAGGAATGGAAAATGGTAAGATTGATATATTCATTCAAAAGACTTTGCAAAAACTATCGGTAAAAGATGTAAGTCTATTATTAACCGATATAGATATTGATCCAGAAAATTTAGAGAAGCATAATTCTATTCATTTACTAGCAAACTTAAATCTATCTGTATTGAATTCTGGCGGGCAGGAGACTGCATTGTTCAAAATTTTATCAAGTGGTTCAATCGCTCCCTTTGTAGTAAAAACAGGACTTATTAATCCATCGGTTAACTATCAATTATCTCTTAAAAAAGGAAGTTATATAAATGGACTTTCTATTATGGACGCGCTTTCTGGAAATCTGCCTGTTCTTTCTAATGCAGGAATTAAGCTTGATGGCTTTTCTAAAAAGGCAGACTTAACTAGCGATGTAAACATTGCTATTAATTATTTCTCCAGCAAAATTACTTTACTAAATCAAATTATATTCCCAACGCCAAATTATGATTTGACGCTAGAAAAAGATAATTGGATTCATTTAGAAACGAATGAACATCATTTTAAAGGTGGAGTGCTTGCTTCGAAAGCAGAGTCAGACAAGGCTGTCAGTGGCGTTGATTCTGCAATTAAAGCCCAGATGAAACAAGATAATCCTGTAGAGATAAGAAATAAGATTCTCGGAAATCTAATTAAGAACGATCGAGTTAATTTACCGTTTACCTCATCAGGAAATATTAAATCTCCCAATGTTCAGTTGGCTATCACGCTTCCTTCTATTTTAGATTTGGCAAAAGGAGTCATCGGTGATAAACTAAAAGACGAGATAAAGAAAAAGTTACCTGCTGGTGTAGATGATGTAATTAATAAAGGGCTTAAGAAGTTGTTTTAAGACTTAGAATAAGGAGAAGTCTCCCTGACTTTTTTAATTGACATTTATCCGTTATATTGGAAAATTCTTCTATGAAAAAGAAAACATCCAAAATAGCAGAAGTAAAAAAGGGGAGTAGTTCTCTACCTGATTCTTCTGAGCACATCATTGAGACTGTTAAAGAAAATTTAAAAAATATTCGTCATAATCGAAAATTATCTTTGGATAAACTCGCAATTAGATGTGGAGTTAGTCGGGCGATGCTTTCTCAAATTGAGCAAGGTAAAAGTGCGCCAACTATTTCTGTTCTTTGGAAAATTGCAAGCGGGTTAAATGTTCCTTTTAGTGATTTGATTAAAGATAAAGTAAGAGAAGGAGTTCAAGTTCTTCGTTATGAAAATACGAAAGTATTATTTTCCAACACGAAAGTTTTTTCTACGCGCGCCTTATTTCCATTTACCGGTCATAAGAAAACTGAATTTTATGAATTGATTCTAAAGCCGGGCGGTCATGAAGTTGCTGAGCCACACCCTCCGGGAACAACAGAAAACATTGTAGTTGTAAGCGGGAGACTCCGATTACGCGTTGGTGAGGAAGTGCAAGAGCTTGCTCCCAAAGACGCGATTTATTTTAATGCAGATGTTCCTCATGAATATTCGAACCCAACGGATGAGGAAGCGTTGATGTATTTAGTGATGACCTATACAGAGGAAACAAACTAAGTTGCTATGAAGATTTCAATTTTTAAATATTCGAGTATTTCATTGTTATTAGCCGTGAATTTATTTTTACTAAGCTGTAATACAACAGAGGATACAATTTCTGAAAATGTAGCAACATCAGAGGAAGTTAAGAGCACAGAAACAACCAAAGAAAATACGGACTCCCCCAGCTACAATGAGCAAATTGCGTGTAACCCGCAAGATTGTGTTACTGTCGATTATAAAAAGTATTCTGAGTTAGATGGAAAAATATATGATCTAATGGCGGAAAATGCAGGAAAAATTTTAATTAAGATGCTTTCGTATGATAGTAAACTCAGTAAAGTAGAACTAGAGCCAACTGTAGATTATCTCCGCGAGATTTCAAAGAGAGAAGGACGTGTTTCGATTGAGCCTTATTATGTTGGGCATAGAGATGGAATACTTTCAGAGATTCCTTTTGTAAAAGACATAGGGCTCTTAGGATGGGATGTTTACGGAAGAGCAAGAGATGCGGTGAAGTTTAGAAACACAAAAAATTACAATGCAAAAGTTTTATACCATCCTAAATATCATACGATAATGATGATTTTTTTTGTGCATAAGAATTATGGAGATGTTTGCAATACAGTTTACTCGAATTGTAAGGAAATCGAATATTTAGATGATGATACATTTGACCTTAGCCTCTCTACGGCTCTCAAGGAAACTGCGGGAACAGGACAGGCAGTTAAAATTTCTTTTCGTCAGGTTAATGCTAATTTACCTGAGGCTACACTTGATTTAGATAATATAAAAAAACTAAATCAATCTTCTAGATTATTCAAATGGTTGGTTATTACAAAAAAAACAGAAAAGAAAACTGCTAAAAGAGAACGATTTATTGGGCTAGAAACGGTAATTACAGTAATAGATTATTCTTTGAAATTATATGATGCGATTCAGAAAATTAAACTTTATTCACCAGCACTAAACACCAGAGCAGAGGTAGTATATACAGGAGATGAGAAAGGCGGAGAAATTAAGTCAGTTACTTTTTATCATGAGAAGAAGTGACACCTCTCCCCGGCTTCCAGCCCGCCCCTCTCCGAAAATCCCCTAACCCCTTTAGCAAGGGGAAAAGGGAGAGGGGCTTCGTTGTAGAAAATTTTTCAGGGAATAGAAAAATGCGAAGAGGTAGTTAGGTAGCGGTTACTCTCTATAATCCGTTAGTATTTCTTACACAACGAACATAATATTTAGTTGTCTTAGAAATATTTTGTTCTTTACCAATTGTATCTAGAGAAAATGAAATTGCGCGCGCTGTCGCTCCAGATAAATCTTGCTCGTTACTCCAAGAAGACCAAAAATAATCATCAGGTGTATTCGGAAATTTGCTAGTTAATACAACTTTCCCTAAAGCGGCTAATGATTGTAATTCTGGAAATGTTGGAACTCTCCAATTTGTATAACCATTGGTTCTGTTTGCATTTTCTGCGGCACAAGCATTAAAGGCATCACTACGAATTCCTGTTACGGTATCAGCTTTCAGTGTCATTGGAAGTGATGACGTATTACAGTCATTACCCTCAATATTGCAATAAGCTAAGAATGTTGCCCCGTAACGTCCTTGATCAACTGGGGTAGTGAAAGTTGCAGTACCTTTTCCGCCCTGGCAGTCATTGTTAGACGCACGAAAAGTTTGCCCTTGCACACATTTTCTCCATTCCAGTCCAGACTTAGGGTCTATCACAGTTCCCTGTGCGTTGTCTTGTGTTCCATTGCTCAAAAGAAGACCAGCGAGTATTTGATTCTTATCTTCAGCAGGAATACCGTAAAAACTTTTATCTGGCTTATCCTCGCAATTCATAAAACCAGCAATAAAAAGAGTAAGAAGTGAATATTGGATTAGTTTTGTCATATTGGTTCCTCCTTAAAAGATATGTCCAAAGTTGAAATAGAAATTTGAGTCAGCAAAGGGAGCACCAGCATTCCAGCCAGTTGTTCTGGTTTCTCTTGATTTTGCCCATTCTGCATAGATGACTGTAGATTGATTCCATATGATACGTAAGCCCAAGCCGTAAGAATATTTATACCCATCCGCTGCATTTGCCTTTACGCTTCCGAGTGTATCCCAGACACGCCCTAAGTCAAACAAGGGAGCGATGTTGAATGTAAAGCCTGGAAGTTCTAAGAAGCGATATCTTAGCTCTAAGTTCGCCAAACCCATATTAGTCCCTACGAATCTATCCTGGATATAACCGCGAAGCGTTGTTCTACCGCCTAATCCAGCTATACCGCCCTCTGTTGTCCACATGTTTCTATACTCAAAGAAAGGTAAATTTCCTGAGTTATGAACAAACAAAGCTCTACCTGCAAATACTAATTTTTTAAATATTTTAGGGAACGGGCTATAAAAAACGCGCACAGAGCCAAGAGTTCTATTGAATTCAAAATTAGAACCAATTGCCTTGGCAGATCTTTCATGCGTCAACTCAGCAAAGATACCACGGCTAGGGTCTGGCTCAAAATCTCTTGTGTCATAAACAATTCCGAGACGTAGTAGATTTACATAGCCACCGTTGATGCCAGTGATTTTTCCACGCTCATAGTCTTCGGTTACTTTCGTTTTGCCGTTTACTGTTGGGATATTGCCTAAGTTAGCATCAAAAGCATTTAATCTGCCGCCAAGAATATCATCACTTGCTTTAATATTCGTATCTCTAAAATAAGGATCATTTGCTTTTTGAATGGTTCCATCATATCGCCTAACGATGTTATTGGAAAGTTTTGTTCCAACTACGAGGCGCATAAGACCACCGAAAAAAGAATTTTCCGCACTCAGATTTATTTGTGGGACTTCGAGATCATAGCGATTAAATTTCTGATCCGTAACAGGTTGAGATCCCATTCCAGAAATTGGATTTCGAGCAAGCAGCGCGGAGTTGTATGCAGCGTTATCTAAGTATTGTGGTTCACCAGCGTTAGGCGCTCTTCTAAATGCTTGTGATTCTTGTTGGTCTGCAAAATTTCCGTTCGTGACTATTGGCTGAGAATAATCATTGCGTGGGTGATAGCTCAGTCCTTTCATGGATGCTTCACCTAAGCCAAAGAACAAATTGTTAGGGTTTCTATCGTATATCGCATTTGCTCGTGCTCGCCACTTGGTGTCAAAAATATAAGGAGCATCCCAATCCAACCAATGGTATTGTGCATTTTTCGTAGTAGTTGAAACATTCAAAAAGAATCTATGTCGATAAGGTGTATATTCAAAGAATGGATCTGTTTTTTTTCCGTTGTTAAAAAGAAAAACTCTACCACCGAAACCAGCACCGTTATTCGGGTCGCTAAACGGACCGCCGATTCCAGTTGGAAACCAGCCTTCTTTTTTCTTAGAGGCATCGGCTTCTGAAATTCTTTTTTTCTCATCTATTTCGAACGGTAGACCTTTGACAGGAGATCTTGCTCCTGATTCTTTTTGATCAGTGTCTTTAGTATCTTTGCTATCTTGAGCAAAAACTTGATTTGCAAATGCTATGAATATGAAAATGTAAAAAAAGATTTTTATTTTGTTCTTATCTTTCATTTTACGCCTTTTTCCTTTCTAAATTTACCTCTTGTTGACTGTGGCATGAGAATTGATTCTTTGGAAACCAAACTAAATAGTCAAACTTTTTTGTTTTAGGATGAGAAAAATCTTTACAAATTCATCTGTCTCTATATTTGTAATGTAAATTGTTACAGTTAAAAATATATGACAAGTAGATTTACAGTTGCTATTCACATACTTTCTTTATTAGATTTGAATAAAGGAGAGTCCAGAACTTCAGACGAGTTAGCCGTTAGTGTCAATACCAACCCAGTTGTAATTCGAAAAATACTAGGCATCTTAAAAAAAGCAGGCTTGATAAATATTCAGATGGGACAAGGTGGCGGTGCAATGCTTGCTATTGAGTCAGAGAAGATAACATTAAAAGATGTGTATATGGTTTTTGATGAAAGACTATTTGTTCTCCATCCTAGTAAGCCAAATGTGAAATGCATTTGTGGTAGAAATATTCAACCGATTCTAATGGAAGTTTTCTCTGAAACAGAACAAGTTTTCGTTCATGAACTTTCTCAAAAAACAATCCATCAAATCAGCGCAGAAATTTTACGAAGAGGGAAATGAAATATAGAAGTGCACAATATCACTATTTTGCGCAAAGGCTAATTTATGAAAGAACCCAGAATAGAAATCGAATACTGCACTCAATGTAATTGGCTGTTAAGAGCAACTTGGATGGCACAAGAACTCTTGACTACCTTTGTCGCAGAAATCGGAGAACTTGTTCTCATCCCGGGTAATGGTGGAATCTTAGAAATCCGGGTAAGCGGAGAATTGCTATTTTCCCGTAAAGAGAAAGGAAGGTTTCCTGAGATGAAAGAGTTGAAACAACTCGTTCGTGATAAGATTGCGCCGGATAAAAATTTGGGTCATAGTGATAAGAAGGAATGATATTGGTTATCATTTATATTATTTCGTCAAAATCAAAAGCTTCAAATACATAAAATCCATAGTTTTTTTCTTGCATTCTAATAAGCATCCATTTCAGAATCTTAATAACTCCTAAAATACCCGATTTTGGAGTTACTCAATAAATTATTTATAATATTTTATAGATAAGATTATACTAATTGAAAATAATAGACTAAATAAAACCTTTGAAGTATCGTTAATAGAAATAGAAGCAGTGCATGTTAGAGTTTATAAAGAAATATTTTCAAAAAGATAAAGCTAGAATTGAAGCTTTAGAGGCAGAGAATAAGCTTCTAAAGACAGCATTTTGGCATCTGCCACATATTTCTTTTGTTCGGGATAGCCAGGGACGATTTATTTTAGTTAACCAAAATTTTGCGCGCAATTTCAAGGCATCCAAGATGGAGGATATCATCGGGAAAACCGACTTTGATTTTAATCCAAACAAAGAGCAAGTTGAAAAGATTCAAAAACAAGACCGTGACATCATAGCTTCCAAAGAAAAATTCATGCCTCCGATTACGAAATACTTGGATAAAGATGGGAAGGCTACTTACTTAGAAACAATTAAAACTCCAATCATTGAGGATAACAACACTTCTTCGAATGTTCTTGGATTCTCGATGAACGTAACAGAAAAAATGGAATTGCAAAACCGTGCCGAAGAAGCGATGAACAAGTTGTTAACCGCAGTAACAGACGTGACTTCGAAAATTGAGGATATTTTAAAACAAGCAAATTCAGTCGTGAGTAGCACTAAGAAGCAATCGGATAATCTAGGTTTTCTCACAGAAATTGCGCATCAGATTATCGAATCCAATGCGCAGTCGATTCAAATGATGTCGGCAGTTTTATACATTGTTACTAACACAAGCGACATTGCGGATAAGGGCGGACAATACTTAGAGCTCATGCTCCAGTCGATGGCGAAGATACAAGAAAATGCAAAGCAAATGCAAGGCATCATCGAAATGATAGATACAATTGCAGATCAAACAAATTTACTTTCCCTCAATGCAAGTATAGAATCAGCGAGGGCGGGAAGTGCTGGGCTTGGGTTCTCGGTGGTAGCTAGAGAAATATCGAAATTAGCCGAACAGTCAGCAGACAGCACAAAAGGAATTAACCAGCTAGTGAAGCAGACTAATTCTATTATCCAAAAGGGTAATGAAAATGTCACAGAGGGCGGCGAGACGTTTAAAAAAATTATCAAAGAAGTGGGTAATATTGATAACCTGGTAAATTCTGTAGACGAAACAATGAAAAGCCAAATCGAAATCTATGATACTTTCCGAGAGAAGATCGAGCAGATCAATGATGAGGCAACTCAGATTAACCACATCACGACAGAGCAGATGAACAATGTCAATTCAGTAATGGCATCAATCAATCAACTCAACCGCGATTTCATCAATCTACTCACAGTCCAAAATACAAACGGAAAATAAAGTTACTTCCTGTTATACTTCATCTTTTGGATTTCGTCAAATTCAGTTCGCATTTGGTCTGCTTTTGCGGGAGTAGGATAGGAGACTTGCTGGTTTTTGTCGAATTCCAATTTGTAAGAGTAATCAACAGTCTTCGCTTTAGTGGCAGAGCTTTCCGGTTGTAATCCTAAGTCCCAGCGCAAAATGCCTTTTGTCCGCTCGTATTGTTGGTAAAGTTCATCGGTACTCAAAGTATTATTTTTTAGATCTAAAGTAATTCGAACATTTTCCTTTTCATCTTCAGCAGGAATGCGGTCTAATACGCGTAAGTCGGTAGCTTTCTTAGAAAAGTTTTCTAGAATCACACGGACTTTAAAACTGAGTTCTTTGTTACCACCTAGGATTTTTTCTTTCTTTTCGTAGAGTTCACGGCGAGCACGAATCTGTGTGTCAACGCCAAATCCCATAACAAAAGATTGCCCCTTTGCTACATTCGAAATTTCTCCATGCCCTACAAATTTTTCATCGAGGTAAACACTGACCGGACCTTCGAGTAAGTTCTCGAATGTTTCATTTTCAATTTCAGCTTCTCTAAAAACATAAGCGGTTAGAAGAGGAATGGCAACATTATAAAATTTTGCGGGTAATTCTGATTTCTCTACTTTGACTAATTGCTGTTCTGCTTTGCTAAAGAAAGATGCTTTTGATTTTAAATTGAAACTAATGCTTGGAGCAGAACTGTTTTGTTTAGAGTCTTTCTTCAGAATATTTAAGTCTTCATCTTTAGCGAGAAGCTCTAAGTTTTGGTATTCATTAGCCGCACTGTTCATCGCCCAACTTCCTTCCTGGGTTTCATTCCAATTTTGCGCACCTATTTGTTTGTTGTAGGCAGCACTCATTTTTTTTGAGACCCCTTGAGAGGCAGACTTTAAATCATCGGGACCAAGAGTATTTCCTAGATTAGAGAGGCTAATACGAAATGGCGAAAGCCCAGGAGCTAATGCACTAAGAGCAGGCGTTGCATTCGAGAGAGTTAAATTCACATTATCCCAATTTTCTCCACTTACTTGTTGGATGCGAGCGTTAAATTCGACTCGGACATTTTTAGAACCAAGCTTGGAGTAGAAATTATAAATAGGAGACCAGCCTGCATTTTGAACAAGATAATAGAGTTTAATTTCACATTTGCCATTACCGATTTTATCGAGGAAGACACTTGCGTCCATACTTTTTAGAGATGTTTTTACAAGTTGTTTTCGTTCTCGGGCAAGAAGGTCTTTTTCTTTTTGTAAAATTCTAGCATCTTCTTGGAGTTTTAATTCTTCGAGTGCGAGTTCTTTTTTTTGATCGAAGTTAAAGAGTGTTAGCTGCTTCATCGTATCAGCGTTTAAAATTCCCCGGCTGAGTTCTACTTTTTCAGTAGTTGCGATGAAATCTTCCTGCTTGGTAAGAAATCCTAACTTGAGTCGGTTAACTTCGATTAGCTTCGTTAATCGAATTGAATCCAGATTTGCTTTTTCGATTTTGTCATCGAGTGCTGCAAGTTTTGGGTCTGTATCCGATTTTAACTCGGTGACTTTAAGTTTTGCAGCTCGAACATCGGCGCCTACTGCCTCAGCGTAGAGGCTATTTTGAATTATCTCCGATGGAAGTTTCGCTACTATGACTTCATGTGAACCTTCCTTTAGGTCTACTTCAATGACTCGTGTGATTAAAGCCTGGTTACGATAAAGAATTACATCTTGAATTTTTCCTTCGCGGGTAATAGGATCAGCCTCTAAGGCTAAAAAGGATACGACAATAAAAAATAAAAAGAATTTAGTTTGCATGTTAGACTCCGTTATCTAATTTTCAAAGGAGCAAACTGTTTGTCGATACAAATAATAAATAGTTAATTCAAATTCGTTTTAACTCAATGCAATAGAAAACCAATGCGCCTTTCCTGTTTCGAGTCTAATAAACATTCCGCGTAGCATTACTTCTTTTTCACGGGATAGGGATTCTCCATTTAGTATATCTTTCAAAATTAACTCGTTTAAGGAAGAGTCTATTAGCATTTGTCGAATACTTTCAGTTAGATGAAGAGCGCCTATAACTTCATGCTTATAAGAATTTAAAATTAGAATCTCAATGTAACTGTCTTCTTTATTTAGCACTGCACGGACGATGCAATCTTTTAAAGGATAATTCACATCATATGCCTTTAATTCAAAAATTTCTAGCTCTAAGTTTTTGTTTCTTCTTTTTTGAATTTGCTCAAATGCTCTGTCATAAAAATTCTCTGTCAACTCGTCTTTAGTTTCTTTCGGACCGCGTGATAATTGAACCGGAATTTTTATTCTTTTTCCTTCTCTTTGTCCCTGGTGGTAAAGTATGCTTCCTGGTAAAAAACAAAGTAGCGCAAAATTAGAATTAGCCAATTCGCCAAAGGTTTCTGCTGCTCTTTCTTCATCGTGGTTTTCTAGAAAGCGTAGCGAATGATTCTGATAATCCTCTGCTGCCTCTAAATGTAATCGCACTCCCTCAGCATCTCGATTTTTTAATCTATCATAGAGAGTCTTATCATAAGTGTAATCAAATCCCAATTGCTGCAAATCGTATTCCAGGTTCCAATAAACTTCTGCTATAAATAAGAAATCTGGACGAGTTTCTTTTATGCCTTCAATCAATTCTTTCCAATAGGGTAATGCGCGTATGCCGTGAGTTCGTTCAAATACATCTTCGAGTGGAAGCATAGCCATATCGCATCTTAATCCATCACAGGCATCTACAATTTCCGAAAGTATTTTTGCATGAAGCTTTACTGTTTGGGGATGTGAAAAATCCCATTGAACTGTGTCAGTCCATCCATCGTAATAGGGATCTCTTCCATAATAATAAATTCGTCCGTTCTTGTGTAAGAAAGAATTTTTGCAAACCTCAGCGCCTTCTTCTTTTTTATATAAAAATAAATCTGGATATTGTTTTACGAGCGGCGAATCAACTGCCATATGATTTGGAACAAAATCTAAAATTAGTTTTTTCCCAATTGCATTTAGCTTATATCGAAATTGTTTTAATTCTAAAATATGTTCCGCAATCATTGGATTCGGTTTGTAATCATAAATTGCGTAGGGTGAACCAATCAGATCATAGCTTTGTAAATCAGACAGT
The DNA here is from genome assembly GCA_031368925.1 of Leptospiraceae bacterium. Taxonomy (GTDB): domain Bacteria; phylum Spirochaetota; class Leptospiria; order Leptospirales; family Leptospiraceae; genus UBA2033. The sequence goes on from JANMOF010000227.1 coordinate 18,444, forward strand.
GTCTTGCGAAACTCATTTCCGAGTCCCTCATGCATTCTGCAAATATTTATAGATGCCGACGAGGGATACCAAACTCCCATGAGCCATACCGCATCGGCAGCAATGACTTCCGGTGATGTAAAAAATTTTTCCGGTGTCCGAAGTATTTTCTGACCATGTTCGATACAAAAAATTCTTGTATTTAATTGATAAATAAAAAGTTGATTAAAGTTATTATGATTCATAAGGATACTCGATTGAAACCAAGATATATTTTAATTACAAACCTATTCCTATTAAGTTTGCTAATTCATCCATTCTTTTCTTGCAAGAAAACAGAAAAAGTGGAAGAAATTCAGGCTATCAAAGTTGAAGACGTTCCCTGGACTGGCGAAGAGAATTCTATACCAGAAGCTCTAAAACAACCGAATCCTATTGCGTCTCCTAATGCTGTAAAAGGCGGAAGCTTTAAAATCTATAGTCACCAATTTCCAAAATCTTTAAATTATTATTTAGAGCAAATGTCTACTACGGCTCGTATTTACACTTCGATGTTTGAGCCTTTAACGGCTAATCATCCTATAACGCTAGAAAATATTCCTCATATCGCGAAAGAATGGAAAATTTCTAAAGACAAGAAAAAATTTACTTTCATCATTGATCAAAATGCTAAATGGTCGGATGATAAACCGATTACAGCGCATGACGTTCTTTTTACATTTAATACCATCATGGACAAGAAGAACAATACAGCCGTTTTTCGCATTGGGCTTTCTCGGTTTGAAGCGCCAGTGGTTATTGACGATTATACGATAGAATTCACAGCAAAAAATATTCACTGGGATAATTTTAATACTATCGCAACTGGAATTTATATTCTACCAAAGCATTATTATGAAGGAAAAGATTTCAACAAGGAAAACTTTGAATTTCCAGTAATCTCCGGTCCTTATAAATTAGCGGAGTCAAAACCGGGACGTTATATCCGCATGGTTCGTCGTGGGGACTATTGGCAAAGAGCGTATCCATTTAACAAAGGTCGTTATAACTTTGATGATGTATTCTACAAAGTATATAATGAAGAAGCAATTGGATTTCAAGCAATGCTCAAGGGGGATATGGACATTTTCCCCTCTTACAAAGCGGCTACGTGGGTAACAGAGGCAGTCGGAGAAAAGTTTGATAAAAATTACATCGTAAAACAAAGAATCTTCAATGAAAAGCCACTTGGATTTCAAGGCTGGGCGATGAATACTAGAAGAGATATTTTTAAAGACAAAAGAGTTCGTAAAGCAATTGCCCACTTGGTTAACCGC
>JANMOF010000247.1:0-2912 GCA_031368925.1 Leptospiraceae bacterium
CAAAAAGAAAATTTTCTTAAATCGAAAGGTTACTTGGATGCAGACTTAGTTCCCGAAGGAACTAATTGGGAAATACGATGGGAAAATGCCAAACTAAAAGATAAACGGGTAATCATTGTTAACTATAAAATTAAAGAAGGCGATGTATATTATTTTAATGGATATGAGGCAAAGCATGATTATACCTTAGATGAAAAGGGAAATGCGATGTTCTTAAACAAAGAAAATAATCCCGAAGGAACACAAAAAGAAAATTTAAAACCAATCTATACAATCAAAGAACTAGAAAAACAATTTGAATTTTCAAATGATGATATTGGAGACATTTTCGATGAAGGAAAATTCCAACGGGACAAAGGACTTATAAACGAGCTCTATAGTAGCAAGGGTTATTTATATGTTCAGGTTATGCCTAAAAGAAAAAATTTAGAACTTACAAATGAAAATCTTTTGGTTTATGAAAATTGCGTTGGTTTCTCAGATAGAGCAGCCTGTGAAGAAGAAAAGAAGAGACTCAATATTGATAAGCTACGTAAACTACTTACAAAAAACCCAACTTATGCAGGTAGAAAATTTGAACATGTCGACTTTACGATTCGAGAAAACTTTCTTGCATACATCGAAAATATCGTAATCAAAGGAAATAAAAAAACTTTAGATAAAGTTATTCGTAGAGAGCTATTGATTAAACCCGGTGAGCTATTTAATTCAGCTCTAGTCAATAGATCTAGAGAAAGAATTTTTAACCTTGGATATTTTAAAGAAGTAAACTTTAACACCAGACCCGGCTCCAGTGAGACTAAGATGAATTTAATCATCGATGTGGTAGAACAACCGACTGGAACCATTTCTATGGGCGGGGGTTACGGGACAATATCAGGCTTTTCTATTTTTACGGAACTAGGTGAAAATAATCTGAATGGAACAGGACAAAAAGTTTCTGGTCGTATAGAGTTTGGTCCACTTCGTAAATTTTTTCAATTATCGTGGACAGAGCCATGGATATACGACAAGCCATGGTCACTAACGCTTAGCATGTTCTACTCTTCTCGAATCATTAACGTGGGGGCAGCATCCATTACGGATACACAGACCCAATCGATTAAAGAAAGAGCTTCTTATGAAACCTCCGGTGTGGGATTCTCCGTAGGCTTAGGTCATAGACTTTCTCTTGGTGGTAGACTTTCAAACTGGACACATTTTCACCGTTATTCGCCGAGCTTTTTTAGATCAAGCAATGCCACATCCCTCGTAGATGATTCGATTAGAGCACAGCAAGATAGAGGTTGGCAATTCCGATCTCAAATTACAAATGGTATGGGCTACGATACTCGCGATAATATTTTTAATCCTACAAGTGGGTTTAATACCTATTTTTCTGTTTCCAACACTGGACAGTTCTTAGGAGGACAAAGTCATTTCGACCAGTTCAATCCAGTTATGGAATTTTATTACAATTGGTTTGACTATACACTAGGAGGACTTATTCGTTCGAATGCACTTCGTAGATGGAAAGTCGTACAAGAGTTTCGAACTTCCAGCGTATACACATTCGAAAGAGTTCCCAAGTATGGTAGACCAGATCCATTGCTTCGTGAATCTGATAGACAGAGAAATCCGTATATACTCCAACAAGATCTTCAGTTCATCGGGGGCTACGAGTCATTACGCGGTTGGTTTTTTCAAGATAATCATTATCCCCGTGAGTGGCAAAATGGTGCTAACCATCGCGTATTATTCAGCTCGGAGTTACGTTTTCCGATCGAACCATCTCTATTATGGTTAGTTTTATTTTTCGATTCGGGTGCTATGTACGAAGATGTAAGTAAATGGTCTGGAACAAGAAAAGCAGCTGCCGAATCCTATGACCAGCTAGTTCAAAACCAAAGATGGAATTCTAATGCAGACCAGGCATTAAATGTTTACTTTAGAGAGCACTATGATCCTTTTAGTTTAAAGCCTCTTGCAGAAAGTCCACTAGAACTAAACAATCCGGGCAAACTTGTATTAAGCGGAGATAACCTTGCATTAGACCGATTTCGCTATTCCTGGGGTTTTGGTCTAAGAATTCAAATTCCTGTTCTACCATTACGTTTATACATGGCGCAAAAGCTTCGTTATACGGGAGTTCCAGATCATCCATTCAGTACTTACACTGATAGCAAGAATTTTCAGTTTGTATTCGGAATTGGAGATATCCGATTCTAAGTCATGGAGTATCCACTTTTAGAAAAATTAAATGAAGAGCAACGAAAAGCAGTTCTTCAAACGGAAGGTCCTGTTCTCATTCTTGCAGGAGCAGGCTCCGGCAAAACGAGAGTAATCACACATAGAATAGCACATTTAATTCTAGATAAAGGTATTGCTCCTTATAATATCTGTGCCTTAACGTTTACAAATAAAGCAGCAGCAGAAATGAAAGAGCGAGTAATTGGTCTAATCCCCAATTCCTATCATGGAATTTCAATTAAAACATTCCATTCTCTATGCCTAACTCTACTTCGTTCAAACGCAGATACGGTAGAATTAAAATCTGGTTTTACAGTTTACGATACATCCTTACAAGAAGCACTCATCAAAGAAATCATTAAGTCAATGGGTCTTGATATAAAACTATTTGCTCCTTCTCAAATTGCCAATCGAATCAGTCATGCAAAAGACTCGATGATATTACCCGAAGAGTTCGGTGCTGAATTACGAAAAGATTTCTATTTAGAAAATGTAAAAGCAATTTATAAAAAATATGAAGATAGAAAAAAGCAAAACAATGCAGTAGACTTTGGAGATTTAATTTTAAAAACAGTTTTACTATTTAAAAATAATCCAGCAGTTATACAGCGGTATAATATTTTGTGGAAATACATCATGGTAGATGAATACCAGGATACAAATAAGATTCAATACGAGCTTAC
>JANMOF010000280.1:0-10528 GCA_031368925.1 Leptospiraceae bacterium
TTGGTGCAGTCTATGAGCGAAAAGGAAATTCAGCTCAAGCTTTAAAGCATTATTGGAAAGCAATTGAAATAGCAAGAAAGATTGGTCTGACAACAGAAACTGCAAACTTTAACAAAGACATGGTCTTCAAGTCTAAACCTAACGGCGCATTACCATTGTTAGACGATTGGCTTTCTCCAACTATTGATACAGTAAAAGAACTACAAAACACTAAGAAAGGAAGATTATAAAATCTTCCTTTTAAATTTTAAGACATATATAATTTAAAATAGGAGGGATGGATTTGCATACGCGGATTAAACCCCTCTTCCAATTCACCGTCTACATTCATAACAAGTGGTTCATCATGTCGAATTTCAATATTTTTGATGAAACCTGTTTTAATATCAGGATGATTGACATGGTCTCCCTTAAATATCTTAGGAAAATTTGACAATAAAGACAATCTACTTTTTAGCATTGGGGAGATTAAAAATAATTTGCCATCATTTACACGAACATGTGGGGCTATTTGCATTTTGCCCCCAGTAAAACGCGAATTAGATACAGTAACCATATTACATTTAAGCAACTCTTCTACTCCATCAATCATTGTTTTAAGCTCATAAGGCTTATGGCTTAAAAGCTTGATAAGACTTGCTATTGTATAGTTGGCGGAGCCTATCTTACGCATTCTAATGGCTAATTTTGTTATGTCAGAGATTAAACCTACGCCCCAGATATTGAACATGATTCGCTTTGATTCTTCTCCAGCGGATAAGTCTGATTTAACTTTGTTGTAAGTGATAATCGCAGAGTCAATATTTATTGTAGAATTTTTTTCAAATGCAGAGAAAAACTTTTCACGGGCGGTCTTGTAATCTTTAATTTCGAAATCTCGTAAGAAGCTATTCCCTGTTCCACCCGGCAGAAAAGCAACAGGTTTCAAAAGATTCGCGAAGTTGAATTTCTCGGAAATACCTTGAATAGACTCAGACAGTGTTCCGTCCCCACCCATAAAAATTTGTAATTCTTTATCGTTATAGGTTTCATTTGCTGCGATACGAATGTCTGCAAGCGATGAGGTTGGACGAAGTCTTATTTCAGTTCCAGTCATTTCTCTCCATTTTTGCGAATAGTCTACAGCTATCTCTCGAGCTTTTCCTTTACCACTGTTAGGATTAAATACTAGAACTGCAAATTTACCTTTCATACTACCTCTAATTTTTTTATTGAATGAACCTACTCTAAATTTGAAAAAATCACTGTCAAGGTTGTTTTTTGCAATACGTTCATTTCTATATAGATACCTTCTTTGATTATTACTAGAAAAAGAATTGATCATTGAAATATGTTTACTGAAGTTTGAAAAATGAGCACTGGAGATAAAGTAAGCCCGAGACAGATTCAATTAATCCAAGGCGCAGCCGCCATTTTGGTAGATCATTTATACCTTTCAAAGGAAGAAGCAATAGAAATTATTTCAGATTCATTAAGGGAAGAATTAAGAGAAAGCAAAGTATTATTTGAATTTCTAGAAATTGGCACAATCTCTTACCGACAGACATTCATTCGAAATCTAGTCCATCGCGTTGAAGTTAAAATTGTCGCTAATAAAAATGTTCCACAATCTAGAATCAAAGAAGGTATAACTATTTTCGTAAAAATGCTATATGCTAGTTGGGGGAGTTTGGGTAGCGAATAATGGTAATTAAATAATTGAGCAGAGATTAGGAAGAGATTTTTTACCCTTTTTTTCTTTACATAATACCTATATTTTTATGAGCTATACTTAAGACACAAATCAATAGGAAGGTTTAACCGTGAAAAGAATTTTGACATTGCTCACTGTAACAATTTTATTTTTAACCTATGCACTGGTATCACAAGAAAACGCTGGGGCATTTCTGGACTTGAAAACACTCAAGAATAATGAAATCACCACTGACAATAAAAGCCAAGTCATAGATAGGGCGGCATTTAAGGACAAAGAAAAGTTTCATGAAATGATGAAAACCGCATTGAAAAACAGAAAAAGCGTTATTTTCAAAAATGAAGCTGGATCTCTTTATACAAATGGGGAATACCGTTTCCACTTGCAACCAGAAGAAGCAACCTCATCTGTAGCTTATATCGAATACCAAATTGATGGCGGTCCTTTTTCTACTTATTCCAGTCCTATTCCTTTAGAAAAAGAGGGAGTATATACACTTTCTTATCGAAGTGTCGATGTTCTAGGTAGCGTTGAAAAACCACAATCCTACAAAATCAATGTAGACACAAAGGCTCCAGATTTAGAAGCAAAGCTTATTGGGGACGGGATTAAGCCAGGTGATATTCAATATTACAAACCAGGTGTTAAATTGAACGTAAAAGCTACTGACACAGGGGCAGGTGTAAACTTAGTAGTAATTAACGTAAATGGTGAAGGTAATTTACCATTAGCCGAAGACCAGGCATTTACTAAAGGTGGCGATTACGAAATTGCGGTTCGTGCTCTAGATAATGTCTATAATCTTTCTAAAAAAACTGTTTTAGCTTTTTCTATCGATGATAAGAAACCAACTGTATCAGGAAAAACCAATCCAAGACCTGTAACTATTAACAATATTACTTTTTGTAAAAGAGATTCTTTAGTTATCATTGATGCCAATGATCCAGAATCTGGAATTTCTAAAGTTGAATACAGCTTAAATGCTCCGGGTGAATGGAAAGAATACAAACCAGACACAATTAAAGTTCCAGAAGTAGATACATTTAAAATTTATTTCCGCGCAACCGACGTTTCAGGAAATCTTTCTGACGTAGGTGAATTTACATGTCGAGTTGATTTTAAAGCTCCTGTTTCTAAACACAATATCTTAGATCCAAAAGTAGATAATGGAGAAGCTGGAAAGAAAGTTGAACCAAAACTAAATTCTACAAAATAACTAGAAATTAAAAATTATTACCCAAAAAGGAAGAGTAATCTCTTCCTTTTTTTTTACTTAAACATAGAGGAGATTCCCATTGAGAATAATGAATATTCTATTCATAAGCCTACTTATCTTATGCATTTCATTTTGTAATAAAGATTCCGAAAAGGCAAAGCATTACAACGATGCTATTGCAATCGAGATGAAGTATCTTGCTGACCTTGAAAAAGAAATTGCTCTGAAAGATGGACCTGAGTTAGATGCAGTCATTGCAAAATTTAAAAAAGCAGTTCCTGATTCAAAATCAAAAATTGAACAAATCGGAAACTTTGAAGGAGACGACTCACTTCAAAAAGCAGCTCTTGCTATTTGTATTTTTTACCAAGAAGTAATTGATGGAAAATGGAGTTCAAAAGGACAAGAAGTTATTCAATCTAAAGATGAAGAACTTGATAAAGATTTACAAAAAAAACAATCTGAATTTGCTGCTAAATTTAAATTTGAAATAACGAAGTAATCTAGCACCTTTCTTTTTTGCCAACGATCTTACATAGATTTTTTAGACTTACTTTTTCTTCTTTGGAGAGGATAGCCATTTCATCATTGATGTGCTTTACGTGTTCTGGGAATATGTCCTGAATAAGCTTTCTTCCTTTGTCGGTCAGTTCTACCGTAATGTAACGTCTATCAGCTTCTTGTCGAATACGTTTAACAAGATCACGTTTTTCTAGATTATCAATGACAGTGGTAATATTCGCAGTTGATTTGAGAATTTTATCACTTAATTGTTTCTGACACATGGAACCCATATGATACAATGCTTCTAAAATTCCAAATTGACTAATCGTTAAGCTGTAACTAGAAATATGTGAGTTAAGTCGATTGTTGATCGAATCTGCCGCCCGGGCTAAACAGATAAATGTATTAAGTGAAAGAACGTCCTCGCTTGAACCTTTGTATTTTGTGCCCATTGGTGTATATGATAGATATGATTTTGAAAAAAGCAAGTATAAAAAAGCTAATCAAAAAAACATAGTCGCAGAAACACCAATATGCCATACATTTCCGCCAACACTATAATTAGGGTTTTTAGGAGTAGGAGCATATTTATAAATTTTCATAGCCTTTAGTTCCTGGTGCTCGAGCACTGCATCTAGAACAACTGGATTTTTCAAATTCTCCAAGAAACGCATTCCAGGAAAAAGAATATAAGAAAGCCCAGTTGTATAAATCATTCTGTCAAAATCAATCCAGTTATTAGCGCCTGGTATATCAGGAGTAGCCTTGGGTCTTCTCGCAATGCCACCACGTATTTTAAGACTATCACTCCATTTATATTCAGTTCCAGCACGAAGGACGGTAACGTCCACTAAATGAAAAGGTTCAGAGTAAGCAGCTTTGGTTCTAGACATGAACTCTGTTCCAACGAATTTATTTTTATATCCCAATTGACTCCAAAGCTCTCTATTCATATCAAAGGAAAATGTCCATTTGCCGTCAGGTTTATAAGAAAGCCCATACGCCCATTTTCGTGGAGAGAATAAATCGTATAATGCCACGTCAAAGTCTAACTGAATTCCAAGTAAAATAGTTTGAGCCCTTGCACCAAGAGAATTCACAGCAAGGGCAGTCTCTCTTCTATAAGAAACTCCACCGGAAAATTTTCCATAAGTAAAGGCAAGTCCATACGTTGGATTCACAATTGGCTTTACTTGTAAAATAACTTGCTGATTCGGTATAACGGTATTAGGCGAAAGTGGAACATCTTTTAGAAGAATCGCTCCCCCACCACCTGCAATAGCAGTAAAACCAACTCCGGCAAATAGCCTATCCTTTATAATTTCCACTCCCGTTCCACCCATGATAGTAGGTTTTTGATTGGCTACACCGTATTGTAAATATCTATGTGTTGTAGGGTTAACGTCGTTAATCGTTAGAAGGTTACCGGTAGCAGGGGCTAATACATTTAAGCCAAAGCGAATCGTTCTTTTAAAATCGTAAATATTGTTTAAGTTAATAGTAAGTCCAAGACCTGCATAATCGTCAGCCAATTTAGAAAGGTCTTGACTCACCGGCGTATTAGTATTTTGCGCTTGGTAGCCACCGAATGCTTTTTTGGCACTATCTCCAATAGAAAGCATAGAAGCGTTTAATTGTGGGTTGACGTAATTGTATTGAAGCGTGATTTCATTGACATTGCGAGTCGGTCTCTCAAGCGGTTTATTTAAAAATAAATCCGATCTTGCATCTTTCAAAAATTCTGTCATGCTCTGCCGAAAAGGTTTTTTCACCTCCGCAGTAGGAGTAACTCCATTTTCCTTTTCCCATTTTCTCTTATCAGCTAGAGCGGTTAACGCATCTCCTTCCGAAAGTCTACCAAGACCTGCCACATTATAATATACTGCTGACGAATTATTCACAGTAGCCGTTACAGCATTTCCCATACCGTTAGCCGCCGGATGCGCTCCATAAACATCACCAAAGTCACCGGCAAATAAAGAATTGCCTCCTGTGAGTAAAATTCCGAATCCCAGGATGATTACTTTCTTTTTTGAAAACATAAAATTCCTCTTGTCCATAAACATGTAACGATTATCTAAACATCGCGAGACCAACAAATGCAGCAGCAATGGCGTCCCAGGAATCATCATGACCTTTTAATTCCTTGAGTCCCAGAATTAATTTGATCGCTTCCTTTACTTGTTTCTTATCTGCCGTTCCGCTACCCGTTACGCCTTTTTTTATTTGGGTAATCGTCGGCTCTAAAATTTTTAACCCTCTTTCAATTAACGTAAATAAAATGACACCACGAGCTTCGTAAACCTGTGCAACGGTTTTCTGATTTTTAAAAAAGAAAAGCTCTTCCACACTTGCTACTTCGGGTTTGTATTTTTTTAATATTGCCTTTAGCTCTGAATGAACTAAAAGCAAACTTTCCGGCGATTGGATTTCCGATTCTACTTCAATAGTTCCATAATCAACCAAGTTTACTCTACGAGTCCGATCTTCCCTATCAAGTATGGCATAACCGACTCGATGAGAACCGGGGTCAATCCCTATTATCCGTTGCAAATTAATAAAATCCCCTTTGAATTACTTAAATTATAAAAACAGAGATTTCTTTTCAATAGAAATTTTTATTCGGGCGACGAATTTTTTCACTCGTGAATATAGCCCCAACTTTTTAAGATTTGCCTGACTTCGTCACCCATTCCAGAAGAGTTTATGATTTCTTTTTCGCCGGTTAATTTTGCATCGTTGTAAATCCAAGGTAAGTCGGCTTCCTCGGCACCCACGGGCAAAGAATTAGAAATTAAAATTTGTGGATAAGTTCCGAGTGAGGCTTGGTTTAAAATTCCCCACTTCCCTACTCTAAACTTTTCAGTTTTCTGATTTAGATAAATAGATAAAGTAAATTCAAAACTCGGTTGCACAGTATCAACAATAATTTCTCGAGGCGAATTATTTCCTTTAAACTCAAAACTAAAATTTCTCTTGCTTTGAATTTTAATTCCAAATTCTTTTTGATTTCGAATTTTGTATATTGCTCCTTGCACCTGCATTGAACCAGAATAATTTTCCGATTCAGTTTTTTTCGGAAAAAGAATATGAAAAGAATTTGTGATAAGAGAATGCTTTTCGAGTTCCTGATCGGCAACTTTAAATAAAGAACTTTCCTTCGCCAAATTTTGCTTTTCCGCTACATCATTCTCTATATCATAAAGTTCGTCTAGCTCCGAGCCAGATAAATATCTGCCGGCTAATTGTGAATTTGTATAAGCAGGATAAAATCGAACATACTTGAGTCTTTCTGTTCGAACAGATTCAGAAAGTCTACCTTCAGTAAAAATAGATTCTTCTGTTGCAAACGTTTCCCCAAACATAGACCTAGAGTAATCCACTCCTCTAAAGTCTTTCTTATGAAAAGAAACATTAGATAATCCTAATAGAGTCGGAGTAAGAGAGAGAAGAGAAACAGGCTTATCAAATTTTCGAAAAAGAATTTTACTCTTCAAAGACTTTGCGGGCTTTAGAATATAGGGAACTTGGATTTCTTCTTCAAAATGAGTCATCCCATGTCCATACTTCACACCATACACCCCGTTAGCCTCAGATGTATGATGATCGCTAAATAATTCTCCATGGTCTGAGGTTACTACTATCGTAGTCTCGTCGTATATGTTTTTGGCTTTTAAGTCTTTTACAATTCTACCTAGCTCTTCATCGGCATAACGAATTTCTCCGTAATATCTCCTAAGTGTAGGATTCTCCTTGTTCCAAATCTTAGGATCGGTTTCTTGTTGTAAGTCTTTCATTATACGCACAGGCGGCTCATAAGAACCGTGTGGAGTATTAAAATTTATATGGAGAAAAAAAGGAAAATGCTTATTGGTATTTAGAAAATCAATCGACTCATCCGCAATTTTTTTGGTATCATCAATATCTTTTCCAATTTGAATGAGCTCATGAAATCCAATATCAAATCCAACGCCTGTATATTCTAATAAAAATACATTATTCATAATGCTAGCGGTATAATAAAAGTTGTCCCTAAGCTTATCAATTAGATTTTTTCTAGTTGGCTGATAAAATATTTTTCTCTGGCTAGGGCTCACATCAAATCCAATATTTCCAATTCCTAAATTAGATGCATAATCAGAATAGAACATAGAAAGCATCGAAGGTTTTGTCCAATTTGCATTGACAAATGCTTTCGGAAAAACAATTGAGTCTTCTACCAGTTCATCTATGTTTGGAGAAGTCGGGATTTTTAACCCAGTATAACTAAGCGAATCCGCGCGCAATGCATCGATTACAAACAAAATTATATTAGGCTTATCAGTCTTATATTCAGATGGTGTTAAAATAGGGTGAGCAATAAACACGAAAGATTCTTTCGAGTTCCAGATAAATTTTATCTTTCGATTAATACGAAGTTTGCGCTCATGATTAGTCCATGCTTCTACATTTTCTAGCTGAATAGAATTTTCTGGAGATGACGTCCCATCTATTTCAAAACTTAACTTTCCCGTCTTATCATTCTTATCCGCTAAGATTCCTGCATCAAAGCTAAGCGAATATACTCCAGGCTCAACATTAAACTCAACGCTAGAGTCAGGAGTTAATAAGATTGCATCTTGTGAATGATTTATAAAGTAAGTCTTATCAGTATTAAACGTAATTTGTGTGTTGAGCCATTTCTTTGTCTGGTCAAGATCGGAAAAACGCCCCGGATTTTTTTTCCAATGAGAGGCTAAATCCCTCTTATCATCGAATCGAAATTTATCTATCTTCGAATATCTTAATTCTCTTGTTAAGTCAACTGGATTAATAACTTTTGGTAACTCTTGTTTATCCTCACAAGCAGTAAGAATAAACAAGACCAAAAGAATCGAAATGACCTTATTCGGTTTCGAGAACAGCAAAGTCAATTACAGAGTCATCGTCTTTGAGGTTAACAACTCTTACCCCTTGAGTAGAACGTCCAATCTTAGAAATATCTTTTGCTTCCATTCGAATAATCATACCAGACTGGGCGATAATGATTACCTCATTGGTTTCTTTGATAGAGGAAATTCCAACCGAACTACCATTTTTCTCGGTGATTTTGAGATATGTCATACCTCGCCCACCTCTACCCTTAGTGGCAAATTCAGAGTATTCCATACGTTTACCATAACCACTTTCTGTAATTACAAGTAAGTCAGAATCCTTTTCGACGATAGTAACTCCTGTTACAAAGTCTCCCTCGGACAATCTCATACCTCGAACACCGCCGGCAGTTCTACCTTGGGTTCTAAGTTTAGCTAGATTCGTTCTAACGGCTAATCCCTTTTTGCTTGCGATTACAATATCTTGTTCAGGCTTTAAGAGGTTAACATAGATTAGCTGGTCATTATCATCAAGACCGATTGCGATAATTCCATTTTTCTTGGTGTTAGAGAATACACTCAGCGGAGATTTTTTAATGACTCCATTTTTAGTTGCCATTAGAATTGCATCTTCCCCAAATTCTTTGAATGTGCAAATAGAAGTTATAGTTTCTTCATTGCCCAAGTTAATCATTGCCTTGAGTGATTTACCACGCGCTTCTTTGGTTCCAATCGGAAGTTCATACACTTTCATCATAAATACTTTTCCACGATTGGAGAATAACATGATGTTGTCGTGAGTAGAAGCTACTTTGATGATCTTGATAAAATCATCTCGCTTCGTAGACGCACCTTGTACACCTTTTCCGCCACGCTTCTGGCGTTTGAAAGTGTCAATTGGTAGTCGTTTGATAAATTGGTCTGCTGAAATTTGAATCACCACATCTTCATCTTCAATCAAATCCTGTGCTTCAAAAGAAGTGCTCGCAACACTTTCATTGCTAATTTCCGTTTTACGATTGGTTCCGAATTTGTCCGAAACCATCTGTAATTCAGTGGTCACGATTTGATCTACACGCGCAGGTTTATCTAAAATGTCTTTTAAGTCAGCTATGATCTTACGAATTTCTTCTAATTCATTGATAATCTTTTGGACTTCTAGTGAGGTTAATCGTTGTAATCTCATATCCAAGATTGCATCTGTCTGCACTTCCGAAAGCGGGAATGCTGACATGAGTCCAACTTTTGCCTCGCCTGGATTTTTAGAGGCACGGATAATACGAATTACCTCATCAATATTATCTAGGGCAATTTTTAAACCTTCTAAGATATGGGCTCTTTCTTCTGCCTTACGAAGATCGTATTTAGTGCGCCTAACAATGACTTCTCTACGATGTTGAATGAACGCGACTAAAACTTCTTTTAGATTAAATATCTTTGGTTTGTTATTTAAAATCGCAAGCATTGTGATTCCATAACTTACTTGCAATTGGGTGAGTTTAAAAAGTTGATTTAAAATGACTTGAGAGTTATAGTCTTTTTTAACAAGAAGTTCGACTCGCATTCCTTTTCTATTAGATAAATCTAATATTTCAGAAATACCTTCTACCACTTTTTCGTTGATAAGTTCCCCGATTTTTTCGAGTAGGACTTTTTTGTTTACTTGGTAAGGAATTTCTGTGATTACAATTACTTCTCTTCCCTTTGCATTCTCTTCTATATCTACCTTGGAGCGAATTCGAATAGAGCCTTTTCCTGTCGTGTAAGCGGATAATAAGCCTTCACCCCCAATTACAATTCCTCCAGTTGGAAAATCCGGTCCTTGGACAATACGAATTAGATCGCGAATCGGAATCTCTGGATTTTTAATTACTTCTACAACAGCCGCTATAGTTTCTTTTAAATTGTGCGGTGGAATATTGGTTGCCATACCAACAGCAATACCGGACGAACCATTGACTAAAATATTTGGAAAGTTTGCCGGAAGAACATCTGGTTGTTGTTTGGTATCATCAAAGTTTGGCGAAAAATTTACTGTCTCTTTGTCAATGTCACGCAAAAGCTCTTCAGCCATTTTAGCAAGACGTGCTTCAGTGTAACGATAAGCGGCAGCGTTGTCCCCATCAACAGATCCAAAGTTACCTTGTCCGTCAATCAGTGGAACTCGAAGAGAAAATTCCTGTACCATACGAACTAACGCATCGTAAACAGAGCTATCCCCGTGTGGGTGATAATTACCTAACACTTCCCCGACAATCTTAG
>JANMOF010000289.1:0-4745 GCA_031368925.1 Leptospiraceae bacterium
AAAAATTCAGTTCCTACAGGAAAAAGTCCTCCTGCGGTTAATAACTCTTTACTGGTCTGGTAATCCTCCGCCATTCCCGCATAATACATTGGCTCAGTAGCCCATACGTATTTAATCTGATTTGTTTTTTCTAGTTTACCATTCCGATCCAAGTCTATCCCAGAAACCTTTTCATCTAGAGTTTCAATTTGAATTGTCTTTTGTTTTAGAAATGCTTCTACAATTGCAAGATTTGTTTTGTATATTTCTAAGTTAAACTTTCGATTTTTATCGGCTCTAAATGGAAATGGTAAGCGTATTAGCACGTCATCTGTTGATCCATTCGTAGCCCAGAAAGTTCCAAGAAACGGATAATAACGATAAGCCCGCCAGCCTGAATACTCACCTGTCTTGGGATTTTTATCAAACCCATCTTCATCAAAATGAAAGTAACAATCAGGAAGATATCCTCCCCAATTAGCAGGTAATTTTTTACTCAGAATAATTTCACCCTTATCATCTTTATAATTATCTTCCCGGATATAAGCTTCCATTTGCACATCTGAATAAGGGTTTACGCCCTTAGATGAAAATAAATTTTTCCAGGGATTTGTTTTTCCCGCTTTAGGAAATTCATAATGCGTTTGTAGGTCAGAATCGTCTAGAAAATTTGGTTTCTCTCCCTTAGTATGACATGCATAACAGGGATTATGCGCTTTCCCAGATGAGTCCAGTGTTTTTGTATAACACATCGGTGGGATATAAGCCGTCGGATTTTTGCTCTTTATGAAATCTAAAGAATTTTCTGTCTCAAGTTCTTTTATGAAACCAGCTACATCGGCAGGCTGGCTTATATTTCGACTTGAGACAGGTTTATATAAATAGCTTTCATATTTTGGTAAAGGATCAGGTTTACAAAATAAAAAAAAGAAAACTATGCAAAAAAAAAATCGATTCATTTAGAATGTTTTCGTATACCCAATGCTAAACCAAAATAGATTTTGCTGAATTTTCTGTAAGGTCATTTTTTCTTTAAGGTATATATTAATAGGATCATTTGGTTTGTTAAATACCTGGTCAATATAATCGAACGCATACTGCTTGTCAGCCCCATTTACCCTAGAAGGATCTACAATCATCCCATCATTGGTAGAACGATTTTGTCTACCGCCTGTCGCTCCAAAATAAGAATCCGAATCATACATATATAAATTGGGTCTATACACATGAGTTGTCTTAATGAAGAAATCAGCAAAGTTAAATTTCAAAGCAGAAGTGAGATCTTGAAATCCATTTCTACTTTCAATGTTATTGTTTGAAAAAGTATAACCAAGGTTTGTGCTTGGAGTAATTCTAAAAAATTGTCCTTCGAAAAATTCATGACTAAGGTGTAACGAAAAATAGTTCTTACCCACTTGGGCACCTGAATTTTCTTGCGATACTTGCGTATAATACGCCAAAGTAGGATTAGCCGCAGTTAAAATAGGTAATTTCCAAAAGATGTAGTATTCTTGCCATGCCATTCTAGATTGGCGAGGCTTAGTTGGATTACTCGGATCAGACACCGTGTTACTATAGGACTTGTGAAATGTATTATAAAACCAAGTTCCAACTGTAAAAGTTCCCCAGTTTGTTTTATCGAATGAATAAGCAAATGACGTAAAAAGTCCATCTGAGTTTTTCATTCCATTACTTTCTTTATATGGTTTGATTCCCTGACCAAATGCCTGGTTTGGACCACATTTAGAACTCATCTGTGGATTTCCTAAACCATTAGCCATTATGCTGTCGATACAGGAATCCCCAGTCGCAGGCTGACCAATATAAGATGGACCCGGACCTCCCGGATAAGATTGTAAAAGTTTTCCATCCGTGTCTCGATTCTCTCTATCGGTTAATTGAAAGTTGCCCCAGAGTTGAACTTTAAATCCTTCCAGTGGAGTATGAATATCTATCGTAGGTTGAAACGATGGAACAAAATTCATGCTCTTATAAGATTCATTATTTCTGCGATTATAGGCTTCTCCCGAAAAACTCATCCCCCGCCAAATAAAATCAGATACGATTTCAGAGGATACTTCTATCTTAGTATCTTTCTTACCATTAGATCCCTTCGTAGGTTCAGGCTCGGGCGTAGTGGCAGGAGGTGTAGGACTAACAGTTTCTTCTTGCGCATAAAGAATATTACTCATTAGTAAAACAAGCAAAAGTATGGTGTATAGTATTGTTTTCATTGTTTTTCCTATTTTATTGATTTGGATCTGGCGCATAAGACGTATTAGTTGTATTGGATACACGGGGCAAACCAAATATATACCCTACGTAACCTCGCTTAGCATCTTTTGTGGCATTCAAATTATATCCCCAGTTAATAGGTTGCTCTGTATTGCCATCAAATATTTCTTCTCCATAAGGATGCTGAATATTTACAAAAATACTCAACCTATCCTCATCTTCCAATGGAACAAAGTTTCCAGTAAACTCTGATCCGGGTGGAATCGTCATTATCCTCGTTAATTTTCTACTTCTAGTATCATAAGCCCAGGAGCTATTATTAAAATGACTGGAAGAATCCTCTCCAATAAATAATGTTCCTCTATAATAGTTTAGAGCATCTGGAAGGGAAATAAAATCAGGATGACAACGGTTCTTATCCGCGTAAACTTCTCCGGCATTTAATCTTCTACCTGTCAAAATAGATTTCATTTCTGTTCCCACATAGCCGGAACCAATTGCTGCTCCACTTGTATCACTCTGAGAACCGTTAAGCGCCACCTGGTAAATAGCCCCGCAGTCATTTCGTTCTAATTGAATGTGATCATCACCACCGCTCGGTCCAAACGAACTACCCCCAATAATATCCATTCCAAATCGTAGGCGACCCATTGCTACATATAGAACATTCAAATCTGGATTGTAAATTACACCTTCTTCTTTTTCGAACTCTGTGGTTCCTCCTAAGTAGCCCCCATACTTTCTAGTTTCTAAAAAGGCAGCCGCCTTCAAGAGTTCCGCTTGACTTGAAAACTTAGAAGAAAGCGTTGTTCCATTATTTCCATCTCTGAGGCGCAAACACATATTTATCCCCCGATACTCAACGTCATAGGCTCCTGCGGCTATTAACTTGTAGCCGGTTCCAAGGGCAGCACATGTAGCCTTAGTTCCAGCCGCCGTTGCTCCACCTACACTTCCAATTTGGAAAATATCACTGAGAGTTGGTTTTTTGTCTACAATTGCTTTAATTTCTGCATCTGTAGCAGAACCAAGCTTCACCCAGGTTAATGCACCTTTGCCTCCATCAGAAGTATCTCCTTTAACGGTAGCCGTGCCATCCGGGTAAGTTGCAGGAAGAGTTGTGCTCGTCGTTGGATAAGCAGAGGTTTGCGTCCACTTTGCAATGTATAAAGTTCCAGAAGATAAATCGCTTGCTCTATCAGCGACATACATATAAAAACCGCTAAAAGAACCGTCATCCGACATATAAGAAGTGCGATTATCCGGCATCATTACTGCTAGCTCAGGTGTAAATTTTCCCATGCTATAATGACGTTTTGCGCTCGGGTTTGATTTGCTATTCACTGAAATTTCTGTTATATAACCATAATTATATGGATTTGTCTGGGTATAATCTTGCCCTGTGTAGGAACGCATATTATCCCATTGCTCACAAGTCCATGGCTCTATAGAACTACAAGGTGCGCGGCTAACATGAAGTAGCTTTGCATTCGATCCAAATAATGCAGTAACCTGTGAATCATAATAGTAAGAATCAAAAATATAATCTTCTTCTCCTGAAAGATGTGTATCCCAAGCAGTATGACTTGCAGCACACAAAAATGCAGTTCCCTCAAGAGAGGAAAAATCAACAAAGCGAAAACGTTTTGGATTATACGAACCATCTGATTTTTTGTCCATCTCTGTCATATAAACTAGACCGGGATAGTTTTCAAAATGAGTCATTAGATGGTATTTTCCATTTCTATAAAAAATACTATTTCCATCGGGTTGCACACTCACACGTGTAGATCCATCGGATTCTAAAATATTCTTTCCGGTTTTATCTTTGATAGCGCCTACCGTATTTTGGAATACGTCAGTATCCCCGGTTCTAAAGAGAGTTTTATATTCCAGGTTAAAGAATTTTGAGTAGCTACCATTCGTATACCGTATCCTCGCTCTAGGAGATACTCGAACAGAAAAATAATCTTCGTATTTACTCGGGAGTTGTAATTCGTCAAATTCAATGCTATCAACTTTAGGAACTGTATTTTGAATGATAAGTGCCGTAAGTAGTTTACTTTGATTATCTTCCTTTTTATTACATCCAATTTGTGAAAATAAAAGAATGAATAAAAAAAGTAGAGCCAAATGATAATTAGCCATAAGAACTAATATATTTTTAAATACTATATCTGCAAAATTTTTCATAATCCTGTTCCAGTGATCCTTCTAATTTTATGATTTTCTGTATCGCTTACATACAAACAGGGAATTGGGGTAAAAGAAGGAGCGCCTGTATTACTATTACAGCCATTTCCTAAATTCGTAAATACAATCCCCTGTGGATACCAAAACGATGTATAAATTCCTACCCCATCTTGGCTTCCCTGGGTTCCCGTTCCCGCCACCGTGGTCACTACACCAGCCGTCGTAACTTTTCGAACCAAATTATTATTTGTATCAGCTACATATGCAGTAGAGGATACGGTAGAATAAGTAATTCCTCGCGGATTATAGAATGTAGCCGCAGTTCCGGTTCCATCAGC
>JANMOF010000336.1:0-4958 GCA_031368925.1 Leptospiraceae bacterium
CAAAACCCAAACCCGAGACAAAAAGGTAACGCAGAAAATTGGCAAACCCAAGAAGAAAAAATCATCCATCGCACCGGATGCAAGCGTAACCATCAAACCGCGCTCGGTGAAAATCAAACCCGCAGCATAATCTTAAGGACAGGCTTTAGCCTGTTCGACTAAAAAGGAGCCCACAACAATGGCAAAAGCAAAACAACAAGTAGACACAATCGTAATCTACGAATACAACCAAGACGATCTCGCAAAAGCAATCGCAGAAATAGCGCGATTGAATACCGAGATGAAGCAAGCAGAGGATAAGACCAACGAAAGTATCTTGATTCTGCAAACAGAATTAGGAGAGCAAATCGAACCACTCAAACAAGAGATCAAAAAGATTTCTCTCTCGGTGAAAAAGTTCGTAGATGCAAACCGCGAGAAACTTTTCAAGGATGACGTGAAGACAATCAAGCTGGAGACAGGAGACATATCTTACAGATCCGCTGGAAAATCCGTAGCGTCCAACTCATCGAAGAAGCTAATCGACAATATCCTCGAAGCTAACAACCTGATAGACGTTCGTGACAAGTTCGTTAAGAAGATGGATAAGGTTTTCATCCGAACCAAGCTCGAACTCAACAAAGACGCGATCCTAGAAAATCCAAGCACTGCAAAAACAGTGACAGGAGTAGAAGTAGCCGACGGCGAAGAGTCATTTTACATCAAGCCTTACGCAACGAATACCGAGATGCAAGTCGCAGCTTAAAACGATTGTCATTCCCGAAATCCCTCCCTTTCGCGTTCGCTCACACGACCGCCAAGCGATGTCGGGAATCTCAACACCTTGAGACCCCCGACAGAAAATTTCGGGGGTGACACCTAAACCTAAAAAGGAAACCCAAAATGCCAACCGAACTAACCTACCTTAACATCCGCGAAAATCTAAAACTCATCCTTGCAATGCAAGGCATAACGTATATTTTCAACACACAAAAAGAGTTAAACGCGATTAACAAATTTACGATGGAAGGGTTTACACCAGATTATGTGATAGAATTAATCGGCAAGCTAATCTATATTAAACGCAACGCCAAATTCCGTAAAGACTCTTTCTGGCAAGGCTGCGCAGTCAACCTCTCCGATGCCTACAACTATCGCGTGAAGATTGAAACGGTATATCCAACAATCGCACCGGATATTATATCGCCTTCGGATTACCTGGCTAGGCAAAGTAAAGACGTGATTCATCGCGTCTCTACTACAAGCGAACCAATCACAGATCCATGGGAATATTTCCTCCACTGGACACGCAAACTAACCAAATCTTCCCAAGCAGAAATCGACAAACTAACAGCCGTTATCCAGGACAAGCTAATAGTAGTCACAGGCAACCCGCCCGAGCAACTACAAAATTTCATAACCAGTTACTGGACTAACGCCGGTTACTCAATCGTATATAAAACAGGAGACAAGAATGAACGAACTTGAACTTGAATTGGCAATCGCCAAAAAGCTAAATTTTGATAAGCGAGAAATAGCAAAATTAGAACGCTTACAGGCTAACCAAAATAAACCGCAACCACAAAAAAAAACTATTCTGCAAAGTATTTTTATTAAACTAGGAGTTAATTAAATGTATCCACAAGCCTATATCAACAAATTCAAATTCTACTTCCTACTTGTATTAATCGCATACACCTTAGCACTATTACCCCTCTTTCCGAAAGAGGGGCTAGGGGAGATTTACTACGAACTCATTCTAGATTTCGGAAATGATTTTACCTTCATCCACGAAACAACCAAGAGCGAAGAGCACTGCCGATTCCGAGCCATCACAATCAGCATAAAAGAAAACGTAAACGCGTATTGCGTGAAGAGGGAATATGAGAATAGCCCAAGACCAATACGATAGACCCGATTTCATCGACAAACTTTCCGGTAGAAGAATCTATATATATCGCAAAGATACTGTTAGAGAGATTGTTTATCGAGGACAGTTTAGACAGCTCAAGAAGCTACAGATAATTACCCACAACACGCACTTAGTAGATTATTGCGAAACAAACTAGGAGACAAACCATGAACCAAATTAAATTCAGCCAACGGGAGTAGTATTAGTATTACTATTCATCGACTTCAAAGGAAATCTATTCACCGCAGTCCGAAGCGAATACGGCAAGACCGGTCACAAATTTCCGTATTACAACAGCAAACGCGGCGAAGCTTTCGAGATCGTCTTTGTAGAGGAAAAATAAAATGTCTAAATCTAATATTGAATGGACTGATATGGTATGGAATCCAGTTACCGGATGCACAAAAGTATCTGCTGGGTGTAAGAATTGTTATGCGGAGACCTGGGCAGGTCGCAAGATGGGAGAATGGAAGGATAGAAAATTTTCGGAAGTTAAATTTTACGAAGATAGACTTTCGATTCCCTCCAAAAGAAAAAAGCCTACTCGATTTTTTGTAAACTCGATGAGCGATCTTTTTCATAAGGATGTCCCATTTGATTTCATTGATAAGGTATTCGATGTGATGTATCAGAATCCACAGCATACTTTTATGATTTTAACCAAAAGACCTAACCGCATGTATGAATACATTTCTCAAAGAGCGTATGAAAAGTCTTTCGGGTTTAGTCCAGAAGAAAGAAAACCATTCTCGCAAAATTCTATACATCATATGGATGATATATCTATGAGAAATGAATGTGGATATATCTGTAATTCTCTCACAAACAATGGCTATGGCTGTAATCATCCGAATCAGAAAGATCGTGAAATACTCCAAGACGATGATTTAAAAATGCACAAAGAAAGAGAGCTTAGTTCTATTCTAGATAAAGAAAATTCAGAAGGAAGATGTTTTTGTCATTCATGCCCGATTGCTTATGAGATTCAAGATAAGAAAACATTAAAAGAGCATGGCTTGGCAAATCAATATGAATTCGATAAAGAAGGTTACACTAGTGATACTGAATGGATGAAATTTTATGAACGTCCGAAAAATGCTGCTGTGGAAAATGTATGGCTTGGGGTATCCGTTGAAAACCAAGAAGAGTATGACAAAAGAATCCACGCCTTGGCTGACATAAAGCGCAACCTTGGAAGGTATTTCAAAATTTTCCTATCTATTGAACCACTCCTAAGCTCTATTAATTTTAAAACAACTGAAGAGCCAAAAGAGTATTATGATGATTATCCCGAAGAACGCGGCAATTACAGCGATGCCCCAAGAGATTGGAGTCCATTGGATAATTACGATTATTCTAAAGGATTCGGCGAAACAAAATATATAAAACCTTTGCTGGACTGGGTAATTGTTGGGGGTGAGTCTGGGCATAATGCGCGTCCGGTTCATCCTGATTGGGTTCGTTCAATTCGTGACCAATGCCAAGCGGCTAAAGTCAAATTTTTCTTTAAGCAATGGCGTGAATATTTCCCAGTTACCGACTTGGAAGAACATTTTAAGGACAGAATAATCTCCTTTAAAAATAGATGGAGATACGACTTACATAACCACTACAAAATTGATGAATATGGTGATATTTGTAAAGCACATCTAGCGGATACACCTAGAGATTATTTTGACGCTAACTCAGGCTATGACCAATTAGTCGTCAAGCTTGGAAAAGAAAAATCAGGACGTCTACTTGATGGTAGAGAGTGGAACGAAATGCCATGAGTGAAATCAAAAAGGAAATCGCAAAAATCCACGTGCTAAAAAAGCTCTATCAACTCACCGAAGAAGAGCTTTACCTTCATGTAAAAAATGAAACAAACTCCGATTCAATTTCCAAGCTCACAAAGCCGCAAGCCTGGAAGGTAATTAAGAGTTTAGAAACAAAATACAATCCACAAAAACCGAAGCCTCGAAGGTATACAACAATTCGCTCCAACTCAAATGTAATCGCTCTAATGACACCAGATCAACGAGAGTATTTAGAAGATTTGATTGGTAAGATAAATGCTTCCACTAATTACAAAATGAGCCTGGAAGGAATGGCTCAAAGACAATTCAAAAAGTCAGAAAAACTTCTCACACGAAACGACGCGCGCATTCTCACGGAAGCGGCTAAGAGTATACTGGATAGGAGTAAAAAATGAAAAATTCTAACCATAAAGCAAAACGAAATATAAGACGTATAAGGAACGGGAATTTTATTTTCTGTGAAGTCACTAAGACCACAATCTTTTTTGATATAACATATAGAGAACTTAAAAGATTTGGCGATGATTCGAAACTTTCAAATAATTATGGACTTCGAAAAATTATCAATATGATTTTAAACGCTAGGGTTGCAGGTCCAACAGCATGAAGATTAAAATCACTAGAAAAGTTTTGCTGATGATGTTGCTTCATGAACGTGGAGACATTTCCCAAGGTCGAGCGCGTGAAGTTTTAGAAGATTCAAAAGGTAAAATAGACATCATCGACTATCGAGAATTATTCAATCGCGTTGTAAAAATCGCTGAGTATCTAGTTGATCGAGAGCACAAATACAGATCACTTCCAAGACTAAAAAAAGAGTTAGGTAGGAAATGAAAAAACCTTTTGCACTGTTCGATTTAGAAGGATTAAGTTTTACTGTGAATGAGAAAGTCCGGGTGAACGGTAATGATTTTCGTCCACAAAAAAACTATACAATTAGCCGCGTATTTCTGAGAGAGCATATTGCGAGTGACGGTCTCCTTAGTTTGTATAGTTTTGCGTTTAAAATTTTTCGAATCGAAATCGAATTTAGCAATCAAAAAATAAAATTTGGTTTTAATCTGAGAGCATTTCTAAACGTCATACCATTTATAAACTGCAAGAGCGAATCCCCGTTAGTCTCTACTATTTCAGAGCCAAAGAACGAACAGCTTTTGTTATTTAGGAGTTGAAATGAGTGACCAACTTTTTACACTACCAACTAAAGTTTGTCTTGATCCTTGCTGTCAAGAAGTCGCATTAAATTGTCCAGTCAAAACAACTCCTTG
>JANMOF010000345.1:0-2089 GCA_031368925.1 Leptospiraceae bacterium
AAAAATCTTAATTCTTAAAGGATAATCATGGCAGAGAAATTTCAAAAACTAGAACTGACTTGGATAGGCAAAGGCGAAGAGCCCAAACTAGAGCCGCGGATACTCCTAGAAAACCCCGACTACTCGTATAT
This sequence comes from Leptospiraceae bacterium, assembly GCA_031368925.1. Lineage (GTDB taxonomy): Bacteria > Spirochaetota > Leptospiria > Leptospirales > Leptospiraceae > UBA2033. Next base: position 132 of record JANMOF010000345.1, read on the forward strand.
AAAATAGATAGAAAAAGCTATGAAATATAATAAGAAAGAATTAGAGAAACTACTAGAAAAGATTTTAAGGTCACCGAGTGAATCGGAAGTCCTAGAGTTCAAAGAAGCAAAGAAAGATTTTAGTTTTGAAAAATTAGGAAAGTATTTTTCAGCCCTGAGCAATGAGGCAAACTTAAAAGGAGAATCTTATGCTTGGTTAATTTTTGGAGTAGAAGATAAAACGCATAAAATTGTAGGGACTGTTTATCGAAAAGAAAGAAAAAGTTTGGATAGTTTAAAAGGGGAGATTGCCGAAAAGATAACTAATCGAATTTCATTTATTGAAATTTATGAATTACAAAAACCAGAAGGTAGAGTCATTCTTTTTCAAATACCGGCGGCGCCCAAAGGTATACCAATTGGATTTTCAGGGCACTATTATGGAAGAAATGGAGAAGAATTATCTCCTTTAAATATTGAAGAGATAGAAAGAATAAGAAAGCAGACAACTAATAAAGATTGGAGTGCAGAAATAATTAAAGATGCTACAATCCATGATCTAGACCCAGCGGCTATTAAGTTTGCCCGCATGAATTATAAAAATAAATTTCCTGAAAAGAAAAAAGATCTTCAAGATTGGGACGATATTACTTTTTTGAATAAAGCAAAAATTACAATTAAAGGAAAGATTACTCGTACTGCAATTATACTTTTAGGAAAAGAAGAATCAGAGCATTTTATTAACCCGTCCGAGGCTAAAATTCGTTGGATTCTCAAAGACACAAAAGGAACGGAAAGAGATTACCAAATAGTAACCTGTCCGCTGTTGTTGGCTGTAGATAAAATTTATAAAAGAATTCGAAATCTGAAATATAGATATATACAAGAAGGAACTTTATTTCCCGAAGAAGTAGATCAATACGAACCTTATAGTATACGAGAAGCGATTAACAACTGTATTGCGCATCAAGACTATGAAAGAAAAGGTCGCATTGACATTATCGAAAGAGAAGACCAATTGGTTTTTTCGAATATCGGAAAGTTTATCCCAGGCTCTGTTGAAAAAGTAATAATGGATGATGCACCAGAACAAGTTTATAGAAATCAATTTTTAGTGACTGCTATGTTTAACTTAAATCTAGTAGATACTGTTGGTGGGGGAATCCGTAAGATATTTCAATTTCAACATAAACGATTTTTCCCAATGCCTGAATATGATTTATCGAATGATAAAGTCAAAGTTACAATCATTGGTAAAATCTTAGACATGGATTATGCACGAATTTTAGCGCAAAAGGAAGATTTAACGCTAGATGAAATTTTACTTCTAGATAAAGTGCAAAAGAAAAAGAAAATTACTGTCGAAGAAGAAAAACATCTTAGGGAACGAGGTTTGATTGAAGGCAGAAAGCCAAATTACTATCTTTCAAAAGCAGTTGCCCAGAAGACAGGACAAAAAGCTATCTATTCTAAAAATAAAGCATTTGATAAAACGTATTATTTAGATTTAATTCTGAAAGCAATAGAGGAACATGGATTCATGGAACGAAAAGAATTGGATGAACTTTTGTGGAAAAAGCTTCCCGATTGGATGGATGACAAACAAAAGAAGAGTAAAATTCATAATTTAATTTCGGAGCTTAGAATAAATGGGAAAATCAAAAATGATGGAATTGATGCAAAACCTCGTTGGATACGGTCTTAATTTAACAGAGATTTAACAGAGATTTAACAGAGATTCGAAAAGGATAATCATGGCAGAGAAATTTCAAAAACTAGAACTGACTTGGATAGGCAAAGGCGAAGAGCCCAAACTAGAGCCGCGGATACTCCTAGAAAACCCCGACTACTCGTATAGCCCAACCCTTCGCGATCTTCGTGAGCTTCGCGGTAAAAAAAGGTTAACCGCGAAGGACGCGAAGAACACGAAGGGAAGATTAAGAGAGGATTATAATGGAAATTGATAATATATTAAAACT
>JANMOF010000355.1:0-1517 GCA_031368925.1 Leptospiraceae bacterium
CGTTTTTCGCTCTTCATTTATCAAGTAAACAAAATTTCTCCTAATTTTTATTGGAATTTATTTAATTTTGAGGCGGTAGGTTCAAGGCTTGGCTCTAGTAACGATTGTGGCTTATCACCATACTACGTATCATACAATAACCTTACTGGAAACAATTGTTTGCTCGATGTACGCAGCAATAGTAAGCGTGAAATACTTTTTGCCACTTATGGAAGTGCGATTAAATACTCAATTCCACTAGAAATTATTTTTCTTTATTCTTCTTTATCTTTGGGAATTGGCAGTTATTCAAATAATGATTTGTTACTAAATCCTAAAAACCAAAAAATATATTCCGCTTCATTCTCTGCTGGAATACAATACCCTATTCCACTTACATGGTGGGGAGAAGGAGTCACTGGTTTCTTATTATTTGTAGAATTATTTACTACAAAACGGTCGGTAACTACTGGAGCAATCTTTAATAATTCAGGTTTAGATGTTTCTGAAATCGGTTGGAGATTTGGAATCACTTCAGCGGCGAGTGCTGGACAAAAATTAAAGGACAAAGAATGAAAATACTTTTACTCACACTATTACTCTTTCTTTCTAACTGTGTAAAAACAGAAAGTCAGATTACAAAAGAACGAAACGAACACGCTCAAAAATGCTATTTGATAGCGTTTCTAATGTCTCAGCGAAACCTCCCTGATATAAACAAATACGGCACCTCAGAATACGATAAGTATTCTGCCGAACTTTTTAATAAAATATTCAAAGATTTAGCTGCCGGGTATCTCTGTGCCGAAGTCTTGAAACCAAAAAATGAAAACACAGTTACTTTCTAATGAAGGAGGAAAATAGAATGTCAGAACGAAGAAAAAGAATATCTATCCCGCGAACTATCCTTGCCATTAGCCTCATCTTGTTTCTCTCGCCGATTTATAATTTAGTTTTACAAACTAAAGCCCAAGGACTTGCCCTTCAATTTTCTTCGATTTTCAAACTTCGTTTTCAATACTATGATTTCTTTTTTCTATTTGCTCCCGTTGTTTCCGCCCTTGGTCTGATTCGAATAAAAAAATGGGGCTGGTATTTATTTCTTTTTTATTCCCTTTTTTTGATTTCATTTAATATCTATGCGACAATTAAATACTTTACCGTCCTAAATTTATATTCTTTGTTTGAATCTTCGTTTGTTTTTTTAGCGATTGTGTATTTTTTGCAAAAAGATATTTCTGCTCCTTATTTTAAACTCTATCCAAGAGGGTGGCGATTAGAAAAACGAAAACCAATTCAAGTCAAACTAAAAATCAATTCGAAAGAATTTCTTACACGGGATATTTCTGATAAAGGCTTTTATGTTGATTGGATAGACGTTCCATTAGAAATTAATTCAGAGGTAAATGTGGATATTCCTTTTAAAGAAGAAACTAAGACGCTAAAAGCAGGTATAGTTAGAATTGATGAAAAGGGAGCAGGCTTTGCATTTCGTAATCTAAATAGAGATGATGAACTTTGGTTAGGAAAAGTCCTTT
>JANMOF010000375.1:0-1899 GCA_031368925.1 Leptospiraceae bacterium
ATAACGAGGTTTTAGTGAATTCCAAAATACCATTTTATCTTTTGGATAGGTTCTTTCTAATAATTCCAAATTAGCAGTATTTAATTTAATAGGAAAGATATCTACCGATATTGTATTATTCCTATTTTTTGCTTCTAAACACAAGATGTATAGGGTCAGGTCAAAAAGTTGGGGAGTAACTGAAAAAAAGATACTTTTGGATTAAAAAATTATCGAAACAATTAGCATTCATTTAATAAAAGAACTTTTTCCATCAGAGTTAATGGATTATTTTGCTATTACCAACTTTGAAATACTATGCAGTGTTGAAATTAAGCAAGAATATTGGCTTCTAGATTTTGAGGAAATTAATGAAGTTCCCAATGGCTATCTAGCAGAAGATTATGAATCTAAGGGTTTTATGGAAAGCGCCATTATACAGGATTTTCCATTACGAGGAAAGGGAGTTTATCTTCGAATAAAAAAACGAAGGTGGCGACATAAGCAAACAAAACAAATTATAAAACGAGATTTTTCCTTTATTGCCGATGGTTCAAAATTTACTCAAGACTTATCGGATTTTTTAAAAGACGCAAGTGGATACAAGGCCAGATACCATGAGCAATATAGCCAGTTATTATCACGTACAGAGTAAAACGCTACAACGTCATTACAAACATGAAGTAAGTGGCTTTAAGGAATGGGATCAATTATCCCATGCAGGGGATTATTTAATTTACCCAGAAAATATTACAGATAATCTAAGTATAGATGAGGTAAGCTTATCTAAAGGTGAACTCTATACATTTGTTACCAATAAAAATACTGGAGTTAAAAATAAAAAATGTATAGTGGCTATTATCAATGGCACAGAGTCAAAGGTGATACAATCCGTATTAGAAAAAATAGAATCAGAAAAGCGTTTACAAGTAAAAGAAGTCAGTATGGATATGGCAAGAAATATGGGCTTAGCTATTAAAAATAGTTTTCCAAATTGCAACATGGTTATTGACCGTTTTCATGTCGTAAGATTAGTTATGGATGCTATGCAGCATCTGAGAGTTAGTTTACGGTGGGCAGCCATTAAACAAGAAAATGAATCTATTAAACTATCTAAAGAAACCAAACAAAAATATATCCCAGAAACACTTTCAAACGGAGATACCCTAAGAGAGTTACTAGCAAGAAGCAAATACTTATTATACAAAGCAGAAAGCGACTGGACACTTAATCAAGCAAAACGAGCCAGTATCCTTTTTGATAAATATCCGCTATTAAAAACAGCTTATCATTTAACTTTACAATTTAGAGCAATTTATAAAGGTAATTCCAAAATAAAGGCATTAGAGCAATTTAATGAGTGGAAAGAAAAAGTTGAGCAATCAACTATAGAACACTTTAACACAGCAGTAAACTCATTAGAATATCACTTAGATAATATTTTAAACTTCTTTGATAATAGGAACACTAATGCAAATGCGGAATCTTTCAACTCCAAAATAAAAAATTTTAGAGCAAATTTAAGAGGTGTTACTGATGTGAATTTTTTTCTCTTTAGATTACAAAAATTATTTGCCTAAAAATTACTCCCCAGAAAATTAACCTGATCCGAATTATTCTTCTTTATTTTTGATAACTGATGTTTTTGTAAAAGTACTATACAAAAACCAAAAGCCCCGTTAGTTTCCTAACAGGGCTCTGGCTCTCAAAAACTAAAAAACCATGACGAATTTTAGTTCCCTATCCTAAGGTATCTCACACCTTAGAATTTTTTTAGAAACGGATTATTTACCGTCCATTTTGTCTTTTAAATCAGATAATGCAGAAATATCACCTAAGGTTGAACGTTCTTGACTATCTTTTATTTTTTTAACTGCTTTTTTAGCATCATCAGCATCCGATTTTTTGGTAGCTTTTTCT
>JANMOF010000388.1:0-11693 GCA_031368925.1 Leptospiraceae bacterium
ATAACACGGGACATGCCGGAACATCCATTTCACAAATGTTAGGAGAAGCGGCTTCTCGTGATTTGCTGCAAAAGAAATATAATTGCATTGCAGTGATTGGAGATGCATCAATTGCGACTGGAATGGCACTCGAGGCATTGAACCATGGAGGACATATTAGACCTAATTGCCTTGTCGTATTAAACGATAATTATATGTCCATTTCTAAGAATGTTGGATCAATTTCCAATTACCTGAATAATATTATTACTTCTACTTTTTTTAACCAATGGAAAAAAGTATATTACACAATTCTGAAGTGGCTACCACTCATTGGTCCTGCACTTGTGAGTCTTTCTCGCAGATTGGAAAAAGGTTTTAAAGATTTTTTAGTTCCGGGCGCACTTTTTGAAGATCTAGGGTTTCATTATATAGGTCCGATTGATGGACATGATATTCATAATCTAGTTACAGTGCTTGAAAAAATCAAGAAGATGGAAGGTCCACTTTTACTCCATGTAATTACACAAAAGGGTAAGGGCTATATACCGGCAGAAAATGATCCAATCAAATACCATGGAGTAACCCCGTTTAATATCGAAGACGGCGCGATGAATGTGGATTCTAAAATCGGTTACAGTAAAATTGTAGGCGAGTGCTTAATTCATATGACAACAAAGAATCCAAGCGTTGCTGCTGTAACTCCTGCCATGATTGAAGGAAGTGGTCTCAAAAATTATTCTATTAAATTTCCGCAGAATACATTCGATGTGGGCATTGCTGAACAACATTCCGTAGCCTTTGCAGGCGCGCTTCTCGGTGGTGGGGTAATACCGTTTATGTGCATCTATTCTACTTTTCTTACGCGTGCGATGGATCAAATGGTAGAAGACATTTCTCTAATGAATCTTCCTGTGCGATTTGTAATTGATAGAGCGGGTTGCGTTGGGGCTGACGGCGAAACTCACCAGGGACTTTTTGATTTGGGATATTTATGCAGTCTTCCCAATATGAGTATCATTGCTCCATCGAGCGCGCAGGATTTAATTGACTCTATGTTTTTTATGGAAAGTTATACCAAAGGACCAATTGCGATTCGGTTTCCGAAGGCAAGTGAGGCTGCGGATAATATTAATTATACCAAACGAAATTTTTTAGTAGAGGGAAAACTCAGAGTCCTAAATGAAGGAAGCGACATAACGATTATATCTATAGGCTCCATGCTTGACACTGCCAAAAAGACAAGAGACATATTAGAAAAATCTAATATATCCACGGCACTCGTAGATTTATTTTGGGTTCGTCCTCTTGATATAGAAGGGTTAGTAAATATAATTTCGAGAGCCAAACACTTTGTTATCCTCGATGAGAGTTATCTAGATGCTGGTGCGTCGGGTTATGTCTTAAATAGAATTAACCCTGAGTATTTAAGCCGTTATATAAAGACATTTGCATTCCCACCTGACATAATCACGCATGGTGAGAAGAATGAAATTTTTAAACATTATCATCTAGATGAAAATTCAATTGCTTCGGAAATTATTTCTTTTCTCAAAAATTAAAGACCTGATTTTTTTAAACCGATTATATATATAACGGTTAGTTGCATGGAACAAATAAATTTTATATCAGCGCACAATGAAGTTGGCAAAGATCATTTTAACTCAGGTGACATAGAACGGGCAACTTTTTATTTTCTAAAAGCAATGGAAGAAGACGAAAATTACGAAAGCCTTTTTTATCTAGGTCTCATCGAAAACCAAGATGGAAATTATCGCGAAGCACTTTCTTATTACTACCGCGCAATACTGATTAACCCCGACTACGGAAATCCATGTAATGAAATCGGTGTTATTCTCCTGCGCCATGGAAGAGATAGAGAGGCAGTCTTCTGGCTAAAGCGCTCTATCCGCTGTGCCATTAACGATGCTCCTCATATTCCCCTTTTTAATTTAGCAACACTGTATAAAATGTGGAATCGTCCTGAACGCTCTCTACAATACCTACATAAAGCAATCACGATTGCCCCTTACTTTACTGAGGCGATTGAACTTCGAAATCAATTGTTGGATTAATCAAGATTTGCCACAGATGAACACTGATAAAAAATGTGATAGCGTGTTTTGTTGGTTCACTTTAATTCCACTATCTTGGTAGATTTTATTTCATAAGACAATACTCGTCTACGTTTTCTCACATAAGAAGATTACTTTGAGTTATCCGCAAGCGCTCTTTTTCATATAACGCATATTTTAAATAACCACATAATCTAAGGAATTGAAAATCAAAACAACCTTACACGGAATCAAAATCGAACGAGAAGCAAATCCAAACAATTTAAAGTAAGTGAAGGCGCACTTTTTATTCGATTGAAGCAGTTGAAAGGAATTGGTAATTTTTTCTAAAAGTATTAATACGCTAATCCACCTTCACAACAAGAGAATATCTGGCAATATTCATCTTGATTCGATAGAATATTCCTAAATCTTTTGAGTTAGGATTTTTTTGTATTTTAGAAAATGTATTTAGAATGCGAAGCTTTTGGTTATCTGTTAGTCTTTCCAATTTACAAATTTTGAAAATAATGGTGAGGCAGGCTTTGAGTCTTTCCTGGTAAAGTTTCATTTCTCGAATACTTTCGAATGACGTTTCCCGCGCAAGAGATTCGAAATTAGCAAGTGTAGAGTTTTGATTAATTTTTGAACTCTCTTGTTTCTTGTTAATAGAATTTTGAAAAGATGTCATTTCTCTTAGATACATTGCCTTATCCTCTTACGAATTGAGAATTTTAAGAAAAGATTTTAATTTGTCAAAGAAATTTTTTAAAAAAATAAAAATTAGAAAATTATTTTAAAAGCAAAACGCAATATATCCTGACAACGGAGTTAGGATATTTCTAAAAGATCAGATGAGATTCTAGAGTAGGATGCACATTAGATGCAAAAAAAAACTAAAAACTGACAATTCTAGCAATTTTTTTACTAAAATAATATTGAAAATATAGGGGTGAGTGTTTAAGCTGTTTCAAATCTAGGATTCTCCTACGAGGCGAAGTGGAATGACAAAGATAAAATTCGAGCTAAATAAGAAACAATTGGAAGGAGCCATCAAGGGCGTTCAAGGTATTGCACATCCCGTGCGTCTTATGATTTTGTATGCACTTTCCAAGGAGGAATTATCTGTCAATGACTTGGCTGATTTTACAGGAGTAAGTCAATCGGTTACATCTCAGCATTTAAGTAAAATGAAAGACAACGGTATTTTAGATAGTCGTAAAGAATCGAATAAAGTTTTCTACTATGTTAAAGATAGCAAGTATAGAGAGTTAGTAAAAAATATTGTAAAACTATTTGGAGTCTAACTTAATTTCCAAAGCCTAAAGCTATTCCGATTTGATACACGGCAAGCGAACTCAAATAAGCGAGAACTGTCATATAAATAAATAAGAAACTAGCCCAGAAATACGATTTTGTTTCCTGCCTTACTACTGCGAGAGTAGACATACACTGACTTGCATAGGCAAAAAAGATTAAGAGGCTAATTGCTGTTAATACGTTCCAAGTTTTTTTTCCTGTATTCGGATCCGAATCATTTTGAATAGATGTCTTTAAATCATTACTAGTTTCATCTCCTTCTATACCGTATATGATAGCAAGCGTTGATACCATTACCTCTCTTGCGGCAAATGATGATATAATCCCAACTCCTATTTTCCAATCAAATCCGAGTGGACGTATGGCAGGCTCAATAAATTTTCCAAGCTGTGCTGCATATGAATTTGAAATTTCCGTCGTGACTTGTTTTGAATCTGTCAGAGGGGTTACGGGATAATAAGCAAGAAACCACAGGAGAATAGATGCATATAAAATAATGGTTCCCGAGTTTTCGATAAATGCTTTTACATTTTGATAAACGCTTAAGAATAAGTTTTTAATAGAAGGGATTTTATAAGAAGGAAGTTCAATTAGAAAATAAGAAGACTCATGTCTGAAAAAAGTTTTTTTGAAAAGAAGAGCAAATAAGAGGGCTGTCGCCATTCCTAAAATAAATAATCCAAATAATACGAGCGCCTGTAAGGAAAAAAAAACGAATAAATTCTTCTTTGGAAAAATAGCTCCAATCACAAGAATATATACCGGGTAACGCGCCGAGCAAGTGATTAGGGGAGAAATAAGAATTGTCGTCATTTTGTCTGATTTATTTTCAATCGTTCGAGTGCTCATGATTGCGGGCACTGCACATGCTGCTGATGAAAGTAGGGGAATAAAAGATTTACCGGATAATCCAAATTTGCCCATGAACTTATCCATGATAAAAGATACGCGGGAAAGATACCCAGACTCTTCCATGATTCCGATAAAGAAAAATAGTAATGCAATTTGAGGAATAAAAACCAATACTGAGCCGACTCCTCCTACAATTCCTTTTGTAATAAGTCCACTTAGCGGTCCTTCGGGAATTCTCTTTTGCAAAAAATTCCCTAACCCTTCCATTGTTGATTCAATTAATTCCATTGGAAATTCTGACCAAGAAAATAGAGACTGGAATATAAATCCCATGACACCAAAAAAAATAAGCATCCCAAAGAAGGGATGAAGAATTAATTTATCAAATTTAGAGGATAGACTTTTTTGATTTTCTGTATTTCCAGATAGAGTCTTACTAATAATATTTTTTATTTTAAACGATTTATGAATTACTTCTTCCTGGTATTTATAAATTAACCCAGATGCTTTGTGCTCTTTTATAATAAAGTTTTGTATCTCCGGTTTAAATTCTTCTAGTCCTGGTAATTCTTTTTGTAGTTTTTCACCTGATAATTTCTTTAAAGTATTCGATAATACAAAAGAGAGATAATAAGGATTATCCGTTTCAATTTTCTTTAAAATATTTTTAAAGAAAATTTCTCGCTTATCATCCCATGTCCAGAGTCTTTCTGGGGTTTTAAAATTAAACTCCTCTGAAATTAATTCTTTTAGTTCAGCAATTCCATTTCCTTTCTTTGCATTTACTAAAATTGTTTCGATTCCTAGTTCTTGTTTTAGTTTGTCTACACTTATAGAGAGATTTTTTTTCTCTAAAATGTCTTTCATAGTAATCACTAAAATGATTGGCGCACCTATATCCATTATCTGGAATAGAAATTGTAAACTTCTTTCCAATAGGATTGCATCTAGAACAAATAGAATCTTATCTGTTTCTTTTCTATTGATTAAAAAACGAGTAAGAGTCTTCTTATCCTCCGAGTTTGCATTTAAGGAGAAAGATCCGGGAAGATCTATGATTTCTAGTTGCTTATCTTTTATCTTTACTTCCCCTGTTGCAATGCCGACTGTGATTCCGGGAAAATTTCCTGTCTTCTGGCTAAGACCTGTTAGCTGGTTGAATAGAGATGTCTTGCCGGCGTTTGCGTTTCCAACTAGCAGGCAACGGTAATTAGTTTTCATTTGTATTTACCAGGATATGCATGGCATCATTCATTCGAAGAGACAACCTCGTCCTTCCTATTTGAACAACGATTTTATTTTGGCTTTGATACTTTTGCAGCACCTCGATTTCTGTACCCGGCAAAAATCCATAGTCTATTAATTCTAGAATGTATTCTGCTTTTAGCTCATCTTGATTGATAAGATCAATTTGAGCTGTTTGGTTTAGATCTAAGCTAGTGAGACTCTTTTTCATCTATAGCCAATAGATTTATTTTTCTTCACTTCCATAGGAGTTAAGTCTTTGATTAGATCCATTTCCGGTGCGAGTATTTTTACATACCTGTCGAAATATAGCATCTGCTTAATGAGTAGTCCAAATTCGTGCGGGATTTTTAATCCATTGTTTTTGCTGATATCGCTAATCCTAAGCATAACAGCGTTTAGCCGTCCTTCATCAATATTGGCAACATCTCCAAGTTGAATGTTCATTGCAATTTCATTCATCTCATCAAAAATATATTCTAAGTCTTTTGCAAATTTGACTTCGTCAATTCCTTTTGCAGTAGAATCCATTTGCACAAGTCCCTTTGCCATCGTCTTAGCATTTGTGCTACCCAGACCTTCCATGAATAGCATAAGACCCATCCATGTCTCTGGAGAAATTCTTCCTACAATTCCAAAATCTATAAAACCAATTTTCCCGTCTTTTAGGACAAGTAAATTTCCTGCATGAACGTCTGCATGAAACATCCCACTTCCAAGAGAAGAAAACCAAATGTCGAGTGCATCAGTCAGCGTTTTCGCAGGATTATTCGATACAGCTTTAATTGCTTTTAAGTCTGTGAGTGGGATTCCGTAAAATCTTTCCATGGTTAACAGCCGTTTTGTGCTATAGGAAGGAAATACTCGTGGAACTTTTGCTCGTGTCTCACCAGTGTTTAATAGGTGTTTGTCGAACTCTTCTATATTTCTTGCTTCTTGAATAAAATCCACTTCGAGTAAAATTGAATCGTGAAAAGTTTTTACAATTTCTGTAAGTCCGGATGTTTTTACACCGGGAGCTAGTTTTTCGAACAGCAGTGTCGAAAGGTAAATTAGATTCATATCAGTTTTTAAAACATCTTCAATATCCGGTCTTTGGACTTTGAGAACTACGTCGAATCCATCGATAGTGGTTGCTGCATGAACTTGAGAAATGGAGGCAGATGCCATTGGCTTTTCTTCTATATAGGAAAAAAATTGGGCTGTTTTTCCGCCGAGCTCTTTCTCGATAAGATGGACGATTGTTTTAAATGGAATAGGGCGAACCGAGTCCAAGCATTTTTGCATCTCTTCTACATAGTCCTTGGGAAATAACGAAGGAGCAGATGCAATAAATTGTCCAAGCTTGATATACGTTGCCCCGAGGTCTTCAAACGCTTCCCTAAGGCGGACTGCTAGCTGTGCATCTTTTTTATCTAGCAGGATATCTGCTAAAACCTGTGCTAATTTGGTTGAAAGAACCCTAAATGAGTCAGCTACTCGCAGGATTGCATTGATACCTGATGAAATATTGTCAGTTATATGAGCCATTAGGATAAAATTTCAGGCTTACTTTTACTGACAATTCATTTAGCTAGAACGATTTTTTGTTTACAGAATATCATTTTTGGCAAACATTGTCAGAAATTTCTAAAAGAAGTAAATTAAGCAATAAAATATGGACAAAGAAAACATTTTAATTCAGGAGCTTGGGAAATTGGAGCTTACTGAGCTAAAAAAAGTAGCAACTCTTTGGAATCTTCATAAGTTCACCGGAAAAGATAAGAAAACCTCTGTTACTCAACTCTATTCGGCATTTCAAGAAGAATTCTATTTAAAGTCAATACTCGAAAAGCTCACTCCTATCCAAGTCAACATCTTCTCTCTAATTCTCAAAAACAAAAATGTGCAAACACTCGGCGAGATAGTTCGAAAGACATCCCTTCACCCGATCAATGCAGAAACAGAATTAGGTGTACTTCGAAAATACTGTTTAGTCTACCAGAGAAAAAATCGGGAGCGGCTAACAAATAACCTGGATAAATACCATGCTTACCAAGAGATTGCAGATCTAATTAAACTAGATTTGAATTCTAAGGGAGAAAAATTTAAGTTAGCCTTAGATAAATTTTTTCATAAGTTACCGGCTGATCAAATTTCTTCTGAATGGGCTAAGGCACTCGGTCATAAGAAAGTAGAACCCGTTGATGAGTTTTTAAAATTCGCTTTATCCGAAGAAGGTATTGGGCTTTGTATTAATTCTCTTTCAGAAATAGAGAGAGATGTTTTACTCTATGTGTATACTCATGGTGGTGTAATCGAGGCAGATGTTGTTCGTAACTATATCAATGTTAACCGCGAGAAGTTTGAGCAGATAATACCTGAGTTAACAGCAAAGTATTTAGTATTTGATACCTATTATGTAGATGAAAGGTTTATTCGTATCATCACTATTCCTAAAGAAATCTTAAACTATATTCAAGTCCACACTCTATTACCCTCCGTTAAGAAGGGCACAAAACAAAAACAGGAGAAGATTGCAAAGAATGATTTAGATTTTTTCTTAAATATTAAGAAAATGATTTCCTTTATTTCGAGAAAAGGGCTTAGTCTCGCTAAATCAGGAAAAATAAAGCAAGCCGATAACAAGCGAACAGAGCAAGATCTTTTGAAACCGGATATTGATATTTTTCCGGAGAAAGGTCAGGTTTATCAAATAGAGCTGATTTTACCTATATTGAAAATTCTAAACCTGGTAGATATCAAAGGGGAAAATATTGTGCTTGCCGGTGAGATTGATGAGTTTCAAAAGAAGGATATTTTCGAATTAATGAATTTAGTAATTCATGAAGTTCATGAAGTTCGTTCTAAGCGTTTTAATCCGCCAGAAGTTTTCTCTGCAATTGAAGTTCCCTTTTACGACAAGCCGATTTTAGATAAATGTGTTCAGATTATTTTGAACATGGGAAAAGTAAATACTTCCGTTATCTTTTCTAATGTAGTAAGGGAAAATTTAGTATTATCCCCCGGCTTTAAAATCAAAAATTTTGAATCTGATTTATTAGATTTAAGAAAAGAAATTATAAGTGCGATTTTCTACCTTCATCTTTTTGGACTTCTAGAAGTAGAATATCCTTCTCGCTTTTTAGTGTTATCTGATTTAGGAAAATATTATTTTCAATCGAAAGCAATTCCTAAGCATACAGAGAAGGGTGGAATCACTATTAACTCCGACTTTAGTATCATTGCTTTCCCGGAGAAGTGCTCTCTTCATGGAATTCACTTACTAAAAGTATTCACCGAGTTAAAGGATTACGATCGCGTTTTTACCTTTGCTTTAACCAAAGATTCTTTTCAGAATGGAATTTTACTTGGGTATGATCCAAATCTTTTTATCCAGTTCTTAAAGGATTCTAGTAAAGCGGAGCTTGCACAAAATCTAATGTTCTTGTTTGATGATTGGAGTAAAAATCTACCAATCGTTGTGGTCACTGAGGATTGTGTACTACTAAAGACATATGATCCGCATGTAATGGAGTTATTACTCGGTCAAATTAAGGGAAAGAAAATTGTTATGGAAGAAATTAGTCCTGAGGCAATTTTGATTGATAAGTCAAAAATTCAGGACGTAATCCAAATCTCTGAGAAGTTAAACCTGATTATTAAATTAATCAGGTAATTTTTTATTCAGGGTCTGTGACTTTAATTTTTATTTTAAAGTTCCAGGCTCTGAATGGTGCGATTGCTTCAAGCCTCTGGTCTAGCACGAAGTAGAGTCGATCACCGTATTTTACTAAGCCACCTTTATAATGTGCATATTTCGTTTTATGATCTACTAGTCCAACCTCTTTTACCTGTTTCCAATCTTCACAGGTTTTTAGGGAAGGTACTTTTCTTAGATACAATTCTTTAATTGTATTGTCTTTTACTGCGTCTCTTAAAATTTTTTCCCATTCCATACAGAATAGATTCCTTACTTTTTTCCTAGCCTATGCTATATTTACAATACGACTGAAACCATCTTTGTGCCATTGGTTAGGTATGTAACATAAGCTGCAAATTGGTACTATATAATCATTATTAGAGTAGTCAATGTAAATTTATGAAAAGCAAGGTATTTTTATAAGATTGCATTTTCTTAAATGCGATTAGAATTTCTTTTTTCTCTAAAACTGCTTTCCTTTTTTGGGTATTTCAAAAAACTGGCAATACATTCTTATTCCTTGATAAGATTGTTCTCGGGCCCGTAGCTCAGTTGGTTAGAGCACTCGCTTGATAAGCGAGGGGTCACAAGTTCAAATCTTGTTGGGCCCATATAAAGGGGCTTTAGCTCAGCTGGGAGAGCATCTGCTTTGCAAGCAGAGGGTCATCGGTTCGATCCCGATAAGCTCCATATCTTTTTTTAATTTTTCTTGCCTCCAATTCCTGCTTGCATAGTTTATCCATTCAGTGAGCACTCTATTTAAAATCCTCTTTCTATTGTTCGTTACTTTTTCACTTGAGGCAAAACTCCCAACCTATCCCAATGGTGCATATCCTTCTAATTATTGGCAGTTCTGGGTTTTTTATGAAAAAGAATGGCGCAAGGGTCAAACAGATAGAATACTCCGCCCGGTTTATTCTAGTTACAGGGATGAATTGAGTGCACATACTTATAAGACTTCTTTTTACCCTTTATTCTATTCTGAACAAACAAATCACTGGAATAGGTGGACATTTTTATTTGTCTTTAGCCATGATAGTACATTGCATGATGATACTGGGGATGATTCTGATTTAGTTCTATCCCCTTTATTTCAATGGGGGCGGGGCGAAACGGCTAAGGATCGTTATGTGGCGTTCTTTCCATTCTACGGAAAAATGAAATCAAAACTTTCCTGGGGCGAGATTAACTTTTTTCTTTTTCCTATCTATGTTGACTGGAGTCATAAAGAATTTAAAGCCCGCAGTATCTTGTGGCCTCTTTTTCTCTGGGGCTCCTCTGATATACGAAATGAATTGAGAATCTTTCCGTTTTATTCTCATAAAAAGCACGTTGCCAAGTTTGAGCATTATACACTTCTTTGGCCGTTCATTCAATGGGGACGGGATTCGCTGGATAAAAAAGAGCCAACTTCCTATTCATTTCTTTTTCCTATTTATAATATTAAAACTTCTCAGTATGGAAATATGAAAAGCCATGCATTCTTATGGTTTCCTATTTTAGGCTCATTAGTCGGATACGGTTATGATAAACGAACGAGTGAAGTGAATTATAATTTTCTATTTTTTCTAATGCAGTATGGCTATTCCAATAGTAAGGATTATCGAAAGCATATATTTTTTCCTTTTTACGGCTATTCTAGATTTGCCAGTAAAGAGTTTAGTTTTATTACTCCGTTATTTATTCATATGCGATCTGATACATATGGAGTTAAGTCAAACTCTTATTATCTGCTTCCATTTTTTTATTACAAGGAAATGCTATTTGTAAAAGAAGAGAGAGTTGATACATATTATAAAGTGTGGCCGATTTTTAAATGGCATAGAGATTCAGAGGGAAATTTATTTTGGAATACTTTCTCCTTATTTCCTATTCGGTCTACTACCTTAGAGCGCATTTGGGATCCCTTTGTTTCTCTCATGGAATATAAAAAATTTATAAACGGAGAAAGACGTTTGTCATTACTAATGAGAGCATATACTCAGAGATGGGCTGACGATGAATTTCATGTATACGTTCCTTTCCTATTGGACTTATCTCTTGAAAAAGATAAAACTTCTTGGAAAGTTCTCTATGGTTTCTTGGGATACGAACGCATCGAAGAAAAGAGAAATCTCCAACTTTTATGGTTTATTTCTATATGAGGATAAGGTGGTGTGTCAATGGCTTTGATTGAGTTAGCTAAAAGCTTTATTTTCGGAGCAGGGTATACACTTGTTTTGCTCTTTCAAACTGTTCTTCAATTTAGGGCAATTTTTTTTAAGAGAAATGAAATTGTGCAGCAAATGTTTACGGCTGGAATTAGTAGTTTTTTTGTGGTTTCGATCGTTGCAGTATTTACCGGAATGATTATGGGGTTGAATGCCGGTCTTGGTCTAAAGGACTTCGGTGCTGAGGGGCAAATTGGACTTCTCCTCACAATTACACTTACTCGCGAAATGTCTCCCTTTATGACGGCACTCATACTATCTGCATCTGTAGGCTCTGCCATTGCAGCAGAGATTGGAACCATGAAAGTATCAGAAGAAATTGATGCTCTAGAGGTAATGTCGATTAGCCCC
>JANMOF010000396.1:0-10988 GCA_031368925.1 Leptospiraceae bacterium
TTAAAATTAACACCCAATATTTCGGTGTGATTTTCTTATTTTTTTACAGCCTTGTGAGTAGTTTTCTTCCTGTTGTTTTACTTACACATGGAGGTCTGCTTCTACTATTCTTGGGACAATTTTTCTTAAAGGATACAGCCACTCAGATTGATTAGATAAATTATTGATGAAGCTCGTCATATCTAAATTATTTTCATCAAATCAGTATTACATATCATACTTTATTTTTTTCTCAGCGATTTGCTTACTTTTTCCAATTTTGTTAAGCAGAAATTCATTAATTCTTCTTTCTTTTTGCTTAATAGTCAGATTTTTTTTAGAAAAACGAAAGGGTCAATCAATTTTCCATCATCCTGAAGTATTGCTGCCAATTTTGCTTTTTCTCGTATTTCTTCTTTCAATTCCTACACACTTCCCAATGGATTTTCAATTACTCGATCGTTGGCTTTTGCTGATTGTCCTGCCCGGATTATTCTTTTTAAACCTTGAAGTCTTAAGTGAAAGGACAATACATAGTTATTTATTAAAGGGACTGACATTGGGAAATCTATTGGTTGGGATACTTAATATAGTTAGAGCGCTTTATAGTTCCATAAAACTTGATGGTAATATCCTGGTATTTGACAGTTCATTGGAGGGGGGAAAGCCTTTCTGGTTTTCCATCGATCACGGTGGAAATTATTTCTTTGGAATAGATTTTTCAACCTTTATGCATCCCTCTTACTGGGCCATGTATCTATTGATCAATGTAGTTATTCTTTGGAAACAAGTTGAATTTGGAAACATTGTTATCATTAAGAATTCAATCGCTCGGTGGTGTCTTGTAATATTTTTTTTGGCGCTAATAGGAATGTTATCCTCAAGGGCTGGAATTCTTGCTGCATTTGTTTTGGTAATTCTTCTTATAATCAATGATTTGGTAATAGAGATCAGGAGAAAGCACGTCAAAGAAGTCATTATTCTTACCTTAAGCCTGCTTTTAACTTCCAGTTTTTTTTTAAATCCCAGGGTGTTAAATCTAATGCAAACGTTGAATGATTCTTCCTATTCAGAGTCACCACGTTTTCGCTCGTGGAAGGTCGCACTGGAAATTATCGATCAGCATTGGTTGTTGGGTGTTGGTGTTCAGCATTCTCAAGATGAGCTCAATAAAATCTATGAAAGGAAGGGCTTTAATGAGAATTTGATCAACAATTACAACGTCCACAACCAATTTCTGGAGACGTTTGTAGCAACCGGAATTATTGGTCTACTGGTTCTGATGGCTATCTTTGTATTTGGATTCAGGCAAGCTATTTTGACGAGGAATATGGTACTCGGTTTATTCTTGGTCAATTTGATTATTCATTATTCATTTGAATCAATGCTCAGTCGCTACCATGGAGTAGTTGTAATCGCTTTTTTATATCCTTTTTTTTATGCCTACTCGAAAGACAAATAGCCTTATCTCCATAATGAAATTCGTAATTTATTTGTGTGTAATTATTACGAATTCTGCATTTTCTCAAGAATATGAATGGGACAAAGTAACAGATCATTGTGCATTTAGTCCAAGAGATTCTTCTCCAAACGCTGTGGTTATCTTTAAGAATAAATATTGGGTATTGGGAGGGTGGCGCTTTGATGGAAGAGAATGGAAATCATATACCGATGTGTGGTCATCAGATGATGGAATAACCTGGGATTCCATAAACCTGAGTCCTCCGTACAGTCACTATAGTTCATTCGTGATGTTTAACAAAAAAATTTGGGCGTTTTCTGAAAGGACATTTTACTCTGAAAATGGAAAGAACTGGTCAGAGGTTAAGACCTCTCAACCGATGGGGGTACATAATCGTGTGGTTGTTTTTAAGAAGAAATTGTGGTATCATAAGAATCGATTGCTAATGTCTTCTTCGGATGGTATTAATTGGACCAAAGAAGGGGAGGCACCATGGGCAAATCGAGAAGAGGTAGCATTTAAGGTTTTTAAAAATAGACTTTATATGATGGGAGGTTCTATTGATTATAATACCGGAAGGGATTATTACTACAATGACGTTTGGGTTTCTGATAACGGAAAAGATTGGAAGGAACTGGTTAAACATGCGGCTTGGCCAGGCCGATATTGGTTTTCTTTGGTGCCATTTGATAAAAAATTATGGCTTTTAGGCGGGTGGGACTATCATCAACAAAACAACTTGGAGTTTGGCAATTTAAATGACATTTGGGTATCAAAAGATGCAATAAACTGGACTCAAGAAAAATTTGATACGCAATGGTCGCACAGGCATGCCATGCTATCTTGGGCAGATAAGCGTGGACTTTGGATTTCTTCAGGATATGGTCATGGTGGCACTAAACGTCTTTATAACGATGTTTGGATATTGAGAAAGGACAAGTCAAAAGAAAAGAAGTCGTATGATTAGAATTCTAAATTTTGATACCACTAATTACTTAGTAAGTTTGACTTTATCGACTCATTCAATCATTAGAAGGATTAATTATGTTGAACCTAAAGGAACAATTGCAATTGAAAACTCGTGTTAGACTCATTAATTCAGCCTATAATGCACATTCAATGACACTTAAGTGACTCGAGTCCAAATCCATTCTTTTATATTTAATTTGACATGAATAATGTTAATTTAGGTCTTTACTATTAATGACAACAATAATTAATTACAACGCTGGAAATCTGGGATCGATTCAGAATATGTTAAACAAATTGGACATCCAGTCTGTTGTTTCTTCACGACCAGAAGATATTCTTTCCGCTAAACATTTGATTTTACCAGGGGTAGGTGCATTTGATTTTGGAATGCAGATGTTGACGGAATTAAAATTAATTCCAGCTATTCGAAAAAAAGTAATGGACGATAAAACCCCCATTCTTGGAGTATGTCTGGGGGCGCAGTTATTTTGTAACTCAAGCGAAGAAGGTAAAGAGCTGGGTCTTGGATTTATCAATGCTGTTGTGCGTAAGTTTCCTACTAGCATGAAAGAAAAAAAATTCTCTGTGCCTCACATGGGATGGGATTACGTTAAGCCGGTAAAATCAAGCAAACTATTGCCAACAAGCGAAGAAGAAAAACGATTTTATTTTGTCCATTCTTTCGGCATTACTTGTTTGGATCAATCGGATGTGCTGGCAACAAATGAATATAGCATGACCTATCACTCTGCATATGAACGGGAGAATATTTTGGGCGTTCAGTTTCATCCTGAAAAGAGTCACCGTTTTGGTAAGCAACTATACAAAAATTTTATTGAAAATTTTTAATGGCTTTACCTCGTGTTATACCTGTTTTATTGCTCCGTAATAAAGGGCTCATAAAAACGATTCGATTTAAGGATGCTAAATATGTGGGTGATCCCTTTAACGCGGTTAAAATTCTTAATGAAAAAGAAGTTGATGAACTCATCTTTCTTGACATTGATGCCTCAATAGAAAACCGTGAACCTCCCTATGAATACCTGAAAGAAATAGCATCCGAGTGTTTCATGCCGCTCGCCTACGGGGGAGCCATAAAAAGCGTAGATCAGATAAGGAAGCTTATTCAAAGTGGCATTGAAAAAGTCTGCATTAATACTCATTCAATTTTGAGTCCTGATTTTGTAAAAAACGCCTGTGAGATTTTTGGAGCCTCTACGATTGTGGGCTCAATAGACGTCAAAAAGAATATGCTGGGAAAACATCAAGTTTATTCCCATGTAAAAAAATCATCTTTAGGATTGGACCCTGTAAAGCATGCAGAGTATCTTCAAAATTTAGGGGTTGGAGAGATTTTTCTGAATAATGTTGATCTTGATGGCACCATGACGGGTTATGACCTTGATTTGGTTAAAAAGATTACCAGTTCGGTTGATGTGCCAGTTATCGCGTGTGGAGGTGCTGGCTCGCTGGCTGATATTGAAAAAGTAGTAAAACAGTCTAATGCTTCGGCAGCGGCAGCAGGTAGTATGTTTGTTTTTCATGGTAAGCATAGAGCTGTCTTGATAAGTTATCCCGATTATAGTGCTTTGAATTCTATCTGGCGTTAAGTATATCTCTTGTTTTTCAGAATAGATTCACCAGAATATTTTTTTTCGAGTAGGCATAGAAAACCACACTATCCCCCCTGTCAACTAACTAAAATCAGTTCAAATTTCTAAGTCTTATTTTGACCATAATCATTAGCTTTGTGTTCAAAATGGGCGAAAATCAAGTATTATCTTAATTTATTGGAAGATTTGAGCACGGATCATTCTAAAATTCGCCTTAATTTTCACATTTATCCTTCTTATTTCACTAATGAATCTAGGATATTGAGGGAATCCCAAGCTATTGTGCAGTTAGGAATTTCAGAAAGGGTGGCATTGATAGGATTTTGGAAAGACGGCTTATTGGAGAGAGAGGAAATCTCAGACAAGATTACACTTTACAGACTAAAGACATTAGTGCGAAAAAAAGGGAATTCGCGCTGGTCAAATGTTTTTGCATTATTCTTTTTTTTTACAAAGTTATTTCGTTTGTCACTGCGGCTTAAGCCCGAAGTAATAAACGTTCATTCACTTACTCTGCTTCCCTTTGGGGCGCTATTAAAATTGATTAGACGTTCACGTCTTATTTATGATGCCCATGAACTAGAAACGGAGACTCATGCTTCCACAGGGCTGCGTAAGAGAATTGCTCAACTACTTGAGCGATTCTTCATCCGATTTGCAGATCATACAATTGTTGTAAGTCACTCAATCGAAACTTGGTATACGAATACTTATAATCTCAAAAAGATTACCACAATAAAAAATATTCCCGAAGCGATAGCTGTAACGGGAATTCGTAATACAAAATCCATTTTAGGCATAGACGAGACTGATCAATTATACATTTATGTTGGACTTTTGTCGGGTGGACGCGGTATTGAATTGTTATTAAACGCATTTAAAAACCTGCAAGATTCGAGCAAACACCTCCTTTTTTTAGGATATGGAGACCTGGAAGCAAAAGTAAAATCAAGTCTCACGTCTAATATTCATTATCTTTCTGCTGTACCACCAAAAGAAGTATTGGAATATGTTGCTGGCGCAGATGTTGGGTTAAGTATCATCGAGAATTCATGTTTGAGTTATTATTATAGTTTGCCCAATAAAGTCTTTGAATACATGACGGCTGGAATCCCTTTTGTTTGCAGTAATTTTCCGGATGTTCACAGAGAGTTTGGACAGTATGATGTTTGCTGGTTTGCAGATTCGGAATCTAATTTGCAATCTCTCTTAGCACATATTAATAAGGAAGACATTTCAATCAAAAAAGAAAATGTCATGCGCCAAAGAGGACTCTGGAATTGGGAGACTGAAAAAATGAAATTGAAAGAGGTTTACGGGCATCTCAGCACAGTGAAATAAAGAAGGCACTTGAATAAAAAAGATAAAGCAGTTGGAATATGGAATTGAAGATTTGTAAAACTTCTGTGATGGATAACATAGCAGATCCGGATATTTTTTTTGACGAGAATGGAGTTTCAAACTATTATTATGAATATCATGAAAAAGCAAAATCACGGGTCTTTAATTCACCTAGTGATGGTAGTAAGTTGAATGAAATCGTTTCAAAAATATTGGAGGCCGGTAAGGGAAAGGAGTATGACTGTATAATTGGAGTAAGTGGAGGAGTTGATAGTACGTATATCGCTTATAAAGTAAAAGAACTTGGTTTAAGACCACTCGCCATTCATTTCGACAATGGTTGGAATTCAGAGTTGGCTGTTAAAAATATTGAGAATACCCTTAAGAAATTAGATATTGATTTATTCACCTATGTAATTGATTGGGAGGAATTTAAATCCCTTCAGTTAGCTTTTTTAAAGGCGTCAACCCCCGATGGTGAAATTCCGACTGACCATGCTATTTTTGCACTCTTTTTCAAAATAGCACAAGAGAAGAGAATTAAATATATAATTAATGGTAATAATTTTGAAACAGAGTCTGTGATGCCCTTAACTTGGTCATACGGTCATATTGATTGGAGCTATATTAAAAATGTAAACCGAATTTTTGGAGCGGCCAAATTGAATACGTATCCCACGATAACGCCCCTCAAATATTTCTATTACACATTTGTAAAGGGCATACGAATTATTTCTTTACTAAATTATATGCCTTACAATAAAATAGAAGCTATGGATTTACTCCAAAACAAGCTTGATTGGAAATATTATGGAGGTAAGCACTATGAATCCATTTATACCCGATTTTATCAGGGATATATTTTACCTCAAAAATTTAAAATTGATAAGCGTAAAGCTCACATCTCCTCATTGATTTTTGCGGGACAAATGACACGAGAGGAGGGTTTAGAAGAGCTTAAAAACCCCATTTATCCAGAGGCTTTATTTAAAGAGGATAAAGGTTTTGTCTTAAAAAAACTTGGGTTATCACCTGTGGAATTTGACAAAATTCTTATTTCGACCAATAAAACATTTAAGGATTATCCTAATCAATACAACGTCCTTAAGAAACTGAGAAAAATTCTAAATATTTTAAGGGGTAAGGGATTAGCATACAGTTAGCTAATCTTTAATATTATTGTGTTTTTTATACTTTTGTGAAATGTAATTTATTTATGAATAAAATAAAATTTGCTTTAGTTGGTTGCGGTAGAATAGGTCAGCGCCATGCACAACATATTTCAAATAACGGGTTGTTGGCCGCTGTGTGCGATATAGATAGCGAAAAAGCACAGAAACTTGCCAAGGAATACAATTGTAGATTTTATTCTGATTTAACAGAGATGTTAAAAACTGAAAAAGAATTAGATGTTGTTTCAATCTGTACTCCTAACGGTCTTCATGCAAACCAGACGATTATCGCTTTGCGTTCAGGCTTTCATGTACTCTGTGAAAAGCCAATGGCACTTTCGGTTCAGGACTGTGGTGAAATGATCAAAGAAGCCGAGAAAGCTAACAGAAGACTTTTTATCGTTAAGCAGAATCGCTTCAATCCACCTATCGTTGCTGTGAAGAGTCTATTAGACGAAGGAAGATTAGGTAAGTTATACAGTGTGCAATTAAGTTGTTTTTGGAATAGAAATAATGATTACTATAAGGACTCTTGGAAAGGCACGAAATCTCTTGATGGGGGTACACTTTATACACAATTCAGTCACTTTATTGACCTACTTTATTGGATGATAGGAGACATTAAGACCGTTCATTCATTGATTGGTAACTTTGCACATCAGGGTATTATTGAATTTGAGGATACGGGAGTAGTTTCAGTTGAGTTTTATAATGGTGTTGTAGGCACTATTAACTATTCAGTGAATAGTTTTGGTAAAAATATGGAAGGGTCATTGACAATTTTTGGTGAAAAGGGTACAGTAAAAATTGGGGGTCAATACCTCAATGAACTTGAATATCAGAGTATTCAGGACTATGAAATTAAAGACTTACCGGCTGGAAATCCTCCTAACAATTATGGTCAATATCAAGGATCCATGTCCAATCACGATAAGGTTTACGAAAATGTTATTGATGTTCTTAATCATCAGGGGGTTATTGCAACAAATGGATTTGAAGGGTTAAAAACTGTGGAAATAATTGATAAGATATACTCCTCTGCAAAAATCCTGAAATGATAGTCTAGAATCTTAGTAAGATTTTTTTTGATTGATCACAATCAGCAAATAACCGATTTTACCTTATCACTATTCAATAGAGAAATATTATAATAGTATTGAAAATTTTATTCTTCATGACTCAATGAGCATTACAGTTATAGAATCGACCATTGCTAAAGTAAAGTTTGGTGATAATATTAAGATCATATCGCCTGTAAATATTTATGGATGTGAAATAGGTGATAATTGCTTTATAGGTCCATTTGTGGAGATTCAAAAGAATGTTAAGGTTGGGAGGAATACAAAAATTCAATCGCATACTTTTGTTTGTGAATTGGTAGAAATTGGTCATGATTGTTTTGTGGGGCATGGTGTAATGTTTATAAATGATTTATTCTCGAAAGGAGGCCCTGCACAAGGCGACAAAACCCTTTGGAAGGAAACCAAAATTGGCAATCATGTATCAATTGGATCAAATGCTACTATTCTGCCAGTTTCAATTTGTGATGGAGCAGTAATAGGTGCCGGATCAGTTGTGACCAGAGACATAGTACAGCCGGGTATTTATGCGGGCAACCCCGCCCGGCATATAAAAACAGTAGACTAAATAATATTAACATGCACGTTCCATTTGTTGACTTAAAAGCACAGTATCTAACCATTAAAAATGAGATTGACAGTGCAATTTTTAATGTGGTGAATGAGGCTAACTTTATTGGTGGCAAACCAGTAAAAGATTTTGAGGCTAGTTTCTCAGCTCTTTGCGGAGTGAAAAACGTTATCGGTGTCGCAAATGGAACAGACGCCATTTACATCATTCTAAAAATGTTGGGCATTGGACCGGGCGATGAAGTGATTACCACGGCTGCAAGCTGGATTTCAACATCTGAAACAATTTCACAAACCGGAGCCAAACCTGTTTTTGTTGACATTGATCCTGAGACATTTACTATAAACCCACTATTAATTGAACAGAAGATAACTAAGAATACTAAAGCTATTATTCCAGTACATCTATATGGTCAAATCGCACACATGGTGGAAATAAAAAAGATATGCGAGCGACACAACTTGAATTTGATTGAGGACTGTGCCCAGTCACATTTTAGCGAAGAGAATGGCATTCTTGCTGGTAAATCCGGAATCGCTGCTACTTTTAGTTTTTATCCAGGAAAAAATTTAGGAGCTTATGGTGATGCGGGATGCATAATAACGGATAATGATCAACTCGCTGAAAAGTGCAGGATGTATGCAAATCACGGTTCTTTAAAAAAGCACGAGCACCAGATAGAAGGAATTAACAGTAGACTTGACTCCCTCCAGGCATCCATTTTAAGCGCCAAATGCCCGCATATCCTTAAGTGGACGGATCAACGCATCATTAATGCAAAAACTTATGATTCTTTGCTTAAGGGCATTAAAGAGATTGTTTATCCGAAGGTCAGAAGTCATACAAAACACACTTTTCACCTTTATGTAATCCGAACCAAAAAGCGTAATGAATTAAAAGCTTTTTTGGAAGAGAGCGGAATTCAAACGGCTATCCATTATCCTCAGGCCCTCCCTAATCTAAAAGCCTATGGATATTTAGGACATTCAAAATCAGACTTTCCGGTTGCAAGTCAATATCAGGATGAAATTCTTTCTTTACCCATGTACCCCGAGCTATCAAATGCAAGCATAACTTTTGTTTGTCAAAAGATTGATGAGTTTTTTGCTAAAAAATAGAATTCATTGGATTTTTGAGTTGAGGTAATCAGAAAATTCCTTACTTAATCGTTCTCTCGAAAACATACTTTTCTTTTCAAGCACATTGGAAACAAGTTGATGATAGACAGATGGATTGTCTTTTAGTTCAAGGATTTTTTTAAGTATCTCATCTGATTCTCCGGGGTTAAACTGATAACCGAGCTTGTTGGCTTGAATAAAGTCCCCAGCTTCGCTAATCGGGGTGATAAGGATGGGTATCCCAACGCCCATATATTCATAAGTCCTTACAGGGAAGGAATCTTCACTGATTTTCCCTGCTATCCGAAAAGATAAGCCAACATGTGCTCGTTGAATTATTGCAGCGATCTCCTCATAAGGTTGCGACCCCAGGTAAGTAAGTGAATTGGGCAATTTAGATTCCAATCTTTTGGCGTGAAAGCCAAAACCAATCACAATAATTTTTACATCTAGATTTTGTTCATCAATTTTCTGGGCAAGGTCAATGATTAAGTCAATATCTTGAAATTTGCTTAGGTTACCATGAAAAACCAAGGTGAAAATATCATATTTCTGATTGCTCCAGTTAAACATGTTTTCGGAATATCCATTTCGTAGCAGATAGATTTCGTTTTTAGTATGTCGTTCAATATTTTTTTTTAAACCATCAGTAGCCGCAATAATTATATAGGCTTTATCGTATATGGTAATTTCAATCCACTTAAAAAACCTTCCAATTAGTCCTTCTTTTTTAATTAGATTCGTATCAAAGTATACCTGCGGATAGTCATCGCGAATATCGACAATATACTTACGTCTAAATAAGATGCAGTAACACGCGGCTGCAATACAATTAATAAAAGAAGGACTGGTTATGTAGTAAACGTCACCTTTAGAAAAGAGTAGCCTTAAAAAAGTCTCTATACTGTATATAACCTCAACAAATAATCTATGGAAGTTTCCCTTGTGATTGGAGGGAAATTCAATAAAATTAGTAGTAATGTTATAATCTTTAACATCTTTTGAGATACTTGACGTGTAAATATGTACTTTGAAAAAGGCTTGCAATTCGTCTACAAGGGGCTTAAATCTTGCACCAGGCGCGTTATTAGCAGGATAAAAATATTCCCCAATAAAGACCAGGCGTTTTAATGTTTTCAGGTGGTTCATTATCAACTATTTCTTGATTCAGGTATAAACAATGAAATCGGGATACTAATTACGCGAATTCCAACACAAGTCAAGGTATTCTGATGTTAACTTCAAAAATCATTTGTTGGTAGGTCGTTTCAATTTCTTAATTTTGAAAATCTTTTTGTTCGAGGAATTTTATTAAGGTTAGATGCATCAACTTCTATTATTTAAAAAATATTTACCAGATAAGACAAGCAATAAAATAACACTAGTGTTGATTCTGCTGTTGGCTATTTCAATACCATTGCCAATCAGAGTTAACTCCCTCTTTATTGTTGCTACCTTTATTTATTTTCTTATAGTGACCCTCACAGATGAGGGCTTATCAAAAAATCTCATTGGATCTCCCTTGTTTCTTTTGATCATGCTTTCTTTTTTTATCTCGTCCATTGGGTTGACTTATACATTTGATCTGAAACAAGGTTGGCTTGATCTGGAAAGAAGCTTATTTCTTATTGCTTTCCTTCTCATTAGTTACAGATTGAAAAATTTGAATTTTTCTATTTTT
>JANMOF010000403.1:0-14195 GCA_031368925.1 Leptospiraceae bacterium
ATAAAAAAACTTTTTTAAATATCAATAGTAGTTATTTAAAAGAATTGTAAAGTTTAGCAATAATTAAAATAATCGTATCACTGCATTTATGATAAAAATATTGCCTTTTCTAATTCTTCTTTTGATGAATAGTCTCTTCGCTATTGAACCGATTGTTTTAACAGTGGATAAGGGTGAATATCCTATTGGACTAAATCTGGAAATCTTAGAAGACAAAGAAGGCAAATTAACATTAGCCGATGTTAGAAAAAATGAAATTGAAAATCTCTGGACAAAAAGTAACAAAGAAGTTCCTAGTTTTGGGTATACGAAGTCCGCCTTCTGGGTTCGATTTAAAACTAACGCGCCCTTAAATGAAAAATATCTTTTAGAAGTTGCCTTTCCTGCTCTTGATTGGATTGATTTTTATACAATTCTAAGTGATAATACTATCATCGTTAGAGAATCAGGGGATTTTCGACCGTTCAGTCAAAGGGACATTCAATATAGAACTTTTACATTCATACTCGAACCTCATGCTAACGCGGAAAAGGAATATTATATTCGCTTTGCCGGTGAAGGTTCATTGCAGCTTCCCATTATAATTTGGTCACCTATTGCTTTCGCAGAAAAAGTTAATAATGAAATGCTCGGAATGGGGTTATATTTCGGGATAATGCTTGTTATGTTCGTTTATAACTTGTTTTTGTGGTTATCTGTTCGTGATAAAAATTATTTTTACTATGTTGTTTATATTGCCGCGTCCAGTTTTTTCTTGTTAAATAATTCCGGGATTACATATCAATATTTTTGGGTTTGGTCTCCAGCAGTTTACAATTTGCTAGTTCCAACCGGATTGTATTTGATTCTCTTTTCGGTACTTATTTTTACAGTAAGTTTCTTACAAATTAAAAAAAATATTCCCTTATTATACAAGATTTTGAAATTTCTATTTATTGTATTAATTTTAACTTATCTATTTGGTCTCCCGGTAAGCTTTAGATTTACAATGGTTTCTGGAATTATAGTTGGAATGGCTTCCTTTCTACTTTGTTTATTTGCAGGGATTATCATGGTTAGGCGCGGATATCGCCCTGCTATTTTTTATCTAGTAGCGTGGACTGCTTTTTTAATTGGTGCAATCGTCCTTGCTCTAAAAACGATGGGTGTTCTTCCTTCGAATGTCTTTACAGGAAATGCTATGCAAGTTGGCTCAGTTATGGAAGTCGTTTTACTTTCTCTTGGTTTAGCTGATAGAATCAATGATCTGAAAAAGCAAAATGAATTAGCGCAAGCACAAGTTCTGGCTAATCAACGTTTAGCGATTGAGAATCTCGAAAAAGCAAATCAATTGAAGGATGAATTTCTTGCAAATACCTCTCATGAACTTCGAACACCACTCAACGGTATAATAGGAATAGCCGAATCTCTAATGGATGGGGTTGCTGGAAATCAAACCAGCAAAGCGAAAGAAAATTTGCATCTCATAATCTCAAGCGGTAAACGGTTATCTAACCTTGTAAATGATATTTTAGATTTTTCAAAACTCAAACACAGAGACTTACAGATTAATTTGCAGTCGGTAGATATTTTTTCTCTAACGAATTTAATTATTAAATTATGTTCTCCCTTAATCAAAAACAGAAATCTAAAAATCATAAACGAAATTCCGCACGATGTTCCTTCTGTTATTGCAGATGAAGATAGATTACAACAGATATTGTATAATCTTATCGGCAATGCGATTAAATTTACAGAAGAAGGTACTATTACAATTAGTGCGGAATTGGTTGGCGTTCTCGTAGTAGAGATGCAGCATGCTCTGTCTATACCAACGCGATTAATGCAAATCACTGTCACCGATACAGGGATTGGAATTCCAAAAGATCAACTACATTCTATTTTTGAATTCTTTGAACAAGTAGATAGTTCCAATACAAGAAAGTATGGCGGGACAGGGCTTGGTCTTTCTGTGACTAAACAGTTAGTAGAATTGCACGGTGGTAAAATCTATGCAGAATCAGAATTCGGAAAAGGTTCTAAGTTTATTTTTACTCTACCGGCTACGAATGATAAACCGCAAATTAGAAGAGAAGAACTCCTAGTTCAAAAAGTAGTCGAAGCATATGAGGATATTCTTAATTTACCTTCTGATGAAATTTTACAATCGGAATCTAACTTAAAAAAGTCAGATTCCACTGCTTTTCATATACTTGTTGTAGATGATGAGCCTGTAAACTTACAAGTCATATTTAATCATTTTACATTCAGAGGATACCGTGTAACAGTTGCAAGTAATGGTATGGATGCTTTAAAAATTTTAGAGCGTGACAAACCTGATATTGTTTTAATGGATGTGATGATGCCAATGATGACTGGCTTTGAAGTTAGTCAGATTATTCGAGAAAAATATAATATGAATGAATTACCGATCGTATTTTTAACTGCAAATAATAGAACTAGTGATATGCAGGAAGGATTTGATTTAGAGGGTAATGACTATATTGTGAAACCTTTTTCCAAGGATGAATTACTTTCGCGCATAGGAACTCATATTAAATTGAAAGAGCGAACCGAACAACTTTTGCATTATAATCAAAACTTAGAACGAATTGTAAAGGATAGAACTGCAGAATTGAATAATTCACTCGAAACAATTAAAGAGGATTTGCTATTAGCTCAGAAAATTCAAAAAAATATTCTTTTTACTAATCCAGATCTTTTAAAAGAACTCAAGATTATTACAACCTATATCCCTATGTCCGAGGTGGGCGGAGATTTTTATGAGATAAGTAAATGGGACGAATCGATTTATCGAATTTTTCTTGCCGATGCTACAGGACATGGAGTGCAGGCGGCAATGATTACAATGGCGATTAAAGGTATCTATGATAACATTAAGAATTTGAACCTGGACATTGCTCAAATAATGGATGTGTTTAATAGCGATTATCTCTATAAATATAAATCTTTAAATAGTTATATGACAGCTATAATTATAGAGATAGATATGAAACAGCAAACCTTAAAATACGTTTCAGCCGGGCATCCAGCAGGAATTCTTTTACAGAATACCGAAGTCATTAGATTGGGATATACTGGAAGAATTATTGGTATATCAGAGCATAATACCTATAAGTCGCTAATATTTCCGTTTACAAGGAATGATCGTCTTTATATTTTCACAGATGGGATTTTTGAAGAGTTCAGCTCTCAGAGTGAAGAGTTTGGAGAAGAAAGGCTTATTTCTATCCTAGCGGATAATAAATCTTTGTCGATAGAGAACACAGTTGAAGAAGTATTAAAACAACTAGATCAATTTTTGGATGGAAGAAAGAGACAGGATGATATTACGATACTGGGAATTGAGTATCCTGCTTAGCTATTTTCCACGCTCTAATAAGTTTTCCGATTTTCCATACAAGATGTAGCATTTCCTCTGTCTTATTTACTTAACCTTATTCAAAATCTGATCCCTCACACTTCGACCTAGTAAATTCTACTTTGAATTCGTAAATTTCCCAAGCGAATAAAAATTTCTTTTATTTTTATGGCTTACTTCATATCTAATGCTTAGAGGAATTAAATGAACGAAATTAGAACCTTTGGCGAATTAAAGAAAAGCAATTATATAGAGCGATCTATCAAAATGGAAATGGCTGAAAACCTTTCTACTAAACTTTTAAAAAAAGAACTTATCTTTCCACGAATCCACGGCTATGAAGACACTGTAACTCCTCAACTTGTAAATGCAATTCTTTCGGGGCATAATATTGTTATGCTCGGGGAAAAAGGGCAGGCGAAAAGTAGAATCATGCGAGCATTAGTCAACCTGCTTGATGAAAAAATTCCAGTTATTAAAGGAACTGAAATTCCTGAAAGTCCATTTCATCCAATCACAGCCAAAGGAAAAAAAATCATTCGAGAACAAGGGGATAATACTGAATTAACCTGGCTCACACGGGATGAACGTTATGGAGAACGCCTTGCTCCCGGTGCACGAATAGGGGACATCATAGGTGACTTAGATCCCTCTCGCATTGTAAATGGAGAGCCGTTATCCTCAGAAGGAGCAGTTCACTTTGGTTTACTTCCCCGTATGAATCGTGGTATATTCGCAGTAAACGAAATGCCTGATTTAGATTACCTCGTGCAAGTTTCTCTTTTTAATATATTAGAAGAAGCTGATATTCAAATTCGTGGAATTCCAATTCGATTTCCCCTTGATGTAATGGTTTGTTTTACAGCAAACCCGGATGATTATTCTAGAAGCGGTAAAATTATTTCGCAACTCAAAGACCGTATCGGTTCAGAAATTCGCACTCATTATCCCAAGACTAGACAAATTGGTCTTGAGATTACCAAGCAGGAAATCAAACTTCCTCTCAAAACTCCCGAAATCATTGTCCCTCCTTACATCGAAGAGATCATCGAAGAAATTACAATCCAGGCGAGAAGTTCTCATTTGGTAAATCAAAAATCAGGAGTCAGTGCGAGACTTTCTATCGCAAACTATGAAGTAGCCGTTAGCTCCGCAAGAAAACGCGCATTAAATTTTGGTGAATCAAAAGGTTATGTAAGGCTTACAGACTTAGGAAATATCTTTGCATCCTGCTCCGGCAAAATAGAATTAGACCCTTACCGCGACGAAGCAGTCAGTGAATACCAGGTTGTAATCAAACTTCTCGACCAGGCGACACGCGTTATCTTCGAAGAATACTTTCCGCCGAAAAAATACCTTTCCAATTTTAATGATATTGCAAAACAAATCTATGCTATGGGCAAATTAGAAATATCCGATCTCATGCCTACTGCTAGCTATCGCGCTTTATTAAAATCAGTTCCTGCTCTCTGGGATTTACTTCACGAGAAAGGAATGGATGGAGAAGATCATCTATTCGTCACCGGTGTGGAATTTATTCTAGAAGGTTTAGCGTCTACTCAGAAGTTATCCCGTCGTAGACTTGGAGAAATTTCTACCTTTAAAACAGTAGATGCTTATTAAAGATAATGACTCTCGAATACCAGACTATTCAAAATTTCTAT
This sequence comes from Leptospiraceae bacterium, assembly GCA_031368925.1. Classification (GTDB taxonomy): domain Bacteria; phylum Spirochaetota; class Leptospiria; order Leptospirales; family Leptospiraceae; genus UBA2033. Next base: position 5,026 of record JANMOF010000403.1, read on the forward strand.
AGAAATAAAAAAGCACAAAGAAGTAATTTGCCTCTGATAAATCATATTGACGAGGCATTGCAAATTTTGGATTGGATGAGTGCTTCGGATATAGCAAAACGTGCATTTTGTTTGCATCCGATTTTTCAAGCTGATTCAGACTTTCTTGAAAATTGGGATAAGGATTTTGTAGGCATTAATCCCAAAGTAATCCTTCTTGCGGTAGAGTATAGATCAGTGGCAAATGAGTATTTATCTCTTAGAAAAATTTCTTCACTCGATGAAATAAGACTGTCTCCTATTGAAGAAGTAAATATGATGTTAGTCGCCGATAAAATCCAAAATCGAAAGGATTTCGAAATCTACCATGAAGGAACTCATGAGAGAAGTAAAGAATTAAAAGAATACTTTTTGAACTGGCTACAAAGACTTGAGGTAACGGAAAAAGTTTATCAACAGTTCAAGGATAGGTTAGTGAACGCAAAATTGGTGTAAGCCATAGGTTAGTTTTTACAGTTATTTTAACTTATCTTTTAGCCAGTGGTAAAGCTTCGTTGCAAAAAGTCTATGCGCTTCCCGATTAGGATGACCATCTTCTGGAATAGCAAGACTATCAGGATTCTTTATATGATATTCTAAAATAGAATCCTTCATATTAAAATAAGGTATCTTTTTTTCGAATAGATATTTTTTTAAATGCTCCTCTAATAAATTATTAGATTGAATAAAGATAGGATTGAAGCTTGATTCATAAGTGCGATAAGTAAGATTTACTACGTACAAGGGAATTTTTCTTTTCTCTGTTTCTCTTTGGAAAAAATCATAATAGCGGGATGTCATATCCCACGCTGTATCTATACTGGTCGGGTGAAGAAAAGAAAGTGATTTAAAATTCAATTGCTCTGGTGTACTAATTTTTTTTATAAGTTTAGAATTTTGTTTAATTATTTTTTCAATTTCTGTTTTAGGTTTAATATATTTACTGAAAAAAACATAACCCATTTGGAATAACTTTGACTTAAAAAAAATAGAAAAATTAGAATCAGGAAAAAATAGAGTTGGATTTTCTAATACCGGGTATTGATCATAATGAATTTCGATTCTTCTGTCATCAGCCAAATCGTTTTCATATGTAGCTAACAATATCGCATCGGGATTCAACTCAAAGTATCGAGTTAAATTAGTTGCCTGATGAGCAATACCCGCCCCTTGAATTCCTGCATTTAATACTTCCCAATCATCTTTCTCTAATAGTTTTTTCAGATGATAGACATAGGTTTCATGGAATTGAACTCCATGCCCTTCGGTCACAGAATCTCCAATAATCAAAAGTCTTTTCTTATTCTTTTTCCCTTGTGGTAAAGGTTCATTATCCCTTAAACCCAAGGAATTAATTTTATAATTTACAGAGAAATTTTTCCCTTGTTGGACATATTCAGAATTTGGAATATGACTATGAACAAAAGGTTTAAATTTAATTATATATGGATTTTCTTTTCTAACATCCTGAGTTTTACCATTTACAGGAATTTCAAAGATACTTCTAAAGAATATCTGTGAAATTCCTTCCCCTATCATTATACAAATTAAAATTAAGAAGAAAGTCATCCCAGAAAAGAATATTGTTTTTTTATTTAAAATCACAATCGCAAACACTCAGTATATTTCAACTGACGCATTTTTTTTAAAGAATATCTCTTTCTTAATAAAAATTTATTTTACTTTGCGAGTTTTTAATTATAACTAATTATTACTAGAAACAGTAGAGATAACTATAACAAAAAACCAAATAATCACACTATCTAATCAAATGATTATATAAAACTACTCTTTTAAATCCATAAGTAATCCGCGGATACGCTCTAGTTGCTTCAATAAAGAAAAAGCCGAGTTCTGCGGGCTAAGCATTGTAGTCGCTAAGATTTGAATATTCTCATCTAGAATTTTTACAGTCATGAGAACTTTTTTATCATTGCGTCCGCGTTGCTTGGCTTGAGACAACTCGGTATTATTCTTTAAAATTGTATTCGTAATGTCTTTGACTAATTTTTTATACTCGTTTAGATTTTCCTGGTTTGGAATATTGAGAAATCGCTTTTCCATTTCAGGAAGTCTTTGCCAGAGTTCGTTAATCTCGCGAGTTTGTTCTTTATCTGATGGAACAATGGATTCTAAAATAGAAAGAAAAGAATTTTCTTTGTCTTTAACTTTAGCAGAACCGTCAGATTTTATTCCTTTTGAATTTTTATCCGTAGTAGCTTTTGGTTTGTCTGTATTAATAGAAAATTGCATTATGGGTTAACCGTGCATTTGCCTTCGAAGAGGACTCCTTCTTCGATTAATAATTTTGGAGTAATCACATCGCCGTATAGTTTGCAAGTAGAAAGCAGAACAATTCTTTCGGAGGCATAGACATTTCCCCTGATCTCTCCACCAGCAACGACAACGCGAGCTCTAATGTCAGTATCGACTACTCCAGTTTTGCCGATGATTACCTTTCCATCGGTTTGAATTAGCCCTTTAAATCTTCCATCAATACGGATTAGACCCGATAATTTGAATTCGCCGTAAAATTCGGAACCTTCCCCGATAATGCTATTGACTGAAAATTCTTCGTGTTCTTCGCTCATTGTTTACTTACCTAGTTTTGCACCTGATTTAAAAAGGAATAAGGGTTTAAAGGATTTGTGCCAACATGCACTTCATAATGCAAGTGGAATATCGAACTACCGGAAGTTTTTCCAACATAACCGAGCACATCTCCCTTAGATACCATCTCTCCTTTTTTTACTTGTAGTCTTTCAAGATTGGAGTATATCGTTCTCCATCCATATTTATGTGTAATTTTTAAATAATATCCAGTTGATTCAGTATAGCCTGTTTCATAAATCTCACCAGGGGCAGTCGCAACAACTTCTGTTCCAGGAAAAGTTCCAATATCAATTCCATTATTAATCACTTCACGCCCAGTGATAGATGAAAAGTATTTTCCAAACGGAAATAAAATATAACCGCGAGTAGGCCAAAGAGATGGAGTATTCTTGATAATTGATTTTCTTTGTTTAATCGTTTTGATAATTTCTTTTGTAAGCTCTGCTGATTTTTTTAAATAATATATATCAGACTTAAGAATATACGTCTCTGGAATGATATCCGAGTTAGTGTCAAATACTCCAAGGGGTAATTTCGATTTGTCGCTCATACCGACACGGGATGGATCGCCTCCAAGCTTAGTATAAAGCCTGGATACTCTTTGATAATAATAATAGCTCATATCATGCAGCAAATTCATTTCAGATTTGAGTTTCAGAGATTGTTTTTGGAAATCACTACTAGAAATTTCTAACTCTTCCATCTCATGCACTCGACCACTATAACCAAGAACTATGATTGCTGATGTTGCGATAACAAGAGACATTGCAAGAAAAAAGAATGTAATCGATTTATAAGTAACGCTCAACTTATAACTTGGCTTCTCATTGTGCGGAATAATCATCACAGTGAGAAATTCCTTTCTCTTCCTTACAATCCTTTCTTTCGAACGAATAAAAAAGAGTCTCACATTATTCAGTTCCTCTAAAATTTTTCGAGAAACTGTTTTGAAATATAATCTTAAATCAAATTTCACTACTTTACTTCATTACTTTCACGTCGCGTAATTTCAAATTGTCCCGATTTAATACACGAATCGAAACACCTGAGTTATCAGGAGAACGTTTGGTTAAATAGATTTTATTTTTCTTAAATGCGATTTCACAATCGGGATTAATAGGATCACTACTCCTCATCTCAAATGTCAAATCTTCTTTAAACTGTGCGAGGTAGTATTTTCCGTCTTTGAATTCAACTGCGTATATCTTACCGCTTTGCTCTTTCAAGAATGATCTCCAGAATATAACTTCCTGTGTTTGCTTGATTAGTTTTAAACTATCTTTATCGAGAAGCGCAAGATGATGAGTATCCGTTCCAATGATGTCATTTTCTTTAAAGCTCATTACGACAACACCTGTTCCAAGCTCTTTAAATTCCTTACCACAAACTTTTTTAAATGGACTTTGAAAAAGTTCATCATCGTTTTCTGTATCGACAGCCCACATTTCCGAGCTATAATGACCTTCGGCTAAAAACTCTTTTACTTTTAAGAAAACAATTTTTTCTCCAACAACGTTTTCGCTATTCTCTACTTTATCTTTTTCTTTTGCTTTAAGAACAGTTAACTCTTGCGCCATCTTCTTTATTTCAGTTTTAGTAGTTGGTAATTTTTCTTCTACTTTCTTTGCGGGAGGAGTAACTACCGTTTCTTTTTTTGGCTCTTCTACTTTTTTAGTTTGCTCAATTGGTTTAGTTTCTTTTGCCACCGGCTTATCAACAGTAACCGTTTTAGTTGGTTCGGTTTTCACCTCGTTTAATACTACTGATTTTGCAGGTTCTTTTTTTGGTTCTTCCGGTTTCGTCTCTTTAGCTACTACTTTCTTTTCTTCTGCCTTAGTTTCTTTAACTGGTTCTTTAGCCGGAGGTTTCTTTTCAGTGACAACTTCGGCAGGTTTAGCTTCTTTACTAGGCTCCTTTGCAGGCACTTTCGTTTCGACTATTGCTTCAGCGGGCTTACTATCTTTCGCTACCGGCTTATCATTATTAACCACTTTGGCTGGCTCGGTCTTCGCAGGTTCTTTCTTAAGCTCTTCCGTTTTTGTTTCTTTAACAGGTTGCTTGGTATCTTTAACAACGGGCTTATCTTCTACTTTCGTTTCTTTAGCTAACTCTTTTGCAGGAGGAATTTGCTCTGGAGCTTTTTTTACTTCTTCCTTCAAAATTTCTTTTTTTATTTCCCTGGATGATTCATCTGGCTTATTTTTATTATCCACAACTTCTGTAGAGTTAGTTTCTTTTTTAAGCTCCTCTTTTACTGCTTCTTTTGAAGGAGGGTTTGATTTTGCGTCTTTCGTTGCTTCTTTCACCGTTTTTTTATCGTCAATCGGTTTTTTGGAATTATCGGTTACAGTTGTTTTATCTTTTGATGGATTTTTTGCAGGATCAGGTTTATCTTTCTTAGCCACTGTTTTAGTTTCAGAGGAATTACTGTCTTTAGTTTTTTCAGGGGGCTTCGCTTCTGTTTCAGTAATATTAGACTTGTCTTTATCAGTTCGAACTTCAATTGTCTTTTTTTCTTCTTTAATAACTGTTTCATCCGTCTTAGGAATTTTTTTATCATCTACTGTTTTTGTAGAAGTAATATTTTCCTTTGACATATCTGAACTAGGAATTTTAGCTTTGGTTGGTTTAATTTTTTCTCTTTCTATTACAGGATTCTTATCAGTAGTTGTTGGTTCCTTTTTTTCTTCGGTTTTAGTCTCTGTTTTATTTTCCGTAATGGTAGGAGTCTTTGCCTCAACAGAAAATTTGATTGGAATTACAATTTGCGTATTGCCAGGCCAGTCGTTAAATTTCTTTCCAATTCCTACCTTGTTTTTATTTAAAGCGGCAATTAGTGATTTAGTGTATCGCTTTTTGATTCTATCAAGCTTCTGGCGGTTTTGTGCATTGTAGAATAATACCTCCATTACAAGGACATCCGCATTTTTTTCTGTGTATTCAAAGGAACTTTGGATATATGCATTTAGAATTCGTTTAATAGAATTGATATGCCCATACGTAGCATTTTTATTTAAAACTAAAATATCTCCGCCAAACTTTCCTTTTTCATCCGAATAAAATCTCTGGAGAGTAAATCCTTTATAATTAATCGGTTTATCCGTTTCGATAACGAGGTCATGCAATCCCTTTCCGATTTCTGCTTCGAGTGCTTTCATCTCGGGAGTTGCAAATTTATCGGAACGATTTTCAAATTTCGTATAAGGCGCTTTGCGGATTTCCTCTTCGCCAAGAACAACTTTTGATTGAGCGATGAGTGATGAATATAAAAAAAATGTCAGAGCAAATAAATAAATATATTTCATAAATTAATTCTATTCCTAATTGTATAATCCTAAATTGCAAATAGAGTGCAATCTTTTTTCTTAGCGTGATTTCTAAGAAGTAAAATCTTTTACTATTGACATAACTAATTCAAAGAAAATATTCTAAGCTATGAGTGAAATTTTAAATAAGATAAAAAAAGCCATAGCAATTGAAGTAGATGCAATCAAACATTTCCAAGACACATTAGATCCAAACTTCGAGAAAGCAGTAGAATTAATTTTGAAATCAAATGGTAAAGTCATTGTTACTGGGGTAGGCAAGTCAGGAGACATAGCTAAGAAAATTTCTTCTACGATGAGCTCAACAGGAACCCCTGCCATTTTTTTACATCCAACAGATTCGGCTCATGGTGATGCAGGGCTGATTGCGAAAGATGATGTAATTATTGCAATTGGAAAAAGTGGGGAAAGCGATGAGCTAATAGCTCTTATCCCTACTATCAAAAAAATCGGAGCAAAGCTAATCGGAATCACTGCAAATCCAAAATCAAAGCTTGCACTTGCTTGCGATGTAACACTCATTACCCCCATTTTACAAGAAGCATGCCCATTAGCACTTGCACCTACTTCGAGCACAACAATCGCACTCATTGCCGGAGACGCAATCGCAATGGCGCTAATGGAATTAAAAAACTTTCAGGCAGACGACTTCGCGCTATTTCATCCTGCGGGAAGACTTGGAAAACGACTCAGCCTTGACATAGAAGACGTTATGCGCTCTGGTGAAGACAACGCAGTAGTAAAGCCGGATTCCGATTTAGGGAAAGTGCTAGACGAAATAACGATCAAACGACTCGGAGCTGTAGGTGTTATAGATGAGAATGGATTACTCATTGGCTTCATCACAGACTACGATATTCGCAAATTTCTAGCCGCAGGCTCTCTCACAAAAGATAAAACCGCCCGCGAAATCATGAATCCAAAGCCAAGTGCTTTCCAAGTAGGTATGAAAGCATACGATGTATTAGTCGCAATGGAAGATAGAACTCGTCCTATTTCTGTTGCGCCAATTGTAGATAAGGAAAATATTTTCGTAGGAATTGTATCGGTTCATGATTTGTTACAGAAGGGACTTTAAGAAATTAATCAGCCCTGACAATACTATGTCGGGAATCTCTACTTCTTCATTTTGGGTTAATTCGTTTAATTACATCGGAGGTTAATTTCGTTTTGGCGTTATGCGCTTCATCTAGTATGAGAAGAGGTCGATGGATTTTTACCAAGTTTGCAAAGGATAATTTCACTTTGCCTTTTCTCTCTCCTGATTCATTTCTTTCTAAACCTAGATGTTCAATGTCTAAACCGCTAAAATGAGTTTCAAAGGCTTCATTTTCTTTATAGATATTTCTATCATCAGTTTCCTTTACCCTGAAGAGACGCAAAAGTTCCAACCAAAATACATAGACGATTTTCTAAATCATCCGGTCTTACTAAATCAAAATCAGACACCGACAAAATCCTTACACTACTTCCATACTTTTGATTGATAGCCTCTCGATACGGATGATCGGGATTTAGTAGGCAATTCAGAGTTTGCTCCGCTATCGTAGTGGTAGGAACAAGCCACAACATAAAAGGATAATCTTGCTCCAAGTAAGTAGTCGCCGCCACTTCAATCGCATGAGTGGCTAAAATTGTTTTTCCGCCACCAGTAGGAAGACGCAAACAAACGTAAGGAACATCTTCCATTTCTAGTAACTCGTGGTAAGGTGGAACAATCCCATTAGCCGCAGGTACGCTGCTTCTGTAAAAGCTTTTTTTGCTCCAATGGATTCTGCTTTTTTGAGAAAGTCTCTGAGTTTGTTAAGTGTTTTTTCTTGGTATTCTTTTAGTTGCATGATTGTATGTATCTAGTAAATTTCGAAAATTCCTTGCTCAGAATCTTGTATAAACTTTTTCAATTCTTCTTTTTTATCGTTCAAGATAAAGGCAATATGATTTGTGCTAGTATTTCCACAACGTAACCAAATTACTTTTGGTGGGAATTTTCGGAGTAATTGAATATCATAGAAATCTTCATCGAAAGTAACAATTGTAAAATCATTTGTTTTTGCATATTCCCAGATTATTAAATCGGCTTTGCCTCGAATATTTTGGGAGCCCTCATATTCAGAGTCTAATTTTTTCAAAATTCGATAGGATAAATTTTCATCAAAGAGTAGTTTCATGCGATTATTTTAACAATAAAGGATTTATCGGTAACCTTTTTAGACCGCAATTTTTAATCTTCGTTCTCGATCTGCTGAATAGGCAAAGCAGGCAAGGATATTGTCTTTTGTTAATTGAGGGAAGTCTTCTAGGATTTCTTCTTGTGACATGCCAGATGCAAACCAACCCAATACATCATAAACAGAGATTCGAGTATTTCTTATACAGGGTTTGCCAAATCGTATTTCAGGATTAATTTCTATATGTAATTTATAATCAATGATTTGTTTATTGTTCATGTCACTTCACCTTTAAGTCATAGGGTATTTGCTTGAAAATAATTTGCAAGTCTTTTAATTTGTCTGGGCTAATGCGACATGACTCACCAAATATAATTTTCTTTCCTTCAAACGCAGGAAGCTCGGCAAGCGATGAACGAGTCAGCGCGTTTCCACCTTCGGGAGATTTATCGCCCAAGATTCCGTTGTATAACAAGTAGTATGCGGTGTCGTTGTGGATTCCAATCATCAGCGTTACGGACGGCGACGGCAACGACATTCCTGTTTCCATAAACCAAATGTATTGTGCGAGAGCAGGAAATTTGATTTTGGGGTTGATTGCACCATACAAATTAAAAATAGTTTCGCCGAGTCTATAAAACGAAAATCCACCACCACCTTTCCAACCAACCGCTTCGGAAATTCCACCTTGTTCTCCTTCGATGACTTTTCTGAGTCGCGGCACAATATGAGTAACCGCATATTCTCCAATCTCAATTCCAATATAGCGCCTTCCCATCTTATGCGCTACCGCCGCCGTTGTTCCAGAACCGAGAAAGGAATCCATAACAAGATCATTTTCGTTTGTAGCAAGTTGTAGGATACGCTGTATTAGACGCTCTGGTTTCGGAGTTTCAAACGCATCAATCTTTCCGAATAGTTTATGGATTTCTTTTTTTGCCTCATCAGTATGTCCGACTTCATTATTAGGCCACCATGTCCAAGGAACAAATCCTTCAACTTCACTTAGATACCTGATTACGTTAGGCTGTGAATCATTATTTTT